>NZ_BAAGXA010000004.1:0-401759 GCF_054780075.1 Okibacterium endophyticum | reverse complement strand
AACGATCATGCCGGACCCAGCAGGCCAACACCCACCAGGATCACTCCAAAGCAGGCACGAACAAAGTAACGAGGGGCAAGAATCGGTTGGGAGAGGGGCACGAGTGGAGGCCGCCGGCACGGAAGCGGTCTCCAACCCAGCGGCCTCCAACCCGCCGGCTTCCAATCCCCCTCTGAGGCCCGGAACGGACTGAGCGGGTCTCGAGACGGGTCGGCCGCCGGGGCGGAGCAGGTCTCGACAGGCCCGGCCGGCGCAGGCCCGCCCACCCGCAGACCCGGTAGCCCGCAGACCCGGTAGCCCGCGGCCCGGCACCCGGCAGCCCGGGCAGCCTTACCCGAGCGCGACGGGATGCAGTCGGGTGATTTCGCGAGTGGTGAGATCGATCATCGCGGCGCTGTCGGGGGGCACGTCGTCCCACCCCTGGGTGTCGACGCCGCTCGAGATGACATAGACGGCGTCGTCGGTGATCTTGTAGTCCATCGCGTAGTACTCGGTGGTGTGCCTCGCGGGCAGTGCGTCTTCAGTCTCGAACAGTGCGCGCAGTTCTTTGCGGGGCGAATCCACCCTGCTGTTGATGTGGATCGCAAACATGCTGTGGGGCGTCAGCATCAGCGCGTTGAGGCTCGCGTTCGGAAACTCCCGCACCAGCCTGTCCAGCGCACGCGTCACACCTTCAGCCTCGTCCCGGTACTCTTCGATGCACTGCAGCACGTAGTGGAAGTATCGCTCGCTGTCGGTGTCTCCCTTCAGACGTGCGCGGGTGGAATCCGTCAGCAGCTCGTCGAGCCTGCTGATCGGAGCGAGGTTGCCGTTGTGGGCGAAGGCGTATCCGTTGTGGCTGAACGGATGTGTGTTCTCGGGCTTCACCGCCAGGCTTGCCGTCGCCCAGCGCAGGTGCGCAAAGCCGGCGGATCCCAGCGGCCGCGCGGCGAGATCGGCGTAGTCTGCGTCGAGTACAGCGGTTTGCGGCGATGTCACCGTGCGGGTGCTGTGATCGCTCGGGTCTTGCCACGCCATGCCCCATCCGTCGCCGTGCACCGAGGTCAGCGACGTGAACTCGTCGAATCCCTCGCGTCCGAGCACATCGACCAGCGAGATCGGGCGATTGGTCACGTATCCGAGCAAGCGGCAGATGATGGTCCTCCTTCGCGGCGGGCTGCCTCCACCCAACCCGATTCCGCTGCTGGGAGCAAACCCGCTCGCGAAGTAGGGTACCCCCTGACACACTGGAGCCATGCGAACCGTTGGCGTCGAAGAAGAGCTTCTGCTGGTGAGCGCTGAGAGCGGTCGTCCGCGCTCTGTGGCGCGTCGGATCCTGCGGGATGCCGTCACGGCAGACGACAAGACCAGCCCGCAGAGGCCGGGGGGCTCGCTCGAGCATGAACTTCAGCAGCAGCAGCTTGAAACGGATACTCCGCCGCACACCCTGATGTCGGCGCTCGGCGACGACATCAGGGTGTGGCGAAAGCGGGCGATCGAGGCCGCACGTGATGCGGGGGCGCGAGTGGTGGCATCCGGCACGTCGCCGATGCCCGTCGAACCGCGCATCATGCCTGACGAACGGTACAAACGGATGGCTGAGCATTTCGGCCTGACCGCCAGCGAGCAGCTGACCTGCGCGTGTCACGTGCACGTGGCGATCGAGTCGGCCGACGAGGGCGTGGGTGTGCTCGACCGCGTTCGCAACTGGCTGCCCACGCTGGTGGCGCTCAGCGCGAACTCGCCGTTCTGGCGGGGGCACGACACAAGCTATGCGAGTTTTCGCTCACAGGCGATGATTCGATGGCCGACCGCCGGGCCGACGGACGTGTTCGGGTCTGCAAACGAGTATCGCGCACTGGTCGATTCGATGCTGCAGTCCGGGGTGATCCTCGACGAGGGGATGCTGTATTTCGATGCTCGCCTGTCGTCGCACTATCCGACCGTGGAGATTCGTGTGGCGGACGTGTGCCCCGAGGTGGACGACGCGGTGCTGATATCCGCCCTGTGCCGGGCGCTTGTCGACACGGCATCCGATGCATGGGCGGCCGGGGCGCCGCCTGCGCCCGTCCCCACAGCCATGCTGCGCTTCGCCAACTGGCAGGCCGGTCGTTACGGAGTCGAGGGCGATCTGCTCGACGCGGTGTCGATGAAACCCCGTCCGGCGCGAGAGGTGATCGCTTCGCTCGTGGACCACGTGCGAGACGCCCTGCGCGGCAACGGTGACGAGGCCTTGGTCGAAGCGCAGATCGAACAGGTCCTGACGCGGGGAACAGGGTCGAGGCGTCAGCGTGACGTGCTCGCGAAGACCGGTCAGCTGGCGGATGTCGTCGCCGACCTCGTGAGAGTGACTGCCGGTCAGGACTAGCGTCGCGCCCTGTCGGGTCGGTCGAGCCCTGTCGGTGGTCGAGCCTGTCGGTGGTCGAGCTTGTCGAGACCCGCTGGAGGCCGTGCACAACTTCGGAGAAAACCCCTCTCCAGGCTCTCGGGCCGGCGTGTTGCACACTTCGCACTTGGATCTCCGAAGCTGTGCACGCCAACTCGGAGGGACGCCGCCTTCGGGGTGAGCGAAGACCACTCTCTGCCGCGTGATCAGCGCTGAACCGGTGGCGTGAACTCGCTACACCGGTGGCGTGAACCCGCGCCGCAGGTGACGAGAACTGGTCACGGCTGCCAGGTCGAACGGCGTGGACCGATGTGCTTCTCGACGAGCGGTTTCAAGGTGATGTCGCGCGTTGTGAAGCGCCAGCGTGCGCGAACCCGGGTGAAACCGTCGTTGTAGAGCGAGATGCACAGATCTGTGGTGAGAGGTGCGCGCGCGACGGGTTGCCAGCCCGATGAGGCACGGTAGGCCTCACGCAGAACGGGTTTCGCCTTCGCAGCGTGAAAGAGCCGCGCAACCTCGTCTGGAACATCGTTGACCACTGTCATCACACCTCCCGCGGCGTCGCACAACATAGCGATCGGCCAGGCCTTCCCGGTCAGGCTCAGTATCCTGCGCGAAGGGCGGCCGGAGCAACTCTCTGCACAGCTATTCACCAGATCGTCAGCTGACGGAAACGTCCGCTCACGGATAACGTCCGCTGACGAAACCTCAGCTCACAGAAACGTCCGCTCGCGGAACACCAGCTGACGGAAACGTCCGCTCGCGGAAACCTCCACTGATGGAAACGTCCGCTCGCGGAAACGCCAGCTCACAGAAACACCAGCTCACGGAAACGTACGACGCGTTCACACGAACAGGTAGCTCGAGCCCCCGAAACCAACTCGTCGCCCCCAGTACGGGGGTGATTTCGCTCAAACGGAGCGAATAGTGGTATGCGAGCGGCGTCGCTGGCGTGTATATTAAATGGTTAACCCGAAATACACCTCAGTGACCCGTATTGTTTCCCGCAATTCGGATCCAGAGGTTCCGCGTTCGCTTTTACCCGAGAGCGAATGCATCGCACGGCAGGTTTTCCCGAACCCGCCGCTTCGCTCCGCGGAGAACCCGACGCGACGCGTACCCGAAAATGCTCTAACCCGACCCCGTTTTGCCTTCCGGTGTTACCCGACCCGGCCCCCGATAGCGCCCTCGCGCGCGTCACCCGAGCCATCGCTGACCCGAGCGGCAGAACCCGACCCCGCATCGCCTCACCGGCCCTCACCCCAGCCCGACGTGTGTCACCCGACGCGCGTGGGATGCAGGTGCTCGAGGTGTGCTTACCCCTGTTCAGAACACCTGTAGACCCGAAATTCAGGTAGCTATGTCACCGATGAAACGTCGGCCCGTTCGCCGACCCCTTTTCCAGACCTCCACTCACCGGACCCCGTCTCAACGTCTCACCGCCGCCGATCTGAATCCAGCCGACGTGAATGCACACGTGCAGCTCGCCCGCAGGACACAGCGATGAGCCAGTTCAGCGCGTCTTCTCAATCGTTCGACTTTCCTGTCTCTGCGCGCTACACGCGATACGACACAGATCGGCGCAACGCCTCAGCGAGCTCAGCGAGTTCAGCAAACTCAGCGAGCTCCGTCGACTCCGTTGCGTCGGGCATGCTCTGGGCGAGACGATACCGCGCGAAGCTCATCGTCACCGACCTCTCGGTGATCGTTGTCACGCTCCTGGTCGTGTGTCTCACCCAGCTGGCGGCGGTCGGGTTCTCGCCCGCAACTGCACGTTCACGCGTCGAGCTGGTTCTCGTGCCCCTCACGATCGCGGTCTTCTGGACCGCAGCCCTCGCCATCGCGCACAGCCGGATGTCCCACGTGGTGGGGTCTGGCGCAGAGGAATACAAACGGGTCGCGGTGGCCACCACCTTCGCGATCCTGGTTCCGACGATCTACTTTCTGATGATCGACGTCCACGCAGCTCGCGGCTATCCGCTTGTGACGCTTCCAGCCGGCGTCGTCGGCCTGCTGCTCGGGCGCTGGTTGTGGCGAAAGTGGCTGTTGAACCAGCGCAGGTACGGCCACTACCTCTCGCGGGCGCTTGTTGTAGGACAACGGGACGAAGTGAAGTATGCGATCAGGCAGATCGCTGAGAAGTCTGGAGCCGCCTACCACGTGGTCGGCGTGGCGCTCGAGCGATTCGAAACCGATGCCCTCTCGGCTGCGGGCCGCAGCATCCCCGTCGTCTCAGATGTCGAGCACGCCGCAGAGGGCGCCGCGCGCGTCGGCGCCGACACGGTCATCGTCGCGGGCCAGCCGAGCGTGGGCAGCGACTACATCCGCACGCTCAGCTGGCAGCTCGAGGGCACAGCGACGGAACTGGTGTTGTCGAGTCGGCTGACGGATGTCGCCGGCCCCCGCATCCATTTTCGTCCCGTCGAGGGATTGCCACTCATCCAGGTGGAGATCCCCACGTTCGACGGCACCAAGCATGTGATGAAGCGCGCGTTCGACATCGTCGCCTCGTCGCTCGGCATCGTGGTGCTGATTCCCCTGCTGCTCGCCATCGCCATTGCGATCAAAATGGACAGCGACGGGCCGGTTCTGTTTCGTCAGGAACGTGTCGGCCGAAACGGGCGTTCGTTCAGCATCTTCAAGTTCCGTTCGATGGTCGTCACCGCAGAGCAGGAGCTCGCGGCGTTGCTGGCGCAGAACGAGGGCGCCGGCCAGCTCTTCAAGATGCGCGACGACCCGCGCGTCACACGCGTCGGTCGAGTGCTGCGCAAGTACTCACTCGATGAGCTGCCGCAGATCTGGAACGTGCTTCGCGGCGACATGAGCCTCGTCGGTCCCCGCCCTCCGCTTCCACGAGAGGTCGAGGGATATGAGGATCACGTCAACCGCCGACTCTTCATCAAACCGGGGATCACCGGTATGTGGCAGGTGAGCGGGCGCTCCGACCTGAGCTGGGAAGAGAGTGTGCGGCTCGACCTCTACTATGTCGAGAACTGGTCGCTCACCGGCGACCTCATGCTGATCTGGCGCACTTTCAAAACGGTTGTGAGACCGGCTGGAGCGTATTGATGGGCATCGGCGAACGGCCTCATCAGAAACGAGTGGGGTACGCGGGTGGTGCCTTCGACCTCTTTCACATCGGGCACCTGAACATCCTCAAACACGCCAGGAGCAAATGCGATTACCTGATCGCCGGCGTCGTCTCAGACGAGATGCTGCTGCTGACGAAAGGGCGGCTTCCGGTCGTGCCGATCAGCGAACGTCTCGAGATCGTGCGCCACATCAGCTTTGTCGACGAAGCAGTGGCCGAAACTGTCGAAGACAAGCTCGAGACGTGGGAGAAAGTGCGGTTCGACGTGTACTTCAAGGGCGACGATTGGAAAGGCACCGAGAAAGGCCGTCGGCTCGAGCGTGAGTTCGCCGCCGTCGGCGTGCAGGTCGTCTACTTTCCCTACACCATGAGCACGTCGAGCACAGCTCTTCGCCGCGCGCTAGACGCCCTCACGAACCAGGCGCCCGCGAGTCAGGCGCAGGCGGAAGCGGCGATGAGATGAACAACGTTTCTCTCCCGACGACAGCACGTGCCTCGACCCGTGCCGAGTGGGCTGCGCTGTGCCGGGCCGACTGGGCGGCCAATCGCGGTTATCCGAAGAGCAGGGTTGTGCTCATGTTGTTCCGCAGCGCTCAGTACTGGCGCTCCAAGCGCGGCGTCGGCCGTCTCGGTCACCTCATCGTCGGAAGCTTCTACAAGGTCATCAGCGAGTGGATGCTGGGGATCGAGATCCCCGCCAGCACGCGCGTCGGCCCCGGGCTCCGCCTTCGGCACGGTGTGGGCGTGGTGGTCAACCCTCACGCGGTCATCGGCGCCGGCGTCATGCTTCGCCAGGGGGTGACGATCGGCAATCGTCGCGAGAACGACGATTGCCCGGTGATCGAAGACGGCGTCGAACTGGGCGCCGGCGCTGTTGTGGTCGGTTCAGTTCGGGTCGGGCGAGGCAGCAGGGTGGCACCGAATGTGGTGCTCATGCAAGATCTTCCGCCGAACTCCGTCGCTCTGCCCGCCCCTGTTGTGGTCAAGGCCCGCCGTTCGCCCGATGCACCATCGAGCCGGAGGCCGGCGCTCAGCGAGCGCTGAGTTCGCGGTAGCGCCGTCTCATCGAGAGCGCGCTGTGCAGCGCGTTGACGGCGAAGAGCGCCGTGTACGCCGCGGCGAACACGGGGGCGAAACCCCAGAGCGCGAACACCCAGCAGAGGGTTCCCATGTCGCTCGGCAGCAGCAGGACCGACCGGAGCGCTCCACCCGTGGCCGGTGCCTGCGGCAGCCCGTCGGCGCGGCGCAGCTGTTCGCCGAGAATCTGGCTCATGAACTGCCCGACGCTCACAAGCGTGTAGAGCAGGGCGACGCCGAGCAGCCAGACCGGCGCCTCAGCCCGCATGGCACCGACGAGAACGGCGAGATGGATGGCCGGGGTACGGATGGCATCCACAACGTGGTCGAGCCATTCTCCCGCGCGGCTTCCGCCCCCGCCGAGGCGGGCCACCTGGCCGTCGGCGGAGTCGAGCACATAGCCGATGGCGAACAGCACGGCGATCGCCACACCGACCAGAGGTGCGGGTGGCACGGTGAGGAGAAGCACAATCGCGCCGAGCGAGAACAGGGCGCTGATCGCGGTGACCGTGTTGGCCGACCACCCCATGCTGTGGGCCGCTGCGGCAGCGAACCGGGCGAGTCTTCTATTGACCCAGCGTGTGTATGCGGGCACGCCCTCGCCCGGTTTCTGTGCCTGTTCGAGACCATGCAGCGCAGAGGTGAAGCTCCGCTTCACGGCCGGCGCGGTGCGTGACTCGGCCATCAGAGTGCCGTCGCCGAGAGATCGAAGCTCACGCTGGGGCTGCTGCGGTAATTGGAGACCACCTGCACGGCGATCACATTCGCACCGGGCGTGAGAAGTGCTGGGTCCACGTCGAATGAGACCGGGTTCGCTCTCGCCGTTGTGGTGTTCGGTGCGCTGTTCGCATAGGTGTTGTGGGTGATCGTGCCGTCGATGAGGTTGGAGCGACCGACCTCGACGCCGTTCACGAACACGAGGATGCCGTCGTCGGCAAATGTGCTCAGCCGGATGCCGCCCGCCGGCACGGCGTCGGCCGCGAGGTCGAATGTGGTGCGGAAGTACACGGACGATGGCTTCGGAGTCACCGACGTGGTGAGGGGCGTCACGATCGTCTGGCTGGTTCCCCACCCGAACGCGGCCGGGCCGGTCGGCCATGAAGCCGCATCGAAAGCGGGTTGATTCCAGTCGGCAGCAGGAGCATCCGCTTGGAACAGGTACGCCCACTGTGCCCCTTCAGCGACCAGCGGCGTGGCCCCCACGGGGTCTGGTTCGGGGTCTGGTTCCGGTTCGGGCTCAGGCTCAGGCTCAGGCTCCGATTGCGGCTGCTGACCGAAGACGGCTGTCGCCGCCAGATCGAAGCTCGCGCTCGGGGTGCTGCGGTAGTTGGAATGCACCTCTGCAGTGATGATGTTCGTCCCGGTCGTGAGCAGTGCTCCGCTGACGTCGAAGCTCAGCGGGTTCGTGGCGGCCTGGCTCGACGACACCGCCGCATTCGCATAGGTGCC
Source organism: Okibacterium endophyticum (assembly GCF_054780075.1). Classification (NCBI taxonomy): domain Bacteria; kingdom Bacillati; phylum Actinomycetota; class Actinomycetes; order Micrococcales; family Microbacteriaceae; genus Okibacterium; species Okibacterium endophyticum. Next base: position 393,777 of record NZ_BAAGXA010000004.1, on the reverse strand, counting down.
GTGTGTGACGGGCCCGTCATCGAGATTCGCCCTGCCGACCTCGGTTCCGTTGACATAGACGACGATTCCGTCGTCGGCACGTGTTGTGAGCGTGACGGATGCGATGGCACCGGCATCAGCGACGTCGAAGGTCTTGCGGTAATACGAGGTGAGGGGTTTCGGTGCGGGGGCGTCGAGGAGTGTGGCGATGCTCGAGTGCCCCCAGCCGATCGGAGCGGTTCCGGTCTGCCATGCGGACGCATCGAACTGCGCACTCGTCCAGCCCTCGCCAGGAGCATCGGTCTTGTACCAGTACGACCATTCGCCGGCTCCGGCCGAGATGAGCACCGGGTTTCCGCTTCCGCCTGGGATGGCAGAAGTCGCCGTCGTTCCCGCGGTGCTCGCCGAGCGGTTGCCCGCAGCATCCACCGCCCGCACGAAGTACCGGGCGTCGTCGCCTGCAGCTGGAATGGAGGCGCTCAGCGCCGACGACGTCGTGACGACACGATCGTCGCGAAGCACTTCATAGCTCACCGCTCCGCTGTCGTCTGTTGCGGCATCCCAGCTCAGGGTGACGTCGGTGCCGTCGGTGAACGCCGCGAGGCCGGCCGGTGTGCTCGGTGGCTGGGCGTCGCGCGCCGCGAACCGGGCGAACCCTCCAGACCACTGCTTGACGAATCCGGCACGTACCGATGCGTTGTAGTCGCCGCCCACCCACGTGGTGCCTGTCGAGTCGACGAAGATCGCCCACGCTCCGGCACCGTTCCGCGAGCTGAGCATCGGGCTGAATGCCGGCAGGTATTCGCCCGTCGCGGCATCCCAGGCGCCGACGGAGTTGATCTTGGATGCCTGGGTCCACGAGGTGCCGATGCTGCCCCATTTCGACGCGCCGCTGTAGGTCGTGTGGAAGCAGTGGCAGCCGGCATAGAGGACGCCGTCTCGAGCGTCGATGGCCTGGAAGTCGCCGCCCGATTTGGTGATGTTCGTGCTGGCGAGGTCGAAGGCGTCACGACCGTAGCTGAAGAGCATGTGCTCAGAGCCGCCGAGCCAGACCTGGCCGCCGGCCTCTTCGACCGTCTGCTGGTAACCCTGTCGATCGCCGTCGCGATTCGAGAACTGCACAGCCCAGTCGAGGGCGGTGGCACCGGTTGTGCTCAGCGCTGCTCCTTTGTCGGTGAATGTGCCGTTCGACGATGTGAAGAACCCCGCGAAATAGACACGATCGCTCTGGGCTGCAGCATCGAGTGACATCACCGTGCCGTTGAACGAGGGATTCCAGCTCGGGTCTGGTGTGCCATCGGTCGCCGAGAGCCTTGTCCCCGAACGCGAGTAGATCTCGCGCGTCTCGCTCCCGCCGGTGGCGTGCGTGAAGCTGCCTCCGGCGTAGAGCCAGCCGTCTTGCACGTCGAGGGTGCGCACGATGGGAACACCGCCGCTCAAGTAGTTGAGCAGGCGGCCTGTGAAGGTCGTGTCGGTCGCCCCGGTCGACGGTTCGAGCACGGTGAGGCCGGCGACGGGCTGGCCGTTCACCTGTGTGAAATAGCCGCCGACGGCGACGCGGCCGTCTGGCAGGGTGGTCAGAGCCTTGACCTGATTGTTGAACGTCGGCCGGAATGACGAGATCCACTCGCCTGTCGCGACGTCGAACGCGGCGAGGTAGGACTGCTCCACGCGGCTGCCGCCGCCAGAGGTCTTTTGCACGTATCTGAAGTTTCCCCCCACATAGACGACGCCGTTCGACTCGGTGAACGCCGACACCTCATTGCTCCCCTCGAGGCTGCTCGGGCCGGCGCCGAGACCGGCGACGCCCCACGACGTGGGCTGGGCGAAACTCTCGGCGACGGCCTGCTGGGCCGTCGCCGGTGTGCCGGAGTCGGGAATGGCCGTGAAGACCTCGGACGACGAGAGCGTGGGGCGCAGAAACACCTGCGTGAAGGGCCGGGGATTGCCCGCCGTCGATGACGGTGCCCACAGATAACTCTGTGCGTCGTTCGTTCCTCGCGACGATGTGCCGAAACCGAAGCCGTACATCCATCCCTGAGCGGAGCCGGTGGTCGTCTGCACGCGTTGGAGTGCGCTGCCATAGCCGAAGCTGCTTGTGCTCCCGCCGGTTCCCGTTCTCGTGCCGACCCGCCAGCTGGCTATGCGCTGCTCGTTGTCGAACATCCACGACCAGTCGTCGCGCGGCGATGCGAAGGTGAAGGTGGCGTCCTGCCAGCTCGAGCCGTCTGCTGTCGTGGCGCGGTGCAGGCGGATGCCGTCGTCGAGCGACGACACACCTTCTCCGTTCAGGAGCGCGTCGATCTTTGCCGAGGAGAGCTGGCGTGGGGCGAAGGCAGCTGGTCCCGTGACGACATCGCGCACCTGGGCAGGAGTGCCGTATCCCTCGTTGCTTGTGCTCCAGTCCTCGCGGCCCCGGCCGACGAGCACCCATCCGCCGCCGTCGGTCTCTTGGTCGCAGTAGAACTGTTCGGGGGCGCCGAGTTCCGGAGTGACAAGCCAATAGATCCCGCTCGGTGCGTCCGGGTCGTTCTGGACGATCTCCCAGCACGACGCCGCCGCGCTCTGCACGCCGAGACCGTCGGGCGCGCCCGTCTCGGGCGCAGCGGTGGCTGCGATCGGCGAACCGACGACGAGACCCGCGATGAGGGCGATCGTCACGGTCGCGCTTGCGGTCTGTGCGGGGCGGGCGAGGGGCAAGAACGTCACTGTCGGGTCCAATGTGTGAGGGGCTCGGGGGGTGAGGGCTTCGGGTGCGCGGGTTTGGGTTCGGGAGCGGTGAAGTGTGTGCAGGGTCAGCAGGTGGGGTCGTCTGGAAAGGTGCGCGCGGTCACCTTCCACAGTGAGTCTTCGAAGGTCAGGGTGAAGAGGTTGAGTGCCCGTGGTGAGCTGGGCCCGTCGGCCGAGATCGGGTTTCCGCCGTGATCGAGGATCGTGACGGTGCTCGAGTCGACGCAGGCGAGCGCGGTGACCGTGGGTGGAACGGCGCCGTCGTCGACGCCCGTGATCGTCACGGACTCGAGAACGGATTCGCCCTCGATCGTCCATCCGTTCACCTCGAGTTCGAGGCGCTCGGCGCGAATCTCTTCGAGCATGGCCTCACCGGCTACCCCGCTGAGTGCTGTGAGATCGTCTGCCGTGACGTCTGCTGTGGACAGCGCTGTCAAGAAGACAGCGAGGGTCTGCTCGGCGTCTTCTTCGGTCAGATCGCCGGGCGCGGCCGCCACAGTGCTCGTCGGCGCGGGCGGCGCAGTGGCTGAAGCGTCCGCTGGGCCGCCGGCGGGGCCGGAGCCACTCGTCGCCGTGCCCGGGCCGACGCTGAACCACACCGCGATGACCACGGCGATCACACCGGCGGCAGAGACCAGCCAGATGAGGGGTCGCCAACGCGCCCCACGGCGCGATGGGCGGGAGGGAGTCGTTGATGGAGCAGTCGGTGGGGTCGCCGAATGCTCCGAGCGCGAATGGCTCGTCATGGTGTCCTGCATTTCGGGTTTACAGGTGATCAGGCGGGTAAGCACCGGAACGGTGATTTCGGGTCTCGTTCCGATCCGTCAGAGACGGCAGGTGGCATCATCATACACCAGACGCTTGTCTATGCAAGATGTCGTCCGAAAGACTATGTCGTGGTTCCACGCCGTCGGACGAGGGATATCAGATCCACGAGGTGCAGGCGACGTCTGTCGAGAACGCACCAGACGACGAACAGCACAGCGCCGATCCCGATCGAGATCGCCAGAGCCGCACCGGTCGCGCCCAGCCAGAGCCTCAGGGCGATGGCTGGAACACCTATCGACACAACGGGAACCAGCAGCGCGTACCCGATTCCGCGAAGGTCTGTGCGTATGCCGACGAAGCGGCGCACCTGCACCGTTGCGAGCGCGGCGTCGGCGAGCATGCTGATCGCCCAGCTGACGGCAGCGCCCGTTATTCCGATGACCGGGATGAGCGCGACGTTGCCGACGACGTTGATCACCAGCACCACACCTTTGTTGAAGGCGGCCCAGCCGCTGCGCCCGCTCATCAGAAGCACGGAATGGATGTTTCCGGCCGCGAAGGTGACGATCGCACCGGCGCTCAGCACGGCGAGCGCGACGGCGCCAGCGTCAAAGCCCGGGCCGAGCCAGCTGAGCACGACCGGCGCGAAGATCGCGAGCATAAGGTAGATCGGCGTGCTGAAGATGACGAGCCAGCGCGCGGCGGTTTGATAGAGCTTCTCGACGTCTGCGATCCGGCCCTGGTGCAAGAGGGTGCTGAACCGAGGGGAGACCACAACCCGCAGCGCCGTGTCGACGATGAGTCCGGCGGCGACGAAGCGGCTCGCGCCGCCATAGACACCCGCAGCGGCGGAACCGAGGATCCAGCCCACGATCAGCACGTCGAGCCAGAGGATGGACTGCTCCAGTCCGGCAGAGATGGTGCGTGGCACCGCATAGCGTCTCACCCGGGTGAACAGCTCGCGATCTGAGCGGAACGGGCCGGCTGTGCCCGCGGCGGCTTCGTGGCCTCTGAGCAGGATCCACACCACAAGCAGGGCGGCAAGAGCCATGATCGCCGTCGGCGCTGCCCAGCCGAGGGCGGCGGATGTGAGGGTGCCGCCGAGAACGGCTATGCCGGCGACGACAGCGATTCTGATGAGCGGCAGGCCGATGCTGCCGATGGCGACGTATGCTCCGATTCCCCCGAGGCCTCGCGTGGCAGCGAGCGCAGCCATGAGCACGGCGGCCGCCGGCAGAAACCAGCCTGCAGCACTGACCGCATCGCCGACGGCTCGATCGTGGCCGATGTGCTGCCCGCCGATCACGATCACCGCTCCGCCGATGAGCCCGCCGGCGAGCGAGAATCCGATGATCTGCGCGAGGGCACCACGAATGAGCGCGGGGTCGCTGTGGGCGAGGCGCGGCAGCAGCCACACAGCGACGGAATCCATGCCGAGCTTGGCGAGGCTCAGGGTGATCGTGAACACGGCGATCGCCTGCATCACCACCCCTGCGCCCGACTCGCCGAAGGATCGCGTGAGCACAACAGTGAGAGCGAAGCCCAGAATCGCGCTCGCCGCCGCGCCCACGAAACTCAGTGCCCCGCTCTGCGCCAGCGCCTTCGATTCGTGCGCGGCGTCGCCCTGCCCGTTCGCCACTACCGCGCCTGTCGCGACATGCGCAGGTACTGCATCCCCAGCCTCGCGATGAACGCCGGGTTCCCGATCAGGTAACGCTTCGCGAGGCGCCGCGGTTCGATCAGCAGGCGCCAGAGCCATTCGAGCCCGGCCCTGATCATCCATGCCGGGGCACGTCTGTTGGCACCGCTCGTCCAGTCGAAGAGGCCGCCGCAGCTCAAGATCGCCGATGCGCTGACCTCATGGCGGTGCTCGGCGATCCACTCCTGCTGCAGCGGGTCGCCGAGCCCCACCAGGAGCACGTCGGTCCGGTGGTCCGCGATCGCGGCGAGCAGGTCGGGCACCTGGTCGTGCTGCACGTATCCGTGGTGGGTCGCGATCCTGAGCGAGGGGTGGATTTCGGTCAGGCGTTCCGCCGCGAGCTCGGGGATGCCCGGTCTGCCTCCGAAGAGGAACACCGATTTTCCCTCTTTCTCGCACGCCGCCATCAGGGGGAACACCAGGTCGGTCGTCGCGAGGCGCTCGGGGACCGGGGTCTTGAGCAGTTTCGACGCCCAGACGACCGACTGCCCGTCGGCGTAGGCAAGGTCCGCCCTGCTCAGAATCGCTCGGAACCGGGGATCGGTCGCCGCGAGATTGCACACGTGTGCGTTGACTCCGATGGCGACGCGGGGCGCCGCGTCGTCGAATGTCCAGCCGATGATCGTCTGCACGGCGGCATCCATCGTGACGGCATCGACGGGCACTCCGACGACGATTCCTCTGTCGGGATCAGTCGTGGTCATCGTGGATTCTTGGTGGGCGGGGCCGGCTTCGGCGATGTTGCCGTGGGCTTGCGGGGCTTCTCAGGGCGCGGGGGAGCAGAGGTCTCGGGGGATTCGTGCGTGACAGACGGTCGCGCTGACGGGGTCTCGGCCGCTGATCGATGCACGACGAGAGCGCCGAGAAAGACGCCGCCGACCTCAAGCAGGTCGTCGATCTCGGTCTCGAGCCGACCTGCTTCGCTCCGATCCAGCTCGGCGATGAGAACGAGCGCGTCAGAGAGCCGGGCGGCGGCCACGCGGCTCGATCGGTCACTGTCCTTCGGCAGCACCAGAACCGTGAGCGCGTCGTGCGAACGCCCGCCGTCGGCGTCGAGCAGCCCACGGAGCTCATCGGTCATCACGTGCCTGCCGGCATCCGGCGCTGCCTGGGAATCGGCGACCGCGATGAATTCGAGATGCTCGAGCGCTGCAACGGCGCTCGAGACCCGGGTCTCGAGCTCGGCTGACGCACCAGGCACCACGAGCCTGGTCGGCTGGCCGGCCTCGGCGAAGCTCGCGGCCAGATTGACGGCCGCGAGCGAGACGTTGTGTCCGTCGGTGTCGTCTATCACCGCGAACACGCGACCGGCGGCTTCAGAGACGGACAGAATCCGTTCGCGTGCCACTCGTATCGCATCCAGAACAGAGCCGGTGGCGGGCACCGACCCGTCTTCAGGCGGAATCTGAGCCAAGACGCGGATGCCCGTTGCGCGGGCGACGTCGCCCGCGTCGCGCACACGATGGCGGAAGGCGTTGATCGCGAAGGCGAGCAGCAGCCCGACGGCCAACCCGGCCAAGACACCGGTGGCGAGGAAGATCGTGCGGGATGGCGCCGTCGCGACCTCGTTCTCGCCAGCCGAGGTGAGAATCGATCCGCCAGAGGTGTCGATCGACTCTGTCGTCGTCTTCTGTGCGAGAAGGCTGTCGAGCTCGATGAGGATCAGGTCACGGTCGCTGGTCGCCTGATTGGCCTCCGAGCTTCCGGGAACAGCTGCCGACACACGGCTGTTCGCGTCGACGAGCTGTTCCTGCAGGTCGTCGAGCCGCTCGGCGATGCGGCTGAGGATTCCGCTCAGACGCTGCTCCGCCTGCTCGGAACGGTAGGCCAGGTAGGCCTCCGCTATCGCGTCGGCGCCCGCGCGAGCTTCGCGCGCGGACGGGGCCGTCATGCTGATTCTGATGACCGTCGCGTCTGGGATGACTGTGGCCTCGAGAGAAGAGCGCAGCTCTGCAGCGCTCAAGCCGAGTTCATCTGCCACAGTGGCGGCGACGACGTGCGACGAGGCGATCTGCGCCTCTGTGGTGCCGTCGAGCAGACCAGAGGCCGATCGTTGCGCGTTGAACGGGTCGGTTGAGATCACGTTGATGTTCACGTCGGTTCGAGCTGTGTAGCTCTGCCCGACGAGCAGCAACGAGACGACGGCGATGAGCGCTCCGAGCACAGTGCTCGCGACGATGACCTTCCACTGACGTCTGACAATGGCGGCGTATCGCCCGAGACTCAGCGCAGGCGGTTGCTCTGCCAACAGTTCCTCCCCGGTGTCGCATCATCAGATGGTCTCGCCTCTGATGCGAACTCGACGTTCACCGGCCGGCTCTTCGCCGTCGCGAACGGTTGGCGTAATTATGGCATGGCGACAGAGAGGTTGCACGATGACGGCTTGCACGGCGACCCCGGATGGATGATCCTTGAGAAATGCGCCCCTCCCGCCCGTCGTTCCGTGCCGGACGGTCAGGCGAGGGCGCCGACGTGCCGGCCCAGGAGGCTGATCCGGGGGGAGCGCCCGGTTTTCGGGATCGACGGCCGGTATCGGCATCCGTCGCCCGATTGCCCCGGTGGCCGTTCGCCCTGGTCTTTCTCGGGGTTCCGCTCTGGTGGGTGCTCGGCATCGGCGACGTCGCCTTCATCCTCGGCGCTGTCGTTATGGCCGTGGTGCTCATCCGTCGCGGCGACGTGCGGGCTCCGCGCGGTTTCGGCATCTGGATGCTCTTTCTCGCCCTGATGCTGTTCTCGGTGATCGGAATCGACACAGGCGGCCGGCTCATCGGCTTCGTCTACCGTGCTGTGCTCTATGTGTCGATGACCGTGATCTTTCTCTATGTCTATAACGGCCGCCCGTCGCTCACGCCCCGATACGTCGCGGGGGTGCTCACCGGCTATTGGCTCGTTGTGGTCGCCGGCGGGTATCTCGGCGTGTTCTTTCCGCTGCTGACGATCACAACGCCCCTCGCGTATCTGATGCCGGACGGTCTGCTCGCGAACGAGCTGGTTCACGAGATGGTGATCCGCCGGGCGACGCAGTTCAATCCGGACTCGTATCTCGACCTCGATCCCCGACCAAGCGCGCCCTTTCTCTACACGAACGGCTGGGGCAACGCCTATTCGATGCTGATGCCTGTGGTCATCGCCTACCTCTTGATGGTCAAAGGGGAGCGCCGGTACTGGTGGCTGCTCGTCGCCATCCCTGTGTCCGTGGTTCCCGCGGTGCTGACGCTCAACCGAGGGATGTTCATCGGTCTCGCCATCGCACTCGCCTACGTGGTGCTGCGGTTGCTGCTCATGGGCAGGGCGAAGGCGAGCATCGCCTTTATGGTCATCGGTCTTCTCGCCGTGATCGCGTTCATCGCCTCGCCCGCCGACGACGCCCTGACGAACCGCCTCGACGAGTCGAGCTCGACCGAAGACCGGGGCAACCTCTATCAGGAGACCTTCGAGCGCACACTCGAGTCACCTCTGTTCGGGTATGGGGCGCCGAGACCCTCATACACGGAGGGCGCTCCGTCGGCGGGCACCCAGGGCCAGTTCTGGATGGTGATGTTCTCACATGGTTTCCCCGCCGTTCTGGCGTTCAACGGATGGCTGCTCTGGGCTTTTGTGCGATCCCTTCGTCGTCGAGACACTCTCGGCCTCGCCTGCAACACGGTTCTGCTGATCATCAGCGTCGAGAGCCTGTACTACGGGGTGACCACAAGCGGCCTGCCGATCGCCATGGCGGCTGCCGCACTCGTTCTGGGAGAGGAGCAGGCGCGGCGCAAGCGGGCGCCGGCTCCGCTACACTTGTCGAATTCTGAGAGAACCGCGTTGCTGACCCGAAGCAACGTGCCCGCCCGAACCCGAACCGAGCGAAGTCCATGAACGAATTCCCGCACGCCGCAGGCCAGGGCGTGAGCGTGGTGATTGCCACGAGAGGCCGCCCAGAGATGCTTCGCACAGCCGTGCGAAGCATCTTCGCCAACGACTATGAGGCGCCGATCGAGGTGATCGTCGTCTTCGACCAGATCGATGTCGACCCGTTGAACGACATCGCTGTGCCGCCGGGGGCCGAGCTGCACACGGTGCGGAACGAGCGGACCCCCGGACTCGCGGGCGGCCGGAACACCGGAATCATGGCCGCACGGCATCCGCTCGTCGCCTTCTGCGATGACGACGATGAGTGGTTGCCGACCAAGCTCAGGCGCCAGGTCGAGGCCTGGGACGACGACCCCGGGGCGTCGCTCATCGCAACGGGCATCCGCATTCAGACGACGGGGGCGACCCACGATCGGCTTCCGCCGCGGCGGGCGGAGTTCGCCGATCTGCTCGAGTCCCGCATCACCGAGATCCACCCGTCATCGTTTCTGCTTCGGCGGGCAGACCTGCTCGACGGCATCGGTCTGGTCGATGAAGAGCTGCCGGCGTCGTATGGCGAAGATTACGACCTGCTGCTGCGCGCGGCGCGGACCGGGCACGTTCTGAGCGTGGTCGAGCCGCTTGTGGTGATCCACTGGAACCGCGCGTCGTTCTTCTCTGAGCGGTGGGAGGGAATCGCCCGCGGCCTGGCCTATCTCTTGAAGAAGCATCCGGAGTTCGCATCGACGAGACGGGGCTCGGCTCGCATCGAGGGGCAGATCGCGTTCGCGCTCGCCGCCGTCGGTCACCGTTATGCGGCTCGTCGCTGGGCGCAGGTCGCTATCCGCCATGATCCGCGACAGTTGCGCGCCTATGCGGCGCTCGCCGTGGCGCTTCGCCTGGCGCCGCCGACCTTGCTGGTTCGCCTGGTGAATCGAAGCGGTCGTGGACTGTGACACGACCGAGCCCGTGACGTGGCATGTGGCTGGACGAGCCAGTGACGTGGAGGGACCATGACATGGACGGATCGGTGACGTGGACGGATCGGTGACGTGCCGCGCCTGAGTGTTCTGGTTCCCGTGCGCAACGGCGCGGGCACGGTGCGGCGCGCGATCGACTCGGCACTGCGCGTGATGCCACGCGACAGCGAACTGCTCGTCTTCGACGACGCGAGTGACGACGGCACACCTGCCGTGCTCGGGCGGATCGACGATCGTCGCCTGCGCGTGATCCGCTCGGAGCAGCCGCTCGGCGTGGCCGGGGGTCTGAACCGTCTGCTCGAGCACAGCGACAGTGAGTTCGTGGGCCGGATGGATGCCGACGACGTGTGCGTTCCCGCTCGGTTTCGCAGACAGCTGTCTGCGGTGCGCACCATGGATGTCGTGTTCACGACTGTCGTCGAATGGACTCCTGGATCGCGGCTGAAGCCGAACGCTCCGATCGCGCTCGCCCCCGATGTGTTTCCGTACCACCTGCTTCTCACCAATCCGGTGGCCCACCCGACGATGCTGGCCCGCCGTCACGCGATCGAGGCCGTCGGTGGCTACCGGGCGGTTCCTGCAGAGGACTACGATCTCTGGATCCGTCTCGCTCTGACCGGGGCGAAGCTCGGGCGCCTGGCGGCTCCCGGGCTCATCTATCGGGTGCACGGCGGGCAGGTCACCTCGTCAGAGAGCTGGCGGCTCTCGTCGTGGCGCAACCCGCTTGTGGCCGAGGCGTTCGGCGACCTGAGCGGCAGGCTGCTCGGGCGTCGCTTTCCTCGCCTCACCACGCTCGCCGTCGACGACAGCATCACCCGAGCCGAGTTCGACGTCGCGCTCACGCGTTTCGCCGGGGCCGTCACAGAGGCCTCGGCTGCGCTGCGCACGATCGACAGGCGTCGGCTTCTCAAGACGCTGATGGAGAGGGTGGGCGCAGTCCGCGCCATTCGCGCTGCGCTGTAGCCCGCCCCGTTGGTCGAGCCCGTCGGGACCGCCCCCAATCCAGGGGACGACGGTTTCGCATCGGTCAGCCGTCTATCCACGGTCCTTTCCGCCTGCAGCCGTGGACTTTTCGCTCACATCCACAGCCCACGTCGTGGTTGCGGCACCCGGTCTTTATGAACAGTTCATGACGCGGCATTGGCGCTCGCGCTTTCTGCGGGGCTAATCTGGAGAGCGCGCTGCATTTCGTGGTGTGCGTATCTAGCAGATGGATGTTTCGGGGTATCCAGAATGCATGTAGGAGCGGCACAACCGACGTTCGGCGTCGCAGATGAGCGCGTGTTCGAGGGTGTTTCACGCGGCGGCTCACAACGGGCGATTCGCGAGGTGCTCTCGTGAGCGAGACACAACGAAGAGCTCACGGACCGGTATCCGATTTCAACCTGCGCTACGCATCGCAGTTCGGCCTGGACGCTCTTGTATGGGTCATCACGTTGACCCTCGCCGAACTGTTCCGCTTCGACTTCGCGTTCGAGCGAGTGGGCTGGGCAGCCATCGCGATCGTCGGCCTGAGCGCTGCGCTCCTGCACTTCTCCGTCGGCCTCGTGTTCGGTCTTTATAGCGGTCGCTACAGCTACGGAACCTTCGAAGAGGTGCGCGCGGTCGTGTATTCGGCCCTTGTCGTCGGTTCTGTGACCGCGTTGTTCGTCATCTTTTTCGGCATCGACTGGGGCATTCCCCGAAGCACCGGGATCATCGCTCTGCCGATGGCCATTGTGGGCATGTGCGGGCTTCGCTATGTCAGACGACTGGTCACCGAGCACCGGCGCAAGCCGGGCGAGAATGCTCGCAGAACCATCGTCTATGGTGCTGGATACATCGGCGAGACCCTGATCCGCAGCATGCTCACCGATCCCCACTCGAAATATCGCCCCGTGGCCTTGCTCGACGACGACCCGGGCAAGGGCAACCTGCAGATACGAGGGGTGCTCGTGATGGGGACCTCGGCCGATCTCGAACGTGTCGTCAAGAAGACGAGGGCTACGGATCTTGTCATCTGCGTCGGCCGCGCCGATGCGTCGCTCATCCGTCGGGTGTCGGATGCCGCCACCGAGGTGGGCGTTCGCGTGTCGGTTCTTCCGCCCTTCGAAGATCTTCTCGAGGGCAAAACACGGGTCTCCGACTTGCGCGAGCTTTCGATCGAAGACCTGATCGGGCGCCAGCCCGTCGACACCGAGGTCGAGACCATCGCGGGTTACCTCGAGGGCAAGCGCGTTCTCGTAACGGGAGCAGGGGGCTCGATCGGGGCCGAGCTGTGCCGGCAGATCACCAAATACAACCCTCTCGAGCTCATCATGCTCGACCGTGACGAGACAAGTCTGCAGGGTGTGCAACTGTCGATCGACGGGCACGGCCTCCTTCACACGAAAGACGTTGTGCTCGCCGACATCCGTGACGTTTCGAGTCTTCAGAAGATCTTTTCCGAACGACGCCCGGATGTCGTTTTTCACGCAGCCGCACTGAAGCATCTCCCGATGCTCGAGCAGTATCCAGACGAAGCGTGGAAAACCAATGTGCTCGGCACGCTCAACGTTCTCAACGCCGCCCGCTCCGCCGGCGTCACAACATTCGTCAACATCTCGACAGACAAAGCGGCGAATCCCACGAGTGTGCTCGGGCACTCGAAGCGGGCTGCCGAGAAGCTGACCGCGTGGATGGCGGGCGAGACCGGGCAGAATTACCTGTCTGTGCGCTTTGGCAATGTGATCGGCAGCCGTGGTTCGATGCTTCCGACGTTCAAGTCGCTGATCGAGGCTGGTGGTCCGCTCACCGTGACCCACCCCGATATCACACGATTCTTTATGACGATCCCCGAGGCCTGCCAGCTTGTTGTTCAGGCGGGCGGCATCGGCGAACCGGGTGAAGTGCTCATCCTCGACATGGGTGAGCCGGTTCGCATTCTCGACGTCGCCGAGCGCATGATCGCGATGTCTGGCAAAGACATCGAGATCGTGTTCACCGGTTTGCGTGAGGGCGAGAAACTGCACGAGGACCTCATCGGTGCGAACGAGACAGACGTTCGCCCCCGGCATCCCAAGATCTCGCACGCTCGCGTCGAGGGAACGCCTCCCGAGCTGCTCGACATCAGAATCTGGAAGGAACGGATGCTCTCAGTCCCGCGCAACAATGACACGAGTGTGGTCGGGCTCGTCGCTGCCAGTGCTTCGGGCAGTGCTCCCCAGAAGGCCCCGACGGAGTGAGCGAACGCATCTATATGTCTTCTCCCGATGTGGGGGAGAAAGAAGAAGCAGCGGTCATCGCGGCCATTCGATCCGGATGGATCGCGCCTCTGGGGCCAGATGTCGACGCGTTCGAGAGGGAGCTCGCTGAGCGTGTGGGGGTCTCGCATGCCGTCGCGCTGAGTTCGGGCACCGCAGCACTCCACCTGGGACTGCTCGGTCTGGGCGTCGAGCGAGGTGATGTCGTTGTGACCTCGACGATGACGTTCGCCGCGACGGCGAACGCCATCACCTATGTCGGTGCGACTCCGCATTTCATCGATTGCGATGCGGCGACGGGCAATATGGATACCGTGCTCCTGCGGCGGGCGCTCGAGGAGTATCGCGAGCGCGGGCGGATGCCGACAGCTATCGTTCCGGTCGACCTCTTGGGCAAGGCCGTCGACTACGCGGCGGTTCTCGCCATCGCCGACGAGTTCGGAATCCCTGTCCTGTCGGATGCCGCTGAATCCTTGGGCGCATCCCACAGGGGCAAAGCGGCGGGTTCGTTCGGGCGAGCATCGATCGTCTCATTTAACGGAAACAAGATCATGACGACCTCGGGTGGCGGAATGCTGCTCACCGACGACGAAGAGCTGGCCCAGCATACGCGCTATCTAGCGACCCAGGCGCGCCAGCCGGTTGCGCACTATGAGCACACCGATATCGGCTACAACTACCGCATGAGCAACCTGCTCGCCGCACTGGGCCGCGCCCAGTTGAGCAGGCTCGACGAGATGATCGCCAAGCGGCGGGCTCTGCGAGATCGCTACAAGCGGCTGTTCGCCGACGTCGATGGCGTGACGGTTTTCGGCGACGGGTTCGACGACGAAGACAATTTCTGGCTGACCTCGATTGTCGTCGACGAAGAGGTCGCAGGTTGGCGAGCCGCTGACCTCAGCGCAGCGCTCGCCGAGGAGAACATCGAAAGCCGCCCGCTCTGGAAGCCCATGCATCTGCAGCCGGTGTTCGCCGATGCGCCTGCGACGATCAACGGATCCGCTCAGCACCTGTTCGAGACGGCGGTCACGCTGCCGAGCGGGTCTGCATTGACCGCGGAGCAGATCAACCTCATCGGGGACGCAATCACCAGCTTCGTCGGACACACGGCATGAACGCAGAACGGCCCCGCATGCTGTATCCGCTCATCAAACGTTCCTTCGACATCGTGCTTGCGACCCTCGCATACGTTCTTTCTCTTCCCCTGCAAGCTGTCATCGCAATCGCTATTGCGACAAACCTGGGGAGACCGGTTCTCTTTCGCCAGCGACGTCCGGGCAGGCATGGCCGAGTGTTCGTGCTTGTGAAGTTTCGGACGATGAAGGACATAGATCGTGCGCGCGGGCTCGTGACCGATGAGGACAGGTTGACAAATCTTGGCAAATTCCTCCGTTCGACTAGTCTCGACGAAATTCCGACCTTGGCCAACGTCATCAAGGGAGATATGAGTTTGGTTGGCCCGAGACCACTCCTCACTGAATACATGGACCGATACACAATTGAGCAAGCGCGCAGGCATGAAGTAAGACCTGGCATAACGGGGCTTGCGCAGGTGAACGGCCGGAACGAACTTCCTTGGGAAGAGCGACTCAGCCTGGATGTGCAGTATGTAGACAGGCAGAGCTTTGCGTTGGACCTGAGATTGATCAGCGCTACTGTCGGCAACGTGATGCGACGTCGAGGAGTCACGTCGCCAGGCCATGCCACGATGCCCGAGTTTCGCGGGAACCAATCATTGGGCGAACCGAATTGAGAAACGATGTAGTGGTGATCGGCGCTGGAGGGTTTGGGCGCGAAGTGCTCGACGTGCTTGCCGCAATGAACTTGCGTGACACAACAGTCAGCGTTCGCGGCGTCGTCGACGATCAGCCCAGCAGGTTGAACCTCGAACGGCTCGCTCAAAGAGATATTCCGTATCTGGGCTCCGTGAGCGAATGGTTGGATACGGATGATCAGTCTACGTTCCTGATCGGGATCGGTAATCCACAGGTGCGCAGTCAAGTCGCTGCGGCCTGCTCTGCCGCGGGCAGATGTGCCGCGGTTGCGGTCCACCCGACTGCCACCCTCGGATCTCAAACGACTCTGGGCGAAGGGACCGTCGTCTGCGCCGGTGTGCAAGTATCGACGAACGTCACGCTCGGTGCTCATGTCCATGTGAACCCGGGGGCGATCGTGGGGCACGATTCCGCTATCGGGGACTTCGTTTCGGTAAACCCGGGATCGACGATATCTGGTGATGTGACGATCCGGAGTCGAGTACTTGTCGGTGCGGCTGCCGTAGTCCTCCAGGGGCTCACCGTCGAAGAAGACAGCCGAATAGGAGCAGGCGCATGCGTAGTTCGTGACGTGCCTCGAGGCGCAACCGTGAAAGGTGTGCCGGCGAAGTGAGAATCGTGATCGTTACGCAGTATTACCCACCGGAACCCGTGCCGATTCCGCATGCTCTTGCACACGAGCTGGCGGCGCGAGGTCACGCGGTGCGGGTTGTGACCGCTTTTCCCAATTATCCCGATGGTCGCATCTATGCAGGCTATTCACAGCGCCTCGCGCATCGGGAAGAGGACGGCGCTGTCCGGGTGAAGAGAATACCGATTGTCGTTAGTCACTCGACGAACCCTCTCTTTCGCGCCATCAACTACCTCTCATTCGGTTTGGGTGCGTTTCTCGCATCGCGATTCGTATCGGGTGCGGATGTCGTCTACGTCTACGCCACCCAGATGACGGCGACCATCGCGCCGAGATGGTGGTGGAGGCTTCGCGGCGTTCCTTTTGTGCTCCATATCCAAGATCTGTGGCCCGAGTCCATAACGAGCTCCTCGATGTTGCCGCCGTTCGCTGCTCGAACGGTCGGGGCAGTACTCCAACCCTGGTTGCGTGCGACGTACCAAAAGGCAGCTGCGACCATAGCTATTGCCCCTTCTATGGCTCAGCTCCTCGCTCGACGAGGCGTTCCTCCGGAACGCCTTCACACAATTTTCAACTGGGCAGACGAGAGCGTTCAGAAGCGGCGATCGCGCGAAGAGAGAATGCATGGAACACTTCGTGTCTTATACGCAGGAAATCTCGGACACCTTCAGGATCTGGAAACGGCAATACTCGCTGCCGACAGTGTGAAGGACCTGCCAGGATTTCAGCTCGATATCGTCGGCTCTGGCGTAGTAGAAAAAGAGCTTCACGACCTGGTGGAGAAACGGGGAATCAACAACGTCACTTTTCATGGACGCGTCAAGTCATCGGCGATGTCCACATACTTCGAGCGTGCGGATTTTCAACTCGTCCCGTTGAAAGATCTGGCAATATTTCGTGGAACCATACCGTCCAAGCTGCAGTCGAGCCTCTCGCTTGGAATGCCGGTCATCTCATCTGTGCCCGGGGATGTTTCGGAACTGATCGTTGAAAATGGGCTCGGGATCGTCGCTCGACCCGAATCGGTCGAGTCGCTTGCACGGGCGTTTCGCGATGCATATTCGATGTGCGAATCAGAACGAGGTGAGATGGGGGCTCGAGCCCAGGTCTTCTATGCCGATCACATGTCTCGGCAGCGTGGAGTGGACGCCATCGAGAACCTGATGGCTTCGGTCGTATCAGCGAAAGGGAATATTCGATGAATGTCTACGAAGGTAAGCGCGTTCTCATCACCGGAGGTACGGGATCGTTCGGCCACACCGTTGCCAAGAAACTCCTGGCAACCACCGGTGTCGAGCAGATCCGGATTCTCAGCCGGGATGAAGCGAAACAGGATCTTATGCGCCATGAGGTCGGCGATTCACGCGTGCGCTTCTATGTGGGCGATATCCGTGACCTGCAGAGCGTCGAGCGAGCGATGCGTGACGTCGATTTTGTTTTTCATGCTGCTGCACTCAAGCAGGTTCCCTCGTGCGAGTTCTTTCCCATGGAAGCCGTCCGAACCAATGTGATGGGTAGCGAGAACGTTATCCGCGCTGCCGACCAGGCTGGCGTGTCATCGGTCGTGTGCTTGAGCACGGACAAGGCGGTCTACCCGGTCAACGCCATGGGCATGAGCAAGGCAATGATGGAGAAGGTGGCGCAGTCACACGGGCTGAACAACCCGAACGCAGAGACGACAGTCTCGTGCGTGCGATACGGAAACGTGATGTACTCTCGCGGTTCGGTCATTCCGCTCTTCATCCGTCAGCTCAAGGCAGGCAAGAACCTCACCGTCACCAACCCAGATATGACCCGGTTCATGATGTCACTCGCTCATTCGGTCGACCTGGTCGAGTTCGCTTTCCACAACGCCGATCAGGGCGACCTCTTCATTCGGAAAGCGAAGGCGTGCACGGTCGGCGACCTCGCCCAGGCGGTCATCAACCTCTTTCAGTCGTCGGCGAAGGTCGAGGTGATCGGCACACGCCACGCTGAGAAGCTGTCAGAAGCGCTCGCCAATCGCGAAGAGCTCGCGCGGGCTCACGACATGGGCGACTATTTCCGGATCAAAGCCGACAAACGCGATCTCAACTACAACGTCTACTTCGAGGAAGGCGACGTGAAGCAGAGCAGGTTTGACGACTACGACTCACACACCGTGGAGCGGATGGACGTGCGTGACGTGGAAGAGCTGCTTTTGACGTTGCCGGAGGTCCGCGAGGAGCTCGCCGCCGCAGGGATCGCAGCACAAGAGGTTGCGTGATGCCGGAGAGGAGCATCGTTCTCACAGGAGGCCGAGGGTTTCTCGGCTGGCACACGCGAGCTGCGCTGCGCGAAGAGGGCGTAGATGCACGGATGCTCTCGGTCGGTGATTTCTTCGACCTGGATGCAGCAAGCTCTGTCGTCTCTGGATCGACACGGGTGATCCATCTCGCGGGAGTGAACCGCGGAACTGACGGCGAAGTGCGTGACGGGAACATCCAATTCGCTCGTCAACTCGCGCAGGCACTGCTCCGTGCGCCTCAGGCACCGGCAGAGATTGTCTTCGCGAACTCCACCCAGGCAGACAACGGATCTGTTTATGGCGACGCGAAACAAGCGGCAGCCGGCATCCTGAGCGAAGCTGCGGCACAAATGGGGGCAGAATTCTCTGACCTTCATCTGCCCAATCTGTTCGGAGAGCATGGGCGCCCCTTCTATAACGCCGTGACAGCGACCTTCAGCCATCTGCTTGCCGACGGGCAGGAGCCCGAGGTCAAAGACGACAAGGAGCTGTCGCTTCTCCATGCACAGGATGCCGCGGATCTTCTCATCGGCGCGGTTGATCTTTCGCGTGCGAGAGAGCTGCAGGTTGCAGAGACTGTGAGCGGGCTGCTTCGAAGGCTATCGAGAATGGCTGAAACATACCGAAGGGGAGAGATACCCGATGTGTCGACACCATTCGATCGGAATCTCTTCAACACCTATCGGTCCTACACCTTTCCCGGTCAGGCGCCCGTGCGGCTGGCTCGCCATGCGGATGCACGAGGCTCGTTCTTCGAGGTGATTCGCTCACATGGTGGGCCGGGCCAGTCATCATTTTCCACAACTGTGCCTGGAATCACCAGGGGAGACCACTTTCACCGCCGCAAGATCGAGCGATTCACCGTCCTCTCGGGCACCGCAACGATAGCTCTGCGTAAGATCTTCACTGACGAGGTGTTCTCGTTCGAGGTGACGGGCGACGAACCGGTTGCGGTGGACATGCCGACGATGTGGAGTCACAACATAACGAATGTCGGTGCAGACACGCTCTATACATCGTTCTGGACGAACGACATCTTCAACTCTCAAGCTCCAGATACGATCCCGGAGGCAGTGCACGCATGACGAAACGACTCAAGGTGATGACGGTCGTCGGCACGCGGCCAGAGATCATTCGGCTCTCGGCGACGATCAAACGTCTTGACGAATTCACGGACCACGTTCTTGTGCACACCGGGCAGAACTACGACTACGAGCTCAACGAGGTCTTTTTCGAAGACCTCGGCCTGCGCAAGCCCGACCACTTTCTCGAGGCAGACACCTCGTCGTTGGGCAAGGTCCTGGGCTCGATCCTCGCGAAGACTGAAGAGGTTCTTCTCACAGAACGTCCCGATGCCATGTTGATTCTGGGCGACACGAACAGCAGTATTTCGGCTGTGATCGCGAAGCGAATGAAAGTGCCGGTCTACCACATGGAAGCCGGCAACCGTAGCTTCGATGAGAACGTCCCAGAAGAAACGAACCGTCGCCTCGTTGATCACGTTGCTGATTACAACCTGGTTTACACGGAGCATGCTCGCCGCAACCTGCTTGCGGAGGGCATTCACCCGTCCCGGATTCTCCTGACAGGTTCACCGATGCGTGAAGTTCTCGAGCAGAATGCCTCGCAGATAGATGCCAGCGATGTTCTCTCTCGTGCCGGCCTGACTCGCGGTGAGTACTTTCTTGTCAGCCTTCATCGAGAAGAGAACGTCGACAACCCTGAACGGCTACGGCAGGCACTCGAGTCTCTTCAGGCCTTGGCTGAAACATATTCGGTACCCGTGCTCGTGTCGACTCATCCGCGGACCAGGAAGAGGCTTGAAGAGCAGAGTGCGGATTCGAAACGCGGCATCACGTTCCATGCGCCATTCGGGTTTCACGACTATGTCAACCTGCAGAAGAACGCCAAGCTCGTGCTCTCGGACAGTGGCACGATCTCAGAGGAGTCCTCGTTGCTCGGGTTCCCGGCTGTCACGCTACGAGATGCTATCGAGCGGCCGGAAGCGCTTGATACGGGGTCTATCATCACAGCGAGTGTGCTCGCAGATGCTGTGCTTGACGCGGTTCATATCGTCCTCTCAGAGAAGAATGGGTCCTCCCGGGGCACGGCTCCTGCCGAGTATGGAATCAAAGACTCCTCAGCGCGTGTACTGACCTTCATCCGTAGCACTGCGCAAACGCACCATACTCGGTTAGCAATTCGTCGGAGTAGCTAGATATGGCTAGAGTTTCGATCACCTACTCGGATTGCTCATGATGGCATTGTTTCTCACCTCATCGGCGGTCGCTCTCCTTATCATTGCGCCTCTTTTGATCGGCAGATTTGGCTGGGAAAAGTGCCTGCTGTTCTTGTCGTTGTTCAGCCTTCTCGTGTTTCCTCGTAATCTGATTTCAGTCGAGGGAGGGGAGAATCCCCACGTTGGCATCTCAACGTCGCACGTTGGGCTGACCCTCTTTCAAGGTGTGGCGCTCATCGCGGTTGCCTATTTCATGACAAGTAGGAGAGGGATCAGAATCCCGCTACCGTTCGTGGTTATAGCGCTCGGCATGGTGTTTTGTTTTGTTTTTGTGTGGGACACCTCGAACTTGCACCTAGCCGGATTCACGCACTACATAGGTGCTTTTCTGTTCTGGGCAATAGGGTTTGAGCTCTCAAAGGGGTTGGACCCACACTCTTCTCGAGCGGTGATCTGGCCGAAACTCATAGTGAGCTTCCTCGTAATTCAGTTGGGCGTCTCCGTTCTCGAGCTCGTCGGAATTCCATTACCAGGAATCGTGTCTGGAACAACCCGCGAGGTCGAGAACGGACGCATCTTCGGCACGGTCGGTAATTCGGGAACGCTTGGGAAAATCGCGTTTCTCATTTTGATCGTGCTACTGCCATTCGCTATGTCGAAAACGCGGAACGTGCGGGCATGGGGCTTGACCGGAGTCTTGTTGGCTGTTGTTCTGACAGCACTCACGCTAGGACGAGCAAACATGGCCGCTGTCTTGATCTTGATACTTGGATCTCTCCTTTTCGCATCCTCATCACTCGGCATAGGTAGACGAGTTCTCCTCCTCGGCGCACTTGTCATCGCTGCGTTCATATTTGGAGACGCATTCCTTCAGAGGTTTTTAGATGATCCAGAGGGCACGATTAGGCCTCAATTGAGCTTG
The DNA here is from genome assembly GCF_054780075.1 of Okibacterium endophyticum. Taxonomy (NCBI): domain Bacteria; kingdom Bacillati; phylum Actinomycetota; class Actinomycetes; order Micrococcales; family Microbacteriaceae; genus Okibacterium; species Okibacterium endophyticum. The sequence goes on along the minus strand of NZ_BAAGXA010000004.1, from coordinate 372,736 downwards.
GCCGCATTCGAACAAATGTCGCAGACTCTTTGGCAGGGGGTGGGTCCAAACAGCTACGTGGAGGTTGTAGGTAGCTGGGACATCACTACAGCTCGCGGGTTTCCAGTACATAATGCCTTCTTGCTGGCGATTGCGGAACTAGGCCTCGTGCTTGGCGTGATCCTCTTTGTGCCATTCGCAAAGGTAGCGTGGCGAGCTGCACGCGGGGTCGTGGTGAGTTCAGATCAAAGCGGATTTGCGCGAACACTACTCTTCGCCTGCCCCGGGCTCGTAATCGTGCTTGCCACCGGGTGGGGTATGTTAAACGGTTTCATGCTATGCCTGTTCATGTTTATTTTCGGCATACTGGACCGACAGCTGCGTCCACAGAAGCATATGGGTGAAACTGCTCGACGTAAGGCTGAACATCAGGGTGAGACACAGGGGAGCCTCCGCGCGTGAGCGCCGAGCCGAGGGCGCGTTTGAGGGTGCTCATGTCCTTTCAAAGAGGCGGGCAGCGAGCGAACCCCTTTACCCAGCATCTTTACCATGCAGTTGAGGGTGCAGATGTTGAAGTTGAGCTTTTCAGTTGGAGCAAGGCGCTTTTCGGCACCTACGATATTTTTCACGTTCACTGGCCGGAGAATCTCTTTAGGGGTTCGAATCTCTTTCGTACTTTGGTGAAGTCGATATTGGGGTCGTTGCTGCTGGCGAGATTTTGGCTTCAAAAGACGCTCATCGTTTACACAGTGCACAACCTCGCTCCCCATGAATCTGTCAGCCGAATAACTCGATGGCAAGTCGGGAGCTTGGCAAGGATGTACACGTACTCGATCTACTTGAACGAGTCGGTTACCAATAATCCGCTAGTGGGAGTGACCATCTTGCATGGCACGTACCCACGTGTCACGGATCGTCTTGTTGAACCGGAGGGAGATCGCGCCAGTTCATTGTCAACTGTGGTCTGTATTGGGCAAGTTCGTCCTTACAAAGGGCTTGAATACCTCATAGATGCCTTTCGCAAGTTAGACGACAAAGACGTTAGATTGCGCGTACTGGGTTTCTCCTCAGACGAAGAGTACAAGCGGCAACTCGTAGATCGCGCCGAGAACGACCCGCGCATCGAACTTCGTTTCGAGTATTTGTCAGATGCAGAAGTCGAGCGATCAATAGATTCGGCTGAACTAGTCGTGTTGCCGTATCCGGCAATATACAACTCTGGAGTGGCGCTGTTGGCGCTCAGCAATGAAACACCCATTTTGGTACCAGATAGTTTTTCGACTAGACCGCTTCGAGATGAAGTTGGCGAGGACTGGGTCAGCCTCTTCGGAGCGCCCCTGCAACCCGCTGATATCCAGATCGCTCTCAGCAAAGCACATAAGCGCAAGGTGAGACCACCAGAATTGAGCAGGCGAAGGTGGAAAGTGATCGGTCAGCTCCACAGGAGCGTCTATGAATGTGTCTACGCAACGCGACGGTACGCAGTGAAGGATCGAGTCGCACGCGTGCACCAGGCTGTATCTCTCGACCTGTCGCTGCTAGGACACTCGTCACGCAATCGGGTCATCGAATGACATTCGAAGAGACGCGCATATGACGCTCGGCGATTCGGCCGCACGCGGTGCGAAGGTTGCACTAATCGGACAGGCGATCAAGTTCGCCATCCAAATGACGGGGATCATGGTGCTCGCTCGTTTGCTGAGCCCAGCGGAGTTCGGGCTTGTCGGAATGGTCGCGGCGATCATTGGAGTCGCCGCGATCGTTGCTGATCTGGGGTTTTCGACGGCAGCCATTCAAGCAGCATCGATTTCACACTATCAACGAAGCAACTTGTTCTGGATAAACGCGGGGGTGGGTCTAGCAGGTGGATCAGCACTAGCGCTCAGTGCAGGGCTGATTGCTAGTTTTTACGGCTATACGCAGATACAGCCCATTGTCTGGGCACTCTCCGCAGCGTTCTTCATACAGTCCCTTACTCCTCAGTTCACCGCAGATGCGGCGCGGAACTTGCGCTTTGGGCTCCTTGCTATTGCAGACGTACTGGCTCAATTCGTCGCGGTTTCGCTTGCCATTTTGATGGCAATTGCGGGTTTCGGAGTTTGGGCTCTGGTGGCGCAAACTGCGCTGGTCCCGGTGGCGACGCTCGTGTGTCTTGCGGCTTCGAGTAGATGGGTTCCAAGCTTTCCCCGACGCGTCCCGATGAAGTCGCTCGTTCATTTCGGTGTCAACACCTTTGCTGTGCAGGTGCTCAACTACCTGAGTTCGAGTATTGATTCAGTCCTCATTGGTCGCTTCCTGGGGGCAACTCAGCTGGGATATTACGACCGTGCCTTCCAACTGTTTAAGGTACCAATTCAACAAGCTATGGGACCGCTGACGCGAGTCATGCTGCCGCTTTTATCTCGGCATCAGAAGGATCTCGGCGTTCTCGGCCAGTACCTTAGGAACGCCCAGCTCGTACTCATGTACGGGGTTGTGAGCGTATTGGTGTTCGTGTCGGCAGCCGGTACTCCAATCGTTACCACCATATTGGGACGAGACTGGCTGCCCGCTGCCCAGATACTTCCGATCTTTGCCGTCGGGGGTGTCTTTCAGGTACTGGGGTATGTCTACTATTGGGCGTTTCTGGCAACAGGCCAGACAAGTATTCAGCTCCGATACGCATTCTTTACGCGGTTGCTTATGATTGCATTGTTAATCGGAGGAGTGCAGTTTGGTCTTCATGGCGTCGCCATCGCCGTTTCCCTTGGATTAGCCATGAACTGGGTTGTGCTGAGTGCGATCGCGGTGCCAAAGATCGGAATACGCGTCCGTCCATTGCTGCAAGCAACGATGCGCCCTCTGGTCACACACGTTGCGATGTTCGGAGCAGTGTCCATAACAGCCATTGGCTTTACTCCGCTAGTGGGGGACGGCGTCTTGCTCTTGCTACTCCTGGTTCTTGTGGCGGCTATATTCTACGGAGGTATGTATGTGTTGTTCCGTTCAGTACGGGGTGACATTCGCACGGTATATGCGTTTGTGCGGCGAGCGATTTGAATAGCGCCAAAGTGGGAGGCATAGAGGTCGTTCATTGGAATCCTCGATGGAACGGGCGTCGTTTCCCTCTAAGCCGCATGCCATTCAGATCAAGAGTTAACAACTTTGGAGATCTCTTAGGTCCTATGATCGTCGAGCGAACTCTTCGCGATCATCACGAAACGAGGGTTCGGGCCGAAGGCTCATCGCGAGTGTTGACTGTTGGCTCGATAATTCACCTTGCATCGACTGGAGACACCGTTTGGGGTTCAGGTGTTAATGGAAAAGTGAGAGCCGATGCATATCGGTTTTCCTCGCTTGACGTCCGCGCTGTACGGGGACCGCGAACTCGGGCGTTTCTTCAGGCTCGTGGCATCGACGTTCCTGAGATATATGGCGATCCCGCGCTGTTGTTGCCATGGCTCTTCCCCGAATGGAAAAAGACGGCTGAGGCGAAAACGCGAAGGCTTGGAGTAGTGCCGAACTTTCGGGATAGGCACTTATATGCAAACCACCCTGACTTTATAGATCCTCGTGCCAAGGTAGAGGCGGTAATCTCCGCGATCGTTCAAAGTGAAGTTATTGTTGCTTCTTCACTTCACGGGGTGATCCTTGCAGAAGCGTTTGGGATACCGGCGATCTGGACGAAGAGTCGAGAGGAATCCCCCGTGAAGTATGAGGACTACTACCTCGGAACGGGGAGAGACGACTACCCGCCAGCCCTAGACTTCGACGACGCCATACGATTGACCGTCGGTTTTCGCCCGTCAGGAACTGGCCTGAGCGATTGGAATCGCAGTTCCCTTGAGAACGCCTTTCCTCTTGATCTGTGGACTTAATCGCGTCGTCGATCGCTTTCTCTTCATACCTCGTCGAAGATTGCATCCTGAATCGATCGAGCGACGTTGGCTGCTGACCAGAGGTCGAGCGCTTCACGAACGCTGGAGACGAAACTGTCGACATCCACATCGCTCATTTTGTGAAGCCATTCTTCGACTGCACTGGCAAGCGCATCCGGGGTGGTGGGGTCGAAGGAAAGAGCATTCACGCCTTCTGTCAAAGCCTCTGTCTCGGGACCATTCCTCATAGGGCTGTCCGGATAGACCACAGGTACCCCATACTGCAGGGCGTCAACGGCGAGTAGACCAATTGCGGCTGGTGCCACAACGAGAGTTGCGTTTTCGAAAACTCCCTCAAGCTCGTTGGAGTCATGGATTGCTCCTAGGAACCTAATCGGGAGTTCCTCTCGGGCCGCCCGCTCACGCAAAGACTCAAGGGCGTCGCCTTCGCCGACTATCGTTGCTTCGATATCTGGATGAGCCGGCAGGAGTTGCGACATTGCATCCAAGAGCAAATCCAGGCGTTTGGATGTCGTCACTCTGCCGACGTAGAGGAGGCGAAACGAAGCGGGTTTTGTAGAACGTCCTATCCCTCGTCTTCGCGCCCGGGCAGTAAGCTCTACGTCGGACAATCTGCCGGCACTTCCTTGATGCTCGACAGCGTTCCGGACTACGTGCACTTTAGATGATTGCGTGCCCAACTCGCACGCTGCGCGCCGTTCGGATTCGCCATACACGAGGAGGCCCGTCGCTAGACGATTCATAATCTCCTGGACGTAGCGTTTCAGACTACGGTCTCCCGGTTTGCCACACTGTCCCCAAAGATAAGTTGGTTTCCTTCTGACAGCCCCGGCGAGTAATACGCCCCATACAGATAGTGACGTTGTTGCGGGTGCAATGATCACGACATCGAAACGAGAACTCCAAGCCAGGCGAATCACTGACTTGTTCCAACTGAGAGGTCCCATCCGCCGGACCCGAACTTCATTTAGGTTCGCATAATCCTCTCGAGTGAGACTCCTGATGGACGCTCTGCCAGTTGTCCCACCATAGAACGAAAAATCCGACCCTGGCCTAGCGTCGAGTGCCTCAAGAATGGCTAACCGGTATATCGGAAAGAACGGGTAATAGAGCATTACTCGTTTGGTCACCAATGCATCCTTTTCCACTTAGTAGTGATGTTGAGCGCTGAGAAAAGATCATCGCCTAAGCGAAAGCTACGGCGGAAATCAATGTACCAATCGAAAGATCTGTTCAGCCTCTTCTCGATACTTTGTAAGGAGCGGGGCATTCGATCAATCAGCAACTTGTCCATCCGAGCGCTTTAACAAACGCACCCGTCTGATAAACATACTGTTGCACCCAATATCCGAGACTGAGGTGGCGGGCGTAGGCATAGACATTCAGCGTTCCCGTATAGCACCGGCCGATGATGAGCCGAGCGCGGTTCACGTGGGTGACGATCGTCACGACAGCGACCTCGGTCCAGCCGTTTTCTAGTGCGAGTCCTGCGATGGCACGCGCCTCACCCTGAGTCGTTCCAGGATCGGGGGCAAAACAGGTGACCGCATAGGGGCGTCGAGCTGAGCACGCTTCAGACACGTATTCGCCATCTTCTCGACTGCTTGAGATCACAAGATTGCCAGAGAGCCCCTGATCCATCAGGTTCTCCGCATATTCCATTCCGTACTTCGACGGACCGAGCACGATGATCGCATCCACCTTGCGTGGTTCGTCTGTGTGCGGAAATACGAAAAGCGGCAGGCCGACGAGTATCCAGGTGACGATCGTGGCGACGAGTCCGAACCCGATTCGGATGAACAGTTTGTGCGGTGGCAGCCTGGTATGTTGTCGCCGCGCATCACCCATGCCGCCATCGTACGGTGCTTCACCAGCCGTGTTCACGGTTTTCTCCGCGCTCTCTGGTTGAATGAGGCCTATGTCGTCTGAAGCCGCACTTCGTCATCGTCCGCGGGCGAACAAGCGCAAGCGACGGATTTGGCTGTGGGTTGTTCTCGGTCTGGTTGTCGTGATCCTTGCCGCTGGCGCGTGGATCGCAATCCGGGGCCTGATGGCGAAGAGCTCGCTTGAGGCCGCCATCCCACTCGCCGGCGAACTCGCGAGTGCGGTGGTCGCCGGCGACACCGAGCAGGTCGCTTCGTTGAGCGACACGTTCACCGAGCACGTGGACGAGGCGGCGTCTCTGACCAGCGACCCCATCTGGCGTGTTGCAGAAATCGTCCCGGGTGGCGGCCCGAACCTGACGGCGTTCCGCGAAGCATCCGCAGTCGCGCGAGACGTTGCCCACGATGCCGTGGGCCCGCTCGCGACGATGGCGGACGGGATCGACATCGCGGCGTTGAGACCGGTAGACGGTGCTGTCGATCTCACTGTGCTCACGAGCATCCGTGAGCCTGTCGCGCTCGCAGCGGATGCCCTGCGTGACGCGCAGGCGCGCACACAGGCGATCTCTACGGACAACATCATCGGCCCGGTGCGTTCCGGTGTTGAGCAATTGGCCGTTGCCGTCAGCGATGCATCCGAAAGCGTGAGCGCACTGCATCGAGTCGCGGAGCTTCTGCCCGCGATGCTCGGGACTGACGGACCACGAAGCTACCTGCTCATGTTTCAGAACTCTGCAGAGCTGAGAGCGACCGGAGGCATCGCCGGGGCGCTCGCCGTCGTGGGAACAGACGCCGGTCGGGTCGACCTGACGGCGCAGGCAACAGCGAGCAGTTTTCCGCGCCTCGACCCGCCGTTATCGTTGCCGCCAGAGACCCAAGCGCTCTACGGCGACATCACGGGGTCGTTTATGGCCGACGTCAACCTCACACCGCAGTTCCCCGTCGCAGCGTCGCTCGCTCGTGAGATGTGGCGCTTGAGATCGGGCGCCGAAGTCGACGGGGTGATCGCCGTGGACCCTGTGATGCTGAGCTATCTGCTGCGCGCCACAGGACCGATCACCTTGCCGACCGGTGACGAGCTGAACGCAGACAACGCCGTGCAGCTCTTGCTGAGTGATGTCTATGCTCGTTACCCCGACGCTGAGGCACAGGATGCCTTCTTTGCGGCGGCAGCCGCCGCCGTGTTCGAAAAGGTTGCCGCGGGCGATCTCGAGCCACGCGCACTCCTCGAATCGCTTGTGCAAGCGGGGGAAGAGCACCGCATCCTGTTGTGGAGCGCACACGAGGCCGAGCAAGGGATTATCGCCGAGACGACGCTTGCCGGCGAGCTGCCAGAGCCGGATAACGAGCATCTGCCGTTCGGTCTGTATCTCAACGACGCCACGGGCGCCAAAATGGACTACCACCTTGAGACGGGCATGTCTGTCGGGGAAGCATCATGCCGCGACGACGGAACCGGCCTGTATACGGTGGGTCTGACGCTCACGAACACGGCGCCGGCCGACGCCGCGAACGTCTTGCCCGACGCGGTCACCGGCCCCGGAACATTCGGGGTGCAGAAGGGGAACATCCGCACGATGATCACCGTGTATGGCGCCCTGGGATCCACCGGCATCGGAGTGATCCGAGACGGGGCGGGGGCCGGTTACCGGCCAGCCGTCGACAACGGGTACTCGGTGAGCAGGATCTTCGTGGAACTCGCGCCCGGCGAGAGCACAACACTGGAGTTCGGCTTCGTTGGCGACGAGTCCGGCGATCGCGAGCCGGTGATCACGCACACACCTCTGGTCAGGCCCGTCGAGGTCGCGGAGGCGACCCCGAACTGCGATGCGTGGACCTGGTAACGCAGTTCCTCGACGTAGCGTGCCCCATGTCGTCACGCCCGAGACTCGCCGGCCGCACAGCTGAGCCTGGCAATGCGAGGGCCCATGTTCCCGTTCGGGTCCGAGAACATGGGCCGTTGCATAGACGGCAACAGCCCATGCTCTTGTCGGGTTCAAGAACATGGGCTGCGTCGCCGTTGGGTGAAGGCCTGGCCCGCGAAGGGGGAGCGCAGGCGCCTTCACCTTGAGAGATGCCATTGCGATCGGATTATGACGCGTGTAGGGTCACAGATTCCAAAATTTCTGGTGTTGGTGTTCAGGCCGGGGTCCTTCTCGCGGAGTGTGTTTTCCACAGGGGCCGTTCTTCTTGCTCAAGCCGAGACGTGTGCCTCTAGAATTAGCCGTGCTCGTGCCCGAGAATGAGAGGGTGATCGAAGTGACCGAACCCCAGGTATGGGTGCTTATTGCGGTTTTCTCCGCAGCGATCTTCGCGATGCTCGGCATTGTCACAACCACTTTCAATCGCACGTTGACGAGTGCGATCGGCGGACTGCGTGACCGTATGGACGCGAGATTCGAGGCGATGGACTCGAAGTTCGAGGCGATGGACTCGAAGTTCGAGGCAAAGTTCGAAGCGATGGACTCGACCTTCGATGCGAAGTTCGAGGGGATGCGAGCCGAGGTGAACGGCAAGTTCGATCTGATCGAGGTGAAGCTCGAGCATATGGATGCCGACATCCAGGCGATCTCTCGGCACGTGTTCGGCACAGATCCGCGCTGACCCCACGAGCAGAGCTGGAGCATCGATCTCGCGTTTTCATCTGTTTCGGACCGTCTCACCTTGCATACGAGATGACAACGTCCAGATGAGGTGAGAACACGAACAAGGCCTCTTCGATGTTCGGGACCCCCGAACTGGGGTTCTACATTGCTTGCCATCTGGTGTTCTCTGGTGCATTCTCGGGGAGGCGTTGTCTCCTCATCCGTGTCTCAGACCGGACCCCAACGTCAGGAAGAGGTCCCGAATGTTCCAGCTGATTCCCACTCGAACCGGTCTGGCCAGGGCAGCAGTCGTTACTCTCGTTGCTGCGAGCGCCCTCGTCGTCGGAGGCACGACTGCCGCTGCCGCGCCCGCGGTGCAGAACATCACTGCTGCCGACATCGTGGACATCCGTGCACCAGAGGGGACAACGCAGTGGTTCTCTGAGGTTTCCAAGGGCGGCTCTCTGCTCGACGACGCCTATAACGGCACCGACAGCCTTGCCTTAGACGTGCCGAGTGCCAGCGCATCGGTTCGCGTACTCAAGACCTATGGTGCGGGTGTCCGCCCGCAGAGCGATCTTCCGGCGCTGCTCTCTGACGCGTCATACAGTTATGCCGGCGCCAATGTGAACTTTCAGATCGAGATGTTCTACACACCGGTCGATCCGGCATACGGTCCGGACTCACCCACTGCAGAGAACCGCTGTACGCCGGCATTCGACGAGGGCGTCGCAGTGCCGGGGCAGTGCTACACGGTGATCAAATGGGAACCGTTCGTAGACCGGTCGACGTGGACGACCGTTGACCTCAGCGCAGACACGGCCGCCGATAGCCCGAGTCAGACCGGCGGGTGGAAGAACAGCCAGCGCATCGGCACCTACGCGAAGCCCGGAGCGATGATTGGCAACACCCTCACCGAGTATCTCGCTCAGATGAGTGACTACACAGTCATTGGCGTGGGTCTGGGGCTCGGATCCGGCACATCGGATGCCAGGGGTTGGGTTCGGGACGCATCGTTCGGCGGCGTCGACTACCGCTTCGCGCAAGCGCCACCGAGCGATATCACGGTGGGCCCGGGCGAGTCGGTGCAAAACGCGATCGACACCGTCGCCGAGGGTGGAACGGTCCACCTCAATCCAGGCAGCTATGACGAAGAGATCCGTATTCGCAAATCCGTCTCCCTGGTGGGCAATGGGGAAGCCGGCTCCGTGGTCTTCAACCAGCCGGCCGCGGGCCGGAACAAGCTCATAGACATCTACAACACATCGAACGTGACGATCGAGAATATCGTCGTCGACGGAAGTGCGCGTGTCGAAGCAGGAGGGCAAACGTCAACCGGCATCGACGCCAACAGCGTGCACGGGTTGACGCTCACCGACGTCACGGTTCGCAACTTCGCGAAGAACGGCATCGCCGTGACCGGCAAGTGGAGTGAAGATACTCCTACATCGTCGTCCGACATTCATTTCGACGGTATCTCGGTGACGAACAACCAGTGGGCGGGTATCGCGTTCTACACACTGAGCACGCAGGGGGTCGGGGTGGGCATCTCGAACGTGACGTTCTCCGGGCCAACAGCTGTGAGTGACAATGCCAAAGGAATACAGTTCGGCGACCCTGGCGATCACGATGGCGTCACCGGTGTTGACGGAGGACCGGTGCGCCTTGGCATAATCACGTTCGCGGGCAACGAGATCAGCGTGATCAACTCCGATCAGAGCGAAATCGAGCTTGATCGTGCGTCGACCGTTGACGGGCGACCCGTCACCACCGGTGATTTCGAGCCGGGAACGCTTCGGATCGTTCCGGCGGCATCCACGACGATCGTCTTGTCAGCTTCGCCGTCAGGGGCGATACTCGAGGGCGGCTCGGTCACCCTCACGGCGACGGTCCGACCGAACACAGCCACAGGAACGATACGGATATTCGATAGCGGGAGTGAGATCGCACAGCACGCCACCACGAGCGGTTCTTTCACGTTCTCGACCTCGTTGCTCTCGCTGGGCGCACACACGCTCACCGCACAGTTCATTCCCTCCGACCCGCACCAGTTCAGTTCGTCGACGTCGGCCGCTCTGTCCTTCACCGTGAACCAGAAGAATGCACCTGCTCCGCCACCCGCAGCAAACACCGAGCAACTCGACGAACGAATCGCGCGGGACAACATCGACGTCGCTGCCATCACCGAGAGCTTCGCCCCGTCGGGTGGCGCTGCCGACAACCCGCTGAACGCGTTCGACCGGAACGAGCCCCTCTCTGGCGAGCTTCCCTGGCCAAATACCACCGACAGTTTTGTTGATGTGTATGCGTTCTCGACGCCGGTGTTCCTCGGAACGTTCCCGGTCGTCGATGGGAAGGTCATACTCACCGGCGTCGACCTCTCGAAGCTTGAGGCCGGAGGCCACCAGCTGGTATTCGTCGGGCAAACCAGCGGAGAAATGCAGGTGATGGCGGTCACCATAGCCTCAGCAGAACCCGACCCAACGACCGGCGATGACTCGCCGTCAACGGGTTCTGACGGTGCGGGCACCTCAGAGGACTCGTCACTCGCCTCGACAGGCGCCGAGGTCGCATACGGGTTCGTCGCTCTCGCGCCCGCCCTCATGGTGCTCGGCGGGATGCTCCTCATGGGCCGCCGCCGTGCCCGCAGCTAGCAACGATCGCTGAGCGACAATCTCGGTCTGAGCGTCATACCGGCCGACTCTGCCCGATACACGGGTTCTGGGCTGCCGGTGCCCCCTCGTCGTGATTCTGCAGGACTTCTGCGCAGTGGTGAGGGCACGGACACGCGATACCAGCGCCCTCGCGCCGGTGTATTTCCACAGGGTCGTTCTCTTTGGCTGGATTGAAACGTGCACCACCTAGAATCGATAGCGCTCGTGCCCGAGAATGAGAGGGTGATCGAAGTGACCGAACCCCAGGTATGGGTGCTTATTGCGGTTTTCTCCGCAGCGATCTTCGCGATGCTCGGCATTGTCACAACCACTTTCAATCGCACGTTGACGAGTGCGATCGGCGGACTGCGTGACCGTATGGACGCGAGATTCGAGGCGATGGACTCGAAGTTCGAGGCGATGGACTCGAAGTTCGAGGCGATGGACTCGAAGTTCGAGGCAAAGTTCGAGGCGATGGACTCGAGATTCACGTCGATCGACGCCAGGTTCGCGGCGATGGATGCGACCTTCGATGCGAAGTTCGAGGGCATGCGAGCCGAGGTGAACGGCAAGTTCGATCTGATCGAGGTGAAGCTCGAGCACATGGATGCCGACATCCAGGCAATCTCTCGGCACGTGTTCGGCACAGATCCCCGTTAGCTTCGACCGCGCCCGCCCCATATCAGGCGGTTGGCACCGCTTCTATCGAGGCAAGGCGGGCATCGGTCGGCGGGTTTGCATCCGGTGGGGATGACGGCGCTGCTCCCGTTCAACGCCGTCATCCCAGGGCCGAGGTCGTCGACGTGCAACGTTCTTGAATAACGGCTGCAGTGCTCATACGAGGGACGACCTGGAGGGAGACCCTTAGCTGGTTCGATCGTAGATCGTTTCTGGACTCGTCCCAAGGGGGCGAGGCGTCCAATTTTCCTATCGCGGCGGCTTGACCAGCGCTAGCCGGCGGATGCGGCGTCTGCGTGCGGCTCGTCACCGAGCACGGCCTGCAGGAACGCCTTCGTGCGCTCCTCGGTCGGGTTCGAGAACATCACGTCGGGCGATGCCTCTTCGATGATTCGACCGCCGTCGAACATCAGCACACGATTCGACACATCGCGAGCGAACTGCATCTCGTGGGTGACGATGAGCATCGTGATGTCCGTCGTCTCAGCGACGTTCCGCAGAATGCCGAGCACCTCGCCCACGATCTCAGGATCGAGCGCCGAGGTCACCTCGTCGAGCAGCAGCACCTCTGGGTCCATCGCCAGTGCGCGCGCGATCGCCACCCGCTGCTGCTGGCCGCCCGAGAGTTCAAGCGGGTGAGCGTTCTCTTTGTCGGCGAGTCCGACCTGGTCGAGCAGTTCTCGTCCTTTGGCGATCGCGTCGTCTTTCGACATGCCGAGCACGTGCACAGGGGCTTCGATGATGTTCTCGATCACCGTCATGTTCGGAAACAGGTTGAACTGCTGGAAGACCATGCCGATCCGTTTACGAATCTGGTTCTTGTGCTTTTCTTTGAGCTCGACGCGCTTGCCGTCTCGCTCTTCATGGGTGAGCGGCTCACCATCGATATAGATGTAACCGTCTGTCGCCTCTTCAAGTGTCATGACCAGCCTGAGGATGGTCGTCTTTCCGGAGCCACTCGGACCGATCAGGGTGACACGGTCGCCCTTGGCGACCTCGAAGTTGAGGCCGTTGAGCACAACGTTGTCGCCGAACCGTTTCTCGACGTCGACGAATGCGATCGTGGGGACGGCGTCAGTAGTTGTAGGCAAGTCGCTTTTCCAATCTTCCGATAAGCAGTGAGGTCGGGTAACTCGCGAGCAGGAAGATGATTCCGGCGAGGGTGATCGATTCGATGTACTTGAAGTGGTTGCCTCCGAAGACGAGGCCGGCCTGCACCATTTCGACGACGCCTATCGAGAGCAGGAACGGGGTGTCCTTGAACATCGAGATGGCATAGTTGCCGAGTGCCGGGATCGTCGCCCGCAGGGCCTGCGGAATGATCACGGCGATCCAGGTGCGGCTTCTCGACATCGACAGGGCTGTCGTCGCCTCCCACTGTCCTGCCGGAACCGCCTCGATGCCGGCGCGGTACACCTCGGCCATATACGTCGAGTAGTGGATGCCGAAGACGATGATTCCGATGGTCAGAGGGCTCACGTCGAGGAACGCGTAGTAGGCGAAGAGCAGTTGCACGACTATCGGTGTCATGCGGATGAAGTCCACGATGAACTTGACGATGGCGCTGATGGGACGCGGAGCCGATCGACGGAGAATGGCGATGATCAGTCCGAGCACGGCGGCGATCGCCGTGCTCACGACGGTCACGAGAAGCGTGACCGTGAAGAAGCCCTGCAGAAGCGTCGGAAGAGCTTCCCAGGCCAGCTCCCAGCTCCAGAACTGATCGTTCACGCTTTCTCCTCGACCTTCTCCAGGCCCGTGTCCGGCGAACGAAGGCTCAGGGCTTCACGCAGGGACTCGCCCCGGCCGAGCCGGTGCTTCGCCCGCACCTCGAGAGCGTTCATGGCCAGGGTCAACAGGTAGGCGATCACGAAATAGGCGATGAGCCCGACGGTGTAGGCGAAGAACGTGTCGGTTTCGAGCCGCAGCTGATCGATGCGGAAGGTGAGGTCGGTCATCGTGATGAAGCTGACGATGGCGGTTCCCTTGAGCAGGTGAATGAGCAGGTTGGACAACGACGGGATCATCAGGGCCCACGCCTGCGGAAAGATGATCCGCCGCATCCTCTGCGCCTTCGACAGACTGAGAGCAGTTGTGGCCTCCCACTGACCGGTGGGCACGGAGTTGATCGACCCGCGAACCACTTCGGCGCCATATGCCCCGTAGTTGAGTCCCAGCGCGAGAATGCCGACGAACATCGCCGGCAGATCGACTCCGAGCTGGGGCATCACGAAGAAGAACCAGAAGAGCTGGACGACAAGCGACGTGCCGCGGAAGAACTCGATGAACGCCCGGGCTGTGCCGCGCACCAGGATGTTCTCCTGGCGCGCGAGCAGCCCGAGCGCCACCGCGAGAGCCATGGCGAGGATCGCGCCGCCGACGGTCAGTTGGAGTGTGATCCAGAGACCTTCGAGGATCAGCGGCAGCGATGCGCCCAGCTGTTCGAAATTGCTAGACATCGAGTCGTCTATTCGAGTTCACCCGCACAGAGCTGCTCGGTGGTGAGGTTTTCGGGCGGGAGGTTCTCTTCGGTGAAGCCGTACTCACCGACGAGGCCGAGATACGTGTCCACGTCAGCGGTGATCTTTCCGAGTTCCTCGTTGTATGCCTCGAGCAGTGCCGTGTCTTCCTGGCGGAAGACGGTGGCTCCGGCGCCGATCTGCTCGACGCCGTCGATGACCTGCACGAACGCGTCGGTCACCTCAACACCTGCGTCAGGGTTGTTGTCTGCCATCCAGTTGAGCGAGATCGCCGTCATCGCAAAGGCATCCGCACGGCCGTTCGCAACGGTGTCCATGCCGGTCTGTGCGTCTGGCACGGTCTGCGCCTCGAGACCGAGCGACTCGGCGTAGCCGGCCTCGATGCCACCGGCGAGCACGGCGAGGTCGACGTCGCCGGCTGCAACGACGGAATCGAGGTCGGTCAGCCCCTTGGGGTTGCCTTCCTGCACCATCAGCGCCGTGGTGTACATGATCTCGGGGTCGCTGAATGCAGCCTGTTCACAGCGCTCGGGGAGGATCGACATCCCGGCGCTGATGACGTCGAAGCGCCCGGCGTTGAGCCCGGGGATCAGCGAGTTCCAGTCGACCTGGACGACCTCGACGTCGTCGATGCCGAGGTTGCCGAAGATCTCTTTGTGCATGGCGATCGTGGCGCCTTTGGCCTCGTCGCCCTCCTTCCAGGAGTACGGACGCTCGTCGGCGATCGCGACGGTGACGGTGCCCGATTCCTGGAGCTGCTCGAGGGTGCTGCCTGCGCCGTCGCCCCCGTCGTCGTCGCCCGCCGCACAGCCTGTGAGCAAGCCGACAGCGAGTGTGCCCGTGGCGGCAAGGCCGATCCACGATCTCATCGATGATGGTGTCTTCATGGTCCTCTTTCGGTCGTGTACAGGGCGAACCACCTAACCCGCGCTGTCGCGCAGCCCAGCCGACCCGACCCGAAATGGTCATGTGAGTCCTTTAGGTTAGGTGAGGCCCATGGGCGGCACAAATTGTCTCTGCGTCGGTGAGACGTCGGTGAGAAGGTGACGAACGGGTGCTCTCAACAGGGCGGGTCAATGAACGGAAATCACCGTTGACCGGGTGCAACCCTCGTGCCAGGCGTCGACGCGGCTCTGCGGCGTGATTGGCGCCCGCGACCTCTGGTCGCCGCCTGCTGGCAACGGAGAGCCCCGGAGGCCGAAATCCGCAGGATCACACGCGAGAACAGAGGTGAAGCCCACGGCACCTGTTTGCCGAGTCTCACAGTTTGATAACGAATGGACTACGACGCCGAATGCGACCCCTGGCAGGTGAGATGCACGGCGCGGTCATCGCGGCGGAACGAGTGATCGGTGAGGCCGCACTCGGGCCCAGCCCCCCGATAGACGACAGTGATTGTGAACCGACGGGGGCCCTCCGGCCTCGACAGGGGCAGAATAGAGAGAGCGCCGCATTCGCGCTGCCTGACCTGACCCTGCTTGACTACCCTCGGGAGGCTGCCCCCATGGCTGCACACGTCGATGTTGTTGTACTCGGTGCCGGACCGGGCGGATACGTCGCCGCCATCCGCGCCGCCCAGATGGGCAAGAGCGTGGCGATCATCGAGAGACAGTATTGGGGTGGTGTGTGCCTGAACGTGGGGTGTATCCCGTCGAAGGCACTTCTGCGCAACGCCGAGCTGGCACACATCTTCACACACCAGGCCGACATGTTCGGAATGTCCGGCGACGTCTCGTTCGACTTCGGAGTCGCCTTCGATCGCAGCCGACAGGTCGCAGACGGGCGTGTCAAGGGTGTGCACTTCTTGATGAAGAAGAACAAGATCACCGAGTTCGACGGGCACGGGTCGTTCACAGACGCGAACACCGTCGAGGTCGCCCTGAGCACGGGTGGCACCGAGACGGTCACCTTCGACAACGCCATCATCGCGACAGGGTCGACCGTGAGACTGCTGCCCGGCGTCGAGCTGAGCGAGAACGTCGTCACCTATGAGTCGCAGATCATGACACGCGACCTGCCCGGGTCGATGGTCATCGTTGGTGCCGGCGCGATCGGCATGGAGTTCGCCTACGTTCTCAAGAACTACGGCGTCGACGTGACGATCATCGAGTTCCTCGACCGCGCGCTGCCGAATGAAGATGCGGATGTCTCGAAAGAGATCACGAAGCAGTACAAGAAGCTGGGCATCGACATCCTCACGTCGACCAAAGTCGAATCGGTTGACGACAAGGGCTCGTCTGTGACCGTGACCTACACCGCGAAGGACGGGTCATCCGGGTCGATCGATGCAGACAAGGTGCTGATGTCGATCGGGTTCGCCCCTCGCGTCGAGGGATTCGGCCTCGACAAGACGGGCGTCGACCTCACTGAACGTGGCGCGATCGCCATCGACGAGGTCATGCGGACCAATGTGCCCCACATTTATGCGATCGGGGATGTCACCGCCAAGCTGCAGCTCGCGCACGTCGCAGAGGCTCAGGGTGTTGTGGCCGCAGAGACCATCGCGGGAGCAGAGACACAGCCCCTCGGCGACTACCGGATGATGCCGCGCGCGACGTTCTGCCAGCCGCAGGTCGCGTCGTTCGGACTCACCGAGCAGCAGGCGAAAGACGAAGGCTACGACGTGAAGGTCGTGTCGTTCCCGTTCCAGGCGAACGGCAAGGCCCACGGCCTCGGCGACCCGACCGGTTTCGTGAAGCTCGTCGCCGACAGCGAGTACGGTGAGCTGCTTGGCGCCCACATGATCGGGCCCGACGTTTCTGAGCTGCTGCCAGAACTGACGCTCGCCCAGAAGTGGGACCTCACGGCCACCGAGCTCGCCCGGAACGTGCACACGCATCCGACCCTGAGCGAAGCGCTGCAAGAGGGGTTCCACGGCCTCACCGGCCACATGATCAACTTCTGATTCCGTGCACGACACCCGTTGCGGGAGTCGGCGTTGCGCGTGGGTGTGAGAAGAACTCCCGCGCGAAACGGGGGACACGCACGGGAGTGGCGGGGATCCCGGAACGCCTGGCGGGTGCCTGGTGCGAGTGGCGGCGAGGCGGGGTCGTACTCTTGACGTATGAAGGTTGTGCTCACGATTCGTCCTACCGAGACACGCGACATCGAGACAGACGGCGAGGACTACGTCACGGCGAAAGCGGCGGCGCTGGAGCAGGTTCCCGAGGGCTGGGCGCCTGTCGCCATCCGCACTGAGCGCTGATCACGCAGCAGCGGTGGTGCTCAGCAGTCGCTGTGCCGAGCAGGAGTGGCGCGCGACGCGCCGCCGTCAGCGCGGGAGCAGGCGCAGGCCAGCCGAGCTGGAAACGCTCTCGGACTGGCCGCCGGAGTGAACGATGCGCACTCCGCCGCCCGCGCCATCGTCGACAACGGTGAGCTGGGATGCGTGGCACCGAAGGGCATCCGCCACAACAGGTCGATGCTCGTCGAGATCGAACCACTCGACGCCCGGTCCCGGCGAGTGAACGATCTCGGCGACATCGACGGCGGCATCGGAGTATCGTCCACCATCGGCCCTCTCATTGACGGCACGGCACGCGGCGACCGTCGCACGGTGGGCGCAGACATGGTCGGGATGCCCGTAGCCGCCTTCGTCGTCATAGCTGATGACGAGCGTCGGGCGTTCACTGTGGATCAGCGCGGCGATGTCCGCGGCGACCTCATCGAGCGGGGCGATCGACAGGGCGTCATCGTGGACGTCTGCCGCCGGGCCTGGCACGCCGGGCGCCGCCCAGGACATCCCCGAGTCGCGATAACGCCTGTCCGCCCTTCCTGCTGCACGAGCGGGCCGCTCGCCGAGCAGAAACGATCGACTCACGCCGAGTGTCCGCGCGGCGCACCGCAGCTCGTTCTGGCGGTGTTCGGCGAGCTCCGGGGTGTCGAAGAGGTGCGCGAGCGGTCCGTCGACGACCTCTCCGCGTTCACCGCGTGAGGCGGTGAGCAGCAGCACGTCGACGCCGCGAGAGGCCAGGTCGGCGATCAGGGCGCCCGTGCTGATCGCCTCGTCATCCGGGTGGGCGTGCACAAAGAGCACAGTGCGGTGCCCGTCGAGCATGCTCATACGTCGCTCGCCGGTGCACGTCGCCGTCCGGGCTCTGCCGTGGCATGGTCATCGATGAGCGTGCGATACACCTCGACGAGAGCCGCCGCAGAGCGACTCCAGGTGTAGCCCTCAGCGCGCTCGCGGGCCGCAGCAGACAGTCGCTCGGCGTATGCGGTGTCTGTGAGGATGCGCGTGACGGCATCTACCCACGCGTCGGGAGCGCGAGACTCGAGAAGCACGCCCGTGACGTCGTTCACAACGGCCTTGCGCAGCCCACCGGCCGTCGCTGCCACCACGGGAACACCGCTCGCCGCCGCCTCGAGCGAGACGAGCCCGTATGTCTCTGAGTGCGACGGGATCAGCACGACCCGCGCCCGGCGCATAAGGGCGGCCAGCTCGGGCCGGGACTGCGGCCCGATGAAGCGAACGAGGTCGCCGACGCCGAGTGAGTCGGCGAGGCGGGCGAGCTCGTTGCGATAGGGCTGCATGTCTGAAGAGGCCTGTCCGGCGATCCGCAGTTCTGGGCGGAGCCGCTCGGGCATCGCGGCAATCGTCTCGATCGCCAGGTCGAACCCCTTGAGCGGATGCACTCGGCCCGCTGCCAGCGCATAGGGCTGTGTGTGCGCCATTCCTGGGGCTTCCGGATGGAACAACTCTGAATCGACGCCCGGCGGCACGGTGCGCACCCGCTCGGGCCCCGCGCGGAGCCGGTCGACGACGGTCTCGGCCTCTGCAGTGCTGATCGTGACAACGAGGTCCGATTCGGCGGCGAGCTTGAGCTCACCGGCTAAACGGGCGGGAGATTCGGCGCGTTCTCCGTAGGAGAGGGGAGTGGATGCGTCTGCGGCGATGCTGTGGAAGCTCTGCACATGAGGCACCCCGATCTCGCGCGCGACGGCGAGAGACGCCATGCCAGAGAACCAGTGGTGTGAGTGGATGACGTCCCAGAGCGGTTCTGCGGTGGCCGTGGCGCGCACCTGCGCGCCGAACTCGTCGATCAGCTCATCGTGTTCGCTCTTGGTGATGGTGCGTGCGGGACCGGCATCGAGGACTCGCAGGGTGACGCCGGGCGCCAGCAGCGATTCGGCCGGCTGCTCTGGTGAGCTGCGGCGGGTGAGGATGTCGACCAGGTGACCGCGTGCTCCGAGTGCCTCTGCCTGATGGCGCACCACAACGTTCATGCCTCCCGCGTCTCCCGCCCCTGGGTCTGTCCCGGGCGACGTGTGCATCGAGACGAGGGCGATGCGCAGTCGCCGCGAAGGCGCAACAGCAGAAAGCGGGACGGGGGAGGGCACGTCTGCGATCTTAACCTGCCCGTGGTCTCAACCCGCAGCAGCGGGTGCCGGAGCTCGCACCGCTCGACGCTCCGGCCGCCACGAGGCGCAGAAGCCCACAAACGACGTCGGCACCTCGGCGGCTGGTGTAATATTCGGATTCATTGCGGGAGATCTGAAGACCGAGATCAACGGGTATGGCGTCTCGCGGCATACGGCCAACTGAGTGGTCTGTGGCGGTGCGCGAAAACCCACCGTGCAGCCTTCGACAGGGAATACCAGGTCAGCCGGACTTTCGTCGAGTTGGCTCCTGGCAAGAGTGCCAGGTTGACCTGTGCGTCCGTCGGCTGGAAGGTCCCGACGGCGGTGACATCCGCGTGGAGCGCCCAGGCGCCTAGTCGGAATCAGGCCGAAAGACAATGATTGACAGACCCCTCTGACCCGGGCATATTGTAGAGGTTGCCCGGCAATTTGCCGGAAAAGCCAAGGGTGGCGATTTGTCATCCAATGCAGGATTAATTTCGGGGGTTATTCGCTCATGGCAAAGAAAGCACTTGCAGGCGTTTTGCTTGCGCTGGTCGCAGTATTCACTGTGCCGGTCGCTGCAAACGCCTATGTACCAGACGACGAGGACGTCACCGTTTCGGGTTCCGTCGTTCCCGGTGGCACCGTCGTGGTGACCATCGAAGACACCTTCGCGCCTGGATCGCCGGTCTCGTTCACGGTCAGCGGCTACGGTGCCGTCACCATCGCTGTCTTCAAGGCGGCTACCGACTCGGTCACGAAGACCGCAGACGCGAGCGGTACCGTCTCGGCCGCTGTCACTCTTCCCACAGACGCACGCGGCACCTACACAGTCGAGTTCTCAGGCGTCGGCCCCAACGGAGAGCCGATCGTCGGATCGATCCCGCTCACGGTCAGCGCAGCCGGTGGCGGTAGCGGCGGCGGTGGCGGACTTCCAGACACCGGTTCCGACCTGTCGATGCTCGGCCTCTGGGCCGGCGGAGGCGCGCTCCTTCTCGGTGCTGCGCTCATCGCGACGATGACTGTTGTCCGACGTCAGCGCGAGGCACAGAACTAAGCCTCATCGCGTTGTAGGTCCGAACACTGTTCGGTGAAGACAATTCGACGGTCAAAGACGAGGGTCCCGAGCTACGGTTCGGGGCCCTCGCTCTGTGTGTGAGGATGTAACAGATGAAGATCTCGGTTATCGGCTGCGGGTACCTCGGTGCCGTCCATGCCGCATCCATGGCGAAACTCGGGCACGACGTCATCGGAATCGACGTCGATCAGGCCAAGGTCGACTCGCTCTCTGCTGGGCACTCCCCGATCTTCGAACCAGGGCTCCCCGAACTTCTTGTCGAGTCGATCGAGAGCGGTCGCCTGCGGTTCAGCACGAACATGGCAGACGTCGCCGGGGCATCCGTGCACTTCATCGCGGTCGGCACCCCGCAGCTGCTGAACCAGAACGGCGCAGACCTCACCTATGTCAACGCGGCCGTCACCTCGCTTCTGCCGCACCTCGCGCCTGGTGACCTGGTCGTGGGCAAGTCGACAGTGCCCGTCGGCACGGCGGCCCGCCTCGGCGAGCTGGTCGCAGACGTGAAGGCCGAACTGGCCTGGAACCCTGAGTTCCTGCGCGAGGGGTATGCGGTGCAGGACACGATCTCGCCCGACCGCTTCGTCTACGGGGTCAGAGAGGGCGGACGAGCCACCGAGGTCCTCAACGAGGTCTATGCAGAGGCGATCGCCGCTGACACTCCCCTCGTCGTCACGGACTATGCCACAGCTGAGCTGGTCAAGGTCGCTGCCAACGCGTTTCTCGCCACCAAGATCTCGTTCATCAACGCCATGGCCGAAATCGCCGAGGTCACCGGCGCCGATGTGACCCAGCTCGCGGATGCCATCGGCTACGACTCCCGCATCGGACGCCGGTTCTTGAACGCGGGCGTCGGTTTCGGCGGCGGATGCCTGCCCAAAGACATCCGTGCGTTCACGGCGCGTGCAGAAGAGCTGGGCAGGGGCGAATCCGTCGCCTTCTTGAAAGAGGTCGACGCGATCAACCTGCGTCGCCGCGACCGGGTCGTCGAACTCGTCGTCCAGGCGCTCGGCGGATCCGTGTATCAGAAGAAGATCGCTGTGCTCGGGCTTGCGTTCAAGCCGAACAGCGACGACATCCGCGACTCGCCGGCACTCGACGTGGCCGTGCGGCTGCACGGCCTCGGTGCCGAGGTGATGGCGTCAGATCCAGAGGCGATCGCGAACTCGCGCGCGAAGCATCCGCAGTTGTCGTTCGGCACCACAGACGAGGCACTCGCCGGTGCCGACGCGGTTGTCATCGTGACCGAGTGGAAAGAGTACAAGCAGCTCGACCCCGCAGCTGTCGCCTCTGCGGTGGCACAGCCGATCGTCATCGACGGCCGCAACTGCCTCGACGTCGTGGCCTGGCGCGCAGCGGGCTGGACCTATTACGGGCTCGGCCGACGCTAGTGCGATCGGCAGCGGGACGGCGCGGTAGCGCCCCGAGCCCCAGCCGCTTTTTTGTCTCGCCGCCGGCCTGAGCCTCAGCGATAGAGCAGCGCCCTGAGCTCGGACTCCGCGGCGTGAAGCCGCTGCGGATCGATCGTCTCGCCCGAGCGGTAGTGATCGAGCAGCCGAGGGTCGACATACGACGCCCGCGCAATCGAGGGTGTGTTGCCCAGCACGTCTGCGGCATCTCTCATCGCCTGCGCGATCACGGCCTTCCGCTGGCGTTGGGTGGATGCCGTTCCCGCCCTGGCGAGACTGACGGCGGCCGCGAGGGTGCCGTGCAGTGTGCGGAAGTCCTTTGCCGTGAAGTCGGCGCCCGCCCGCAGGCGAACGTACTCGTTGATCTCTTGCGGCGTCAGCGGGCGCCACTCGCGGCCGTCACGCCAGGCCAGCAGGCGGGCGTTCGGCCCGCGGCGCTTGAGCGCGCGAACCACTCTCGCCAGGTCGTCGTCTTCGATCTCACTCGACCACGCATGTTTGCTCTTGGCCGGAAAAGCCAGCGACACCCGGTCACCGTGCGTTGTGGCGTGGGCGCACAGCAGAGTGCACAGCCCGATGCTGCCGTGTTCCTTCGCATAGCGTTCGCTGCCGATGCGCAGGGAGCCGGTGTCGAGCATCCTGAACGCGGCAGCGAGCGCGCGCTCACGCGTCGGCCCGTCTGAGCGCAGGTCGCGGGTGACGAGCCCACGCGCGGTGGGAAGCGATTCTGCGAGTCGGAGCGCGCGGTCGTATTTGACCCGGTCTTTCTGTTCACGCCACGACGGGTGATAGATGTACTGCCGGCGGCCGGCGTCGTCGACGCCCGTCGCCTGGATGTGGCCGTTCGGGTATGGTGCGATCCAGACGTCGCGCCACGCCGGCGGGATCGCGAGGGAGTCGAACCGTGCTCGAAGCTCGGGGTCGGTGACCGTGTTGCCGTGCGGGTCGCGATAGGTGAATCCGGCTCCGGCGCGATGCCGTGTGTATCCTCTGCCCGACGAGTCGATGCGCCTGAGCCTCATTCAGCCTCCCTGTGACCACCTGCTGTTCGCCGGATACTCGCGATCAAACCCCGCCGTGGGAGTCCAGGCAAGGGGGTTGTCGTCACAACAACTCCTCGACACGCGCCCGTGCCTGTTCGGCGGCGCGTTCTGCCGAGGTCAGCGCCCTGGCGGCGCGTTCCCGGTCGCGCTGCCGCCGGCGAATGTCACGCTCGAGTCGCATGACCGTGTTCCTGACCTCGCGCAGGCGTTCGGTGAGGGTCGCAAGCTCGTCGGTGAGGTCTGTGTGCTCCCGGTCGAGTTCGTCGAGACGTTCGTCGATCTCGTCGACGGCGGCCTGTGCCTCCGATGCCTCGCGTTCGGCATTCCGGGCGTCTCTCCTGGCCCGTGCCCTGTCGAACTCGGCTGTCTCTCGGCCTTCCCGTTCAGCCGCCGTGTTGTGGTTCGTGCTCTTCCTGGCGGTCTTCTGCTCACGGGACTGGATGTCGGTGTTCTTCTTTGTGCCCCGCTTCTTCTGCGAGACCGCACGTGGTGCAGATCGCTTCGCCGAGGCCGAAGGCGAGCCCTCCTGTGCGGCAAGCTCGGGTGGCGGGGCACCGACGGCATCCGATGCGTCCACGGGCTCGAGCCCGGTAGCCGCGAGTGGTTCGAGCAGGCGTCCGGTGCGCACGGCGAGTTCGGCTCCGGCATCGACGACCGCAGCCTGCAGAGTCTGGTGCGCCTCGCGTGCGGCGGTGTCGCTGATCTTCTGATCCAGCTCAGCGGCGAGCGATCGAGCGGTCTCAGTGAGCCGCGCGACGATGTCGTGACGTTCAGCGCCCAGGCGTTTGAGCTCGTCGCGGTCGAGTTTCTCTTGCGCGGCCCTCAGCGCGGATCCCAGTTCGAACAGCTCGTTCATCTCATCTGCTCTATGGCGCACGAGCATGTTGACGGCCCAGGCGGATGCCGTCGGCTTGGCCAGCCGGCGAATGCGGGCGGCGAGTTCCGTGTCACCGTCGTTCTTCGCGTCGGCAGCGCGCTCGTTCCGTGTGGTGACGAATGCCGACGGCTGGAGCGCGTAGAGCTCGTCGGCCACGGTCAGCAGAGCGTCTGAGGGCGGCATACCGCCAGTGTGCCACGGTACGCGTCGCCCGCGGCAGCGGAGAGCCGTCGGCAGTCGTGTCGATCGAGGTCAGTGCCGGTTGCGTCTGGCGATCACGATGCCGGCCGTGAGCACACCGACGCAGAGAACCATGCGTTGTGCCGTCTTGGCGTGCCCGCCCCACCCACCGGTCACGGAGTCGCGTCTCGGAACATCGGCGGGGGAGTACAGGTTGCCCGTGCTGTCGTCGGCTCGCACAGTCGGCGACAGCTGCCGTGTGTGCGCGAGCACAGCCATCGTGTCTTCGATCAGGGCAGGGCGGACACGGTGCATTCGGGCGAAGCCCGAACCGATGACACCGACGTAGACCTCTCGCTTCGGCTTGCGCACGACGGACACGATCGCTCGTACGATCGGTTCCGTGCCGTAGACGGGAGGCATCGCCCGCACACGCCGGCCCGAATAGTTGGCCACGTGATCGAAGAGGGGAGTGTCGACCGTCGGAGGATTGACCGTCGAGATGCTCACACCGCGCTGGCCCTCGAGAAGCAGTTCCGAGCGCAGGCACACGCCGAGTGCCTTGACGCCGGCCTTCGCCACGGAGTACGCCGTGTTGTATGGCTGGGGAACCTCGCCGATGATGGAGCCGACGTTCACGATGGCGCCCCTGTTCTGGGCACGCATCACGCGCAGGGCGGCGCGTGCTCCGTAAACATAGCCCATGACGTTCACGTCGAGCACACGACGGAAGTCAGCGAGCGGAACCTTGAGAAAGCTGCCGTATACGGCGACGGATGCGCAGTTCACCCACACGTCGATGCGCCCGAAATGGGCGACCGTTCGTTCGGCGAGTGCTTGCACGGCGCCCGCGTCTGTCACGTCTGTCGGCATTGCGAGCACCGCCTCACCGCGGCGCGTGCACTCTCGCGCGAGGGAGTCGAGTGCTTCTGCGTCGCGCGCAGCGGCAACCACCGTGGCGCCGAGGCGCGCGAAACGGATCGCCGTGGCGCGACCGATGCCGCTCGCGGCTCCGGTGACGACGACAACGGAATCCTTGATTTTCATCGTTCTCCTTCGTGACATGTGTTCAGTGCGGTTGGCGTCCATCCAAATCGCACATGCATCGCACGACAACGCCTTGACATCGGCCGTGACGGATGCTGCCGTCCGCCGGCATGGGGCGCAGGGTGTTCGAGGCACGAGAACCCGCATACGGTGAAGTCATGAGACGACGGCCGAGTCCGCTCACGGTCTGCGCGGTCGCCGGAGTGCTGGCGCTCGCCGGGTGCGGCACGAGCATCCCGACGGACCCCAACGGCACGCTTGAGCGGGTCGCCGGCGGCACTCTTCAGGTGGGTATCTCGCCGAACGGTGAACAGACGATCGCCGAAGACGAGGGGTACAGCGGCTCTGAGGTCGAGCTCGTGGAGGGGTTCGCCGACAGCATCGACGCAGAGATCGAGTGGACGGCCGGCACGGAGGCGGAGCTCGTTCGCCAGCTGGAGGACAGAGCGCTTGACCTGGTGGTCGGGGGATTCACCGATACAACGCCGTGGTCGGATCGCGTCGGCGTGACCCGCGCCTATGCGAGCGTGCGAGACGAGAGCGGCGAGGCGCACAAACTCGTGATGCTCGTTCAGATGGGCGAGAATGCGTTTCTCGTCGAACTCGAGCGTTATCTCTCAGAGCATGGCGGCCTATGAGAACCGTCTACCGCATGGATGTGCCGAACGAGCAGGCAGAGGCCCTCCGCAGGGCCATCCGGCTCGAATGGATCAGCATCGGGTTCACCGCGTGCACAGTGGCTCTCGTCGCCACAGTGCTCGGCAACTCGCAGGCCATGAAGACGGCGTGGGTCGAAGACATCCTGTCCGTGATCCCGCAGTTCGCCTTTCTGCTCGCCGTACGCGTGATCGGCCGCTCACCGACGCCGAAGCATCCGTATGGGATGCATCGCGCGACGGGCGTCGGCCACCTCGTTGCGGGTGTGGCACTCGTGATCGTCGGCGGGTCGCTCATGATCGATGCGGGCAGTGGGCTTCTGACGGGGGAGCACCCGAGCATCGGCACGATCGAGCTCTTCGGCAACGTCATCTGGCTCGGCTGGATCATGATGGGTGTGATGGCGTCGATTGCCGCCCCGCCTGTGGTGTTCGGGCATCTCAAGATGAAGCTCGCCAGAACCCTGCACAACAAGGTGCTCTATGCCGACGCCGCCATGAACAAAGCGGACTGGATGACCAACGTCGGTTCGATAGTGGGCGTCGGCGGGATCGGCCTCGGCCTGTGGTGGGCAGACTCCGCTGCGGCCCTGTTCATCGCCGCGAGCATCACATGGGACGGTGTGAAGAACACCAAGGACGCGGTGCTCGATCTGATGGACAAGCGCGCCACCACCTTCGACGACAGCGAACCGCACCCGGTCAGCCGCGAGGTGGACGACTACCTGCGTGAGCTCGACTGGGTTCTCGCGGTGCGGTCGCGTGTGCGAGACGAAGGCCAGGTGTTCCACATCGAGGCATTCGTTGTGCCGAGGCGGCGAAAGGTGTCGCTCGAGCAGCTCGAAGAAGCCCGGGCCGGATGCTCGCGCATCGACTGGAAGGTGCAGGACGTGGTGATCGTGCCGGTCAGGCGATTGCCGTCGGAGTTCTCGGGGGCAGGGTAGCGGGGCGTTCCAGCCGATGGGCCCGAGGCGAGCCGAGAGCGGCCACGAGCCCACTCCGGGCCGATTCACCGATGATGCGCGTGATGGTGTTCTCGGTGCCGATGAGAACAGCGCGGATGAGAGCATCGCATCAGTAGAGACCCGAATGGCTTAGGGCGTACCTTGGAGGAAGAAACGAACCCCACGTCGAGGGATGCGAGGATGCCATGAGCACACGAACACTTGTCGGTATTGACGGAACGAGCGCGAGCGAACGAGCAGTCGCGTGGGCCGCGACACGTGCATCCTCGTGCGGCGACGCACTGCACCTGGTGCACGTGATGCCAAGCGGAATCCGTTCAGCGGGAGGCGACGACCTCGTCGACGCAGCCGAACGGGGAGCACAGAGCCTCGTGGAACGATCGACGGAACGTGTGCACTCCATCGACCCGGCCATCCAGGTGACGAGCGAGGTCGTTCTCGGCGACGCACTCGATCAGCTGGTGAAGAAGTCACCCGGGTCTCAGCTTCTCGTCGTCGGCGACGATTCGCAAGACGCCGGACGCCAAAGCCGACGAGGCACACGAGGTTTCAGGATCGCCGCCGCCGGGCAAGTGCCCGTCGCCGTGATACCCGACATCGACCTGACCGGCCGCTCGGGCGTCGTTGTGGGAGTGGACGGGTCAGACCTCTCCGACCACGCGCTGCAGTTCGCCGCTGCCGAAGCCGACAGGCTGAACGAACCGCTGATCGCCGTGAACGCGTGGAACAACCCCGTCGTCTATGGATACGACTTCACGTTCCCCGTCGAATATCTCGACGATCTCGACGAAGCCGGCCAGCAGACGCTCACCAGGGCTCTCGGCGGTGTCGAGCTGGAGCATCCGAACCTCGAGATCCGTCGCGTCGTCGCCGAAGGAGACGCCGCGCTCATACTGACCGAACAGGCAGCCACGGCGAGCCTGCTCGTCGTCGGGAGCCACGGGCGCGGTACAGTCGCGCGGCTGCTGCTCGGCTCCGTCAGCCACGGTGTGCTGTCGAACCTGGTGGCGCCGACAGTCGTGGTGCGCTGAGCGAGGTCTCGTCCCAACGAATCGTCTCGACCCGTTGACTCGGCCCCGTCGAGGCTGCTCAGTGCCTACAAGGGCTCAGTGCCTACAAGGGCTCAGTGCCTACAAGGGCTCAGTGCCTACGAGGCTCGGACGGTGCCGTGGGTCTCGGCAGGGCGCGACCGCCGTGGGGGTCGACCCGCGCAGGCTCGGCCGGTGTCGGGCCTCGGCAGGCCGCGACCGATGCGGGGCTCGACGATCGGGCGTCGGCGTGACATTCTGGGGTGATGAACCTCGTCAGGCCACGTCGTGACCGTGTGATCGCCGGTGTGTGCGCAGCCATCGCCAACCGATTCGGATGGAAGCCGTCGACAGTGCGCATCCTCACCGCCCTGAGCGTGATATTGCCGGGACCGCAGGTGCTGATCTACATCGTGCTCTGGATCCTCGTTCCGAGCGAGGCCTGATCCCAAAGGGATCGCGAGGGGCCCCCGGATCCGCGGTGACCGCACCAGCGGCCCGGCGCAGTGCTCTTGCGCTATCTGCGCCGCGTCACCATGACCAAGCCGACGATCACGGCGATGATCCCGCTCGCGATCGCGATGACCTTACCGGGGTTTCTGCCGTATTCGTCACGCACTCTCGACACGGTGTCGTCCGCAGCCTTCTTCGCGTTCTCTGCGGCCTGGCCCACCTTCTCGCCCGCGGACTCGAAGGACTCCCTGGCCTCGTCAACGCGATCTGAAACCGCCTTCGTGGCTGACTGTGCAGCATCCTTCGCCGAGCCCGCGGCGGCGGCAGCCTCGTCGACAGCGTCATGTGCCTTCTTCTGCTTGTCTGCCGGGGCATCTGCAAACGCCTTGTCGACCGCATCGTGGGCTGACTCTTCTGCAGTGTGGATCATGTCTTCTGCGGCGTCTTCTGCCTTGCCTGCGCCGGAGTTGGTGGTGTCGCTCATCATCTTCCTTACGTCTGCGGATATCTGTCTACATCTGCGGATATCTGTGGCGGGGTCGCCCGAACGCGCTACATCCGTCTTGCGGCCGCTCTCTGCGCCTTCTCGACCTGTCTGCGCGTCTTCTTGCGCGCTCTTTTCACGTCTGGATTGTTCCAGAAGGAACTCACGGACTCGACGATCGCCTCGTAGCGCTCGCGCCCAGCCCGGGCGCCGAGCAGGTATGCCACGACCGCGATGATCGCGATTCCCCAGTAGTTCATGCGCATAGCGTGTCTCCCTCGTGCTCTCGTGTCGCAGACGGCTGCGCCGCCCGGAACCATGTGGCTGATACGGATCGATCGCAGACCTGACCGGTCAGGTCTGACGCTCAGGTCTCCGGTTGGGCCTTTTCGTCTTCTTCTGGTTCGAACGTCGATTGCTTGTCCGTTCGGCCCACAGCGAGCCCATCGTCGGTCTCGGGGATCGTCTTGTCTGAGCCCGTGTAGCCTTGTGGCTCGTTGTCGTTCCTGCCCACGTGGTCCTCCCGTTCGTGGTCGCGACGGTGGGTCGCGCCGTTCGGATATGCTCTCCACGGTAATCCGAATGCTCGCGCAGCCAACCCTGCACAGCTGAGTCTCGCCTGTGTTCAGGGGGGAGCGCTCAACGCAGACGGTCAGTGCGAGCGGCAGCGGGGTGCTCGATGCGGGCGTTCGGTACCGGGTGCCGAGCGCCTGGTTCAGTGCCGAGTGCTGAATGTTGTGACCTCGGCGCTCACACGGTGCGCCGGTACACGTCGGCGCGCACGCGGGCGCGTCCGCGCCAGGAGAGCGGCGGCGATCGCTGTTCCGATCAGGGCCCCGAGTGTGTTCGCCACAACGTCTGAGGGGTCGGAGATGCGTTCGGGACGAAACCAGAGCTGGCCGAGCTCCACGCAGATCGACGCGGCGGCGGCAAGGAACGGTGCGGTCCAGCGGTACCCCGCACGCAGGACCAGCGTCAGCAGAAGCCCGAGCGGCAGGAACATCAGCACGTTCGACATGAACTCCGTCAGCGTGTAGTCGATGGAGCTCGGCAGCCCGCGATCGTGCAGGGCGGCGAGAACGCGGATCAGAGTGTTCTGCACCGGGGCATCCACCGGCGTGGGCCAGAAGGTGATGAGCGCGATCAGCCCGAGCAGCACGATCAGGGCCACCAGTGCGACACGGCGCTTCACGACCACGGCGGCTCCTTGTGCGGGTAGTTGACGGACGATCCCCCGTGATCTGTTTGCAGCAGTGTACTCCGCCACCCCTGAGAACAGTGCGCCCGAACGCAGATCGCACGCACGCGTCCGTCCCGGATGTGTGTGGCGTTGCCCTCACACCGCCCTCACCTGGAGTTTTGTGCTGGGCCGTTCGCGCCGTGTTCTGATCGGTTCTGCCCGCGCTCGGCAGTACTCTGAGCCTGAGTTCGAACACGAGGGAGTCGGCAGATGGTCAGATGGAAGTTGCGCGGCACGAAGCCTGTCGTACCGGAACCACCCGTCGCAGACGTGGTGCCTCTCGAGGGCGAGAAGGGCGTTCACATCCATGCCTTCCGCATAGGCCTGGTGGGCGGAATCGGTGTGCTGATCGCACTGTTGATCGGGCTCGTCTTCACGCAGCTCGGAACCGTGCTCGTCTATATCGGGCTTGCCCTGTTCCTCGCGCTCGGCCTCGACCCGCTCGTCTCATGGCTGGCGAAGAAGATGCCGAGAGGACTCGCGATCGGCATAGTCGTGCTCGCTGTGTTGCTCGCGTTCGCCGGCATCCTGTTCGCGGTCATCCCGGTTCTCATCACTCAGATCAGCAATTTCGTGCGGGACTTCGACGACTTCACGGCGAATCTCGAATCGAACCCGTTCGTTCACTGGGCCGAACAGGCCCTCGGCAACGACTTCGACATCGACTCGGCGCTGCAGAATGCCGCCGAGTTCCTGCAGAATCCTGAGAACCTGCTCGCCATCGGCGGTGGTCTCGCCACCGTCGGTGCTGGCGTCGCCGGGGGAGTGACGGGCGCCATCATCGTTCTGATCCTGATGCTCTATTTTCTCGCGTCGATGCGATCGATCAAGAACGTCATCTACCGATTCGTTCCGGCATACCGGCGCGACGGCTTCGCGCGCGTCACCGAAGAGATCACCGGTGCTGTCGGGCGCTATGTCGTCGGACAGTTGAGCCTCGCCCTCGTCAACGGCATCCTCAGCCTGATCCTGCTGACGATCATCGGGGCGCCCGTGCCGTACCTGCTTGCGCTCGTGTCATTCCTCGGCTCGCTGATACCCCTCGTCGGAACCCTGACCGGATCGGTGATCAACACGCTTGTCTGCCTGTTCGTCTCTCCCGTGACCGCGCTCATCGCCGGTGTCTACTACCTCGTCTACATGCAGATCGAGGCATATGTGCTGAGTCCTCGGATCATGAACCGCGCGGTCGCCGTCCCCGGTGCAATCGTGGTGATCGCCGCCGTCGCCGGCGGCGCGATCGGCGGAATCCTCGGTGCGCTCGTGGCGATACCCGTCGCGGCCTCTGCGATCATCATCATCCAGAAGGTCGTGTTCCCTCGCCAAGACGCCAAGGTCAAGGCCTAGCAGTGGGTTCACGCAGCAGTGAGTTCACGCGGTGAAGAGCGGGGTTGAAGTGGCACCCCGCCCCGCATAACCTGCGAGCAGGTGCGTTCGTGCGGAGCCGCACGGCGTTTGTGTGTCACCGGCCCGGTCAGGTGGCGCACGAGCCCGAGGCTCGGTTCTATCGCGTGCCGGAGAGAGGACGCAATGCGGCTGCAGGCATCCGGCGCACGGAATGACATCCCCACGCTGCGTGTGCCAGACAGCTCACTCGGGTTTCTGCGCGATGGCTATCTCTTCGGCACCCGGCGGTTCAGGGCCGTCGGCGCCGACGGCTTTCACACCCGGATCGCGGGGCTGCCCGTCACGGTGATGCACGGCTCGGATGCCGCGCGAATCTTCTATGAAGGCGGTCGGTTCGGACGGGAGCGGGCGATGCCGACATCCGTTCTGCACCTTCTGCAGGACGAGGGCAGCGTGCAGACGCTGAGCGCAGAACCGCACACACGCCGCAAGATGCTCTTCGTGAGGATGCTCTCGACCCAGCAGGCGCTCGCCGGACTGCGTGAGATCTTCGTTGAGGAACTGAGGGAAGCGGTGGGCGGCTGGCCTGCAGAGATCGTGCTGCACAACGCGTTGCAACTGGTGCTCACGCGGACCGTGCTGAGGTGGACGGGGATATCGGCCGACGATGTCGATGTGCCGAAGCTCGCAGGCGAACTGGGATCGATGATCGAGAACGCGGGGCGCTTCGGCCCGCCGAACTGGATCGCCCGCGCCAGGAGAAGGCGAACGGAGGCCTGGGCCGAACGCGTGATCGATGCCGCGCGAGCGGGTCGATTCGGCGACGAAACACCCGTCGCGGCCTTCGCCGAGCACGTTGACGAGAACGGCGAGCTGCTGCCGGCCGCCGTCGCAGCCGTCGAGCTGCTCAACGTGCTTCGGCCCACAGTGGCAGTCGCCCGATTCATGGTTTTCGCTGTGCACGCGCTGCACACGCGGGGGCGCTGGCGGGACCAGTTCGCGGCCGGTGACGACACGGACGTGTTGAATTTCGTGCACGAGGTGCGCAGGTTCTACCCGTTCTTTCCCGTGATCGGCGGTCGGGTCGAACGCGAGTTCGAGTGGAGGGGGCATCGATTCGGCGTGGGGGACTGGGTGATGCTCGACCTGTATGGCACCAACCACGATCCAAGACTCTGGTTCACGCCGGAGCGATTCACGCCGGAGCGGTTCCGCGACTGGTCCGGCGACCGCAACGCGCTCATTCCGCAGGGTGCCGGTGAGGCGAAGACCGGCCACAGGTGTCCGGGTGAGCAGGCGACCGTGGAGCTGATGGCAGAGGCGGTGCGGGTGTTCTCACGCGATATCGACTACACGGTCCCCGATCAGGATCTGCGGATCAGCCTGCGTCGTTTTCCGGCGCTGCCGCCCACCGGCCTGCTGCTGACCGCCGCACGACTGCGTCGGCCGTGACGGCTGTCGCCGGTGGCCCGGCCGGGCTTCCCGGGCGCCGGGTGGGACCGGCCGGCTTTGTGAGCGCTGTAGTGCCCGACACGGGCCGACGCCGCATGGTCAGCCGACGCGCTCGAGTGCCGGTCGATCGGTGCGTTCAACCTGTTCGGGCCGTGCATCCGGAGTCGGGGTCGATTTCGCCCTGGTCAAGGCCGGGTCGTTCCTGGTGAGAGGCGCGCCCATGACCGGTAGGGGCATACGCGGAAGGGTCACGATCGCCGGCACGGCATTGTCCGCTGCGCGGGAGCGGTGACGGTTCATCACGATGAGAGCCTCACCGAAGGTCTTCACGAACTCGTGCCCCACGACGCCGCCGTGCACGAACACGTCATACCCGAGGATGGCTCGCTGGATGTAACCGAGGAGCCGGGCCGAATCCGAAGAACTCACATCGGGGTCGCAGACACGCCAGAGGTGGTCGCTGAGGGTATAGATGTCAAGCGTGCGGTCCGAAGGCAGACCGAGAAACTGCACCATGTGTGCTCGTCGCCCCTCTGTGCTGTCGCGGCCGGTGTTGTCTGGCCGGTGTCGTCACGGCGAAGATTCCCTGTTCTTCGTCATATTCGAACACTAAATCGCGCAACAGTTTCTTGCACGGGGCTTGACAACCGCGCAACTGTGTGGCGGCAGCTTCTGGTGCTCACGAACTCGCTTCAGGAATTCGCTGGTGGCCCTGGCGGGCCGGGAATGAGGCCGAGCGAAGCCACGATGAACTCGCCGCCCGAGAAACGGTCTGCATAGCAATACCAGGCGGGACCTGCCGGGCCGAACACCTCGAACCTGGCCGAGGGCGAGGCATCCTGCACCGTGCGTTCCACGAGCACCGTGCACGTGTTGGCGGCCGTTGTGCTCGCGACAGAGATCGACACGAGGATGCTGGGCAGCACGAGGGCGAGGATGCCCAGGACCACGACCACCCGCAGCACACGGTGCCTGCGCGACGACCGCAGCGGCTGCTCGTCGTCGTCGTGCGCCGCAAGCTCGGGGTGATAATCCGACATGCAGCCATTGTCTCAGCTCAGGCCGAGTCGGAGGGCCGGTTGCACGGCTGCGCTATGCGGATGCGGGTTGTTCCTCTTGTTCCGGGATCTTGGTTCCGCGGATGGACGCGCCGGCGGTCTCTTTCACAAAGAGCAGCGCGATGAACCCCACCGCGCAGGCCGCCATCATGTAATACGCCGGAACGAGCAGGTCGCCCGTCGCCCCGATGAGGGCCTCGTTCACGACGGGCGCCGTGCCGCCGAAGAATGCCGTCGAGATGTTGTAGGTGATGGCGAAGCCTGCGAAACGCACCTGAGTGGGGAACATCGCGGGGAACGTGGCAGAGATGGTCGACAACTGCAGGACGTAGAGCACGCCGAGGATCGCGAACCCGATGAGCGCGCCGGCGAATCCGGTGCCCATCAGAAGGTAGAGCGGCACGGCGCCGACGAACAGGCCGAGCAATGAGTATCTCCACATCGGTTTTCGACCGATGCGATCTGACAGGCCGCCGGCGAACGGGATGAGCGCCATCATCATGACTTCGCCGACCAGGATCAGGGTGAGCGACCCGTTCGCCGTCAGCCCGATCTGGGTCTCGAGGTAGGTCGGCATGTAGCTGATCAGTGTGTAGTTGGCGACGTTGAGGGCGACCACGAGGCCGGCCATCGCCAGGAGAGGCCTCCAGTAGTGCAGGAAGAGATCCTTGAGCTCAAGGCCCGTGCCCGGTTCTGTCTCGTGCATCTCGTCCACTTCGCGGAACACCGGGCTGTCTTCGAGCCTGCTTCGCAGATAGACGCCGATCAGGCCGAGGGGGCCGGCGAGAAGAAAGGGAATGCGCCAACCCCAGTCATACATGATGTCTTCACCGAGTGTCAGCTGCAGGGCGAGCACAACTGCCGTTCCGAGCACGAACCCGCCGAGGGTGCCGAACTCGAGAAAGCTGCCGAAGAACCCGCGGTGCTTGTCGGGCGAGTACTCGGCCATGAACGTCGCGGCTCCACCGTATTCGCCCCCGGTCGAGAAGCCCTGGATGAGGCGCATAACGACGAGAAGCGCCGGAGCCCAGTAGCCGATGACGTCGAAGGTGGGCAGTAGTCCGATGGCGAATGTCGCGCTCGCCATCAGGATGATCGTCAGCGCGAGGACAGCCTTGCGTCCGATGCGATCTCCCAGCGGTCCCCAGACGAGACCACCGATCGGCCGGACGAGGAACGAGATGGCGAACGTCGCGAGCGCGAAAACGGTGCCGCCCGGAAAGAAGTTGGCCGTGATGTAAGTCACCGCCACCGCATAGACGCCGTAGTCGAACCACTCGGTCGCATTTCCGATCGCCGATGCGGCGATGGCTTTGCGGATCGTCTGGCGTCCTTCACGCGTGTCTGTCTCTGGCGCTGCGTATTGTTCTTCAGGTTCTGCATTGATGTTGATGGGGCGGTCTCCGTTGTCCCGACGCTCTCCCGTTGTCATCGTCACTTCGCCTCCACATGGCTGGCCCAGCCGATCGCCGTTGTCGATTGTTCTATCCTGGCTCTCATCGCGTACGGTCCGTAGGGGTTGCGCAAGGTGAAAATCGCCTTACTCACTCGAATCCTTGTTCGATTCCGACGCGCCAGGTATACTTCTTCGCATGGAAGATGTCTTCGACTCGCTGCGACATTCGGTGCACAGGGTGACAGCTGTGCGTGACCAGGCCGAGGCATCCGGCATCAGGGGGATAATGGGCCCGTCTGTGCCGCGGGGCGGACCTGTGCCGCGGGAAGTGCCGCGGAGTGGACGCCCAGACGGTAGCGCCGAAAGGGGGGCCACCACGGGTGCTGCGACGAACGGCAGTGCGCTCTCGCGCACGTCTGCGGCGACGAGCGTTTCTGCCGTGATGAGACAGCTGAGCGATGAGTCCGTGACTCAGCTGCTCTGGCAGCTCGGCGAGCTGCGCAGGCACGCAGACGCCTTGATGGCCGTCGTCTCTGGAGAGGTCTCACAGCGCTCACGCGGAGGTGTGCGGCCAACGGCGGTCGGGCTCACGCAGCGAAATGGCTATCGGGCGCCCGCCGCGATGGTGCAGGCCGTCGCCGGCGTGACACGGGATGACGCCGTCAGGCTTGTGCAGGTGGGCGAGGTGATTGTGGATGCAGAGCAGGCGATCGACGTTCGTGCCAGTGTTGACGAACTCGGACTCGACATCGAGGTCGACGGGTCGTGGTTGGGGCCGATAGGTGTCGCCGTGGTGGCACACGGCCTCTCGGTGGCAGCAGCACACGCGTTGATGCGCGGGCTCGGTGGGCCGAGCGGCGCGGTTCCGGCCGAAGCGCTTGAGAACGCGGCGGCGCGACTGGCGGCGGATGCTCGTGGCACGGTTCCCGATGAACTGTACCGGCGGGCCGTACGGGTGCGTCGA
This sequence comes from Okibacterium endophyticum, assembly GCF_054780075.1. Taxonomy (NCBI): domain Bacteria; kingdom Bacillati; phylum Actinomycetota; class Actinomycetes; order Micrococcales; family Microbacteriaceae; genus Okibacterium; species Okibacterium endophyticum. The sequence continues at coordinate 336,582 of NZ_BAAGXA010000004.1, read as the reverse complement.
CAGCTCGAGGGCGCCGTCGACCTGCTCGAGCAACCGGTGAGAGGTCGCGCTGCCGTCGGGTGAACGCGGGAGCCGAACGGGCGGCGTCATCGCGGGCTCGGATTATCGGCTATTCTTATTGAGGCTCTCGGGCCATCGGGGTGTGGCGCAGCTTGGTAGCGCGCTTCGTTCGGGACGAAGAGGTCGTGGGTTCGAATCCCGCCACCCCGACACATGGAGCTCCGGCTCACACCACGCACAGCGTGGTGTGAGCCGGAGCTTTGTCGGCCAGACCGGTGCAGTTGTCAGTTCTCGATGCCTGTGCGGCGATTCCGTGGGCTCAGGGGCGAGGGACGAGGGTGAGCAGCGTCGCCTCTGGGCGGCACGCGAACCGCACCGGCGCATAGATCGATGTGCCGAGACCGGCAGAGACGTTGAGGAACGCCGACCGCAACGCATGACGCCAGAGACTCAATCCCTTGACCTGGGTGCGCGGAATATCGCAGTTCGTGACGAGCGCGCCGTAGCCGGGCACACACACCTGGCCACCGTGCGTGTGCCCGGCGAGAATGAGGTCGGCCCCGTGCGTGACGAACGAGTTGAGCACACGCTGATAGGGCGCGTGCGCGACACCGATGTGCACAACGCGCTCAAGCCCGGCATCGTCGGTGTCGAGCGACTCGTCGTCTTGCTGCGCATCGATCAGGCCCGTGAGCAGATCGAGCCTGTCCGCGCCGATATGCGGGTCGTCAACCCCGAACACGTCGAATCGGGTGCCACGAACCGTGATGCTTCCGACGGCATTGTTCAGCGGATGCCAGCCAAGCGCATCCGTGAAGAACGATTCGAGTCGTGCGGTGTCGAGATCACGCGGCTTGCGGTGAGCGGGCGTCGACGACGGCCCGGCGAAGTAGCGCAACCAGTTCTTGCGCATCGGACCGTGATAGTCGTTCGAGCCGTTCACATAGAGTCCCGGAATGCCGCCGAAGTCAGCGAACGCGCGCTCGACACCGACGATGCCGTTCTCGTGGCCGAGATTGTCGCCCGTGTCGACGATCAGGTCAGGCCTGAGAGCGGCGAGCGAGCGGACCCAGTCCTGCTTGTCGCGCTGCCACGGGGCCATGTGCAGATCGGAGAGGTGCAGGATCGTCACCGGCTCGGCGCCGTGAGGCAGAACCGGAACCGAGACGCGTCGCAGGGTGAACATCCGGCGCTCGATGAGCGAGCCCCACGCGAATGAGCCGACGACGGCCGCGGCCAGGGCGAAGAGGATCGCCCTGCCGCCGCTCTGGCCTGAGCCGCTCAACCGCAGTCGGGTTTCTGGACGTTGAGCTTCACCTCTGACCCACGTGGCGCCTGTTCGCCTGCCGCGATGCTCTGCGCCGTCACCTTGCCCTGTGCATTGCCCGACTTCTCTTCACACTTGTCGATGGTCGGGTTGTAGCCGGCGCTGGTGATCGCATTCTGCGCCTCGTTGATCGTCTTGCCGACGACGTCAGGCACGGTGGCCGGCGGAGTGCCCGTGCTCGGTCGCAGTGTCACCGTCGAACCAACGGTTGCAGTCGTGCCCGCGCCTGGTTCTGTCGCGGCCACGAGCCCTGCGCCGACCGCCGAGTCGACGGGTTCTCCGACGGCAGCCGTGAACCCGGCCTCTTCGAGCAGCGCGGTCGCCGCCTCGACGGACTGCCCGGCGACATCCGGAATGGCGACCTCACGCACGACCGTCAGGTCTCGCGGGGGCGCAGGGAACTCGTTGCCGCCGAACTTGGCGATCGTGGCCGCTGTGATCCCCGCCCAGGTCGGGAACTTCGCGTTGTACGCCGATCGACCGTTCACATAGACGTTGTAGATGTTGCTGAATCCAGAGACGTTTCCGACCCAGAACGCGGTGACGGCCTCCGTGGTTCCGCCGATGATCCACGACGCCGTCGCTCCGGTCTTCAGGCCACCGTCCGCCGTTCCCGTCTTGCCGAAGATCGGTGCTCCGCTGACACGAGCGGCCGAACCGGTGCCGCCCGCAAAAACGCTCTGCATGGCGAACGCAGCGGTGTGAGCGACCTCGGGCGAGATGCCCTGTGTGCACTCAGACTGAGGCGGTGCCATCTCGGTGCCGTCGTGGCCAACGATCCGGTCGATGGCGACAGGTGTGCAGACGACACCGTCGTTGGCGATGCCCGCGAACGCCGTGGCCATCGTGAGGCCCGCGATCTCATTCGTGCCGAGGATCGTCGCCGGTGTGAACCCGAGCTCGCCGCCGTCTGCTCGATGGACCCCGAGCGCCTGGGCGGTGTCGCGGATGTCGCAGAGGTCGAGCTTCTGGGCCATCGCGATGAAGGCGGTGTTCACCGACTGCCGTGTGGCGTCATAGGCGTTTGTGGACGCCGGGCTGGAGCCGTCGTAGTTCTGCGGCGTGTATTTTTCGTAGTAGCCGCCGATGCACTCAGCCGGAAAACTCGTGAACGTGCGCTTCGCCGAGTTGATCTGCTCATAGAGGGAGTGGCCCTTGTTCAACCACTCGAGCAGGGCGAAGATCTTGTAGGCCGACCCCACCTGGAAGCCAGAAGAGCCCCCATAGTCGCGATCGGTGTTGTAGTTCACCGAGGTGTACGACGGGTCTGCGGCCGCGAGGGCTGGATCGTTGCTGTACACCTTGCTCTGCGCCATCGCGAGAACTCGCCCGGTGCCCGGCTGGACGGTGACGGCCGCACCTGCGATGTTCGCCGTCGGGAGCGACGAGGGGATGTGAGAGTTGATGGACCCTTCCGCCGCCGCCTGGATGTCGAGGTCGATGGTGGTGTAGATGTCGAGCCCACCGCGACGCAGCAGCGCCTCACGCTCTTCTGGTGTGTCTCCGAATGTCGGGTCGTTTTTGATGATCCACGTCACGTAGTCGCAGAAATATGCGCTTCCGCCGGCCGTCTGGCACCCGGTCGACGGCTGCACGATGTTCGGGGCGACCGGCGTCGCCACCGCCGCGTCATACTGCTCGCGCGTGATCTTCTTCTCGTCGAGCATCTTTTCGATGACGTAATCGCGACGGAGCTTCGTCTTCGCATAGCCGTCGGCGGCGCCGTTGACCTCGTTGTCGGGCTGATCGATGCGCAGGTTGCCCGGGTTGTTCAGGATCGCGATGAGCGTTGCGGCCTGCTCCACGGTGACGTCGGCGGCGTTCACACCGAAGTAGTACATCGACGCCGACTGCACGCCATACGTCCGAGCGCCGAAGTTCGCGAGATTGAGGTAGCCGAGCAGAATGTCGTCTTTCGCGTATTTCTTCTCGAGTCCGATGGCCATACGCATCTCTTTGAGCTTGCGGCTCGCGCCCTCGGCGCCGTCGGCGGTCGTCGCATCGTTTGCACAGGCATCCAGCTCTTCGAGCGACGTGGCGTCTTTGTCGCACTCCTGCACGAGAACGTTCTTGACGTACTGCTGAGTGATCGTGGAACCACCCTGCGTGTCGCCTCCGACGACATAGGTCTTGACGATCGCGCGGGCGGTTCCCATCATGTCGACGCCGCCGTGCTCGTAGAAACGCGGGTCCTCTGCCGCGATCGCCGCGTCTTTCAGATTCTGCGAGACGGCCTCCCAGCCGATCTCTTCGCGGTTCTGGTCATAGAACGACGCGAGCAGGGGAGTGGAGCCGTCACTCGCCGTGGCGTAGATGTTGCTCCGTTCCATCGGCTGTCCGATGGCGAGGTACTCTGGCAAGCCGTCGAAGACCCCGATCGCTTCGTTCGCTGTCATACCGGTCACCGCAAGGGCGGGTGTGACCGCCGCTGTGACGAGAATCCCGGTGGCCGCGCTCAGGCCGATGAAGCCCAGCAGGCCCCCGAGCGCGCCTCTAGCCGTGCGTTTTTGTTCAGGCATAAGCTTGAGTTTAAGTGAGAAGTCTGAAAAAGCACCTCATCAGCGTGGTGAGTGCTGTATTTTATGGCCCGACGGGGCCGTTGCTTGAGGAGAATCTGTGACCCGCTGGGAGTACATCACCACCCCGCTCATCATTCACAACACCGCGGCGATCCTCAATAACTGGGGATCCGAGGGGTGGGAGCTCGTGCAGGTCATCGCCGGCCCAGAGGGTGGACTGGTGGCGTACTTCAAACGGCCGGTCGCCGACCCGGCGGACTCCTGATGTCGCGGATCGATGACCGTCTTCGTGACCTGGGGCTGAGTCTTCCGGATGTCGCTGCTCCGGTCGCCGCATATGTTCCGGCCGTTGTGAGCGGCAACCTCGTGTACACGTCCGGTCAGCTTCCGTTCGTGGCCGGTGCTCTGCCCACCATAGGCAAGGTCGGGGACGGCCCCGGTCTCGTGTCCGTTGCAGATGCCGCGGGTCTCGCGGCGACGGCGGTGCTCAACGCGCTCGCTGCCGCCGAGAGCGTGATCGGGTCACTCGACCGGGTGACGCAGGTCGTCAAGGTCACGGGATATGTGGCATCCGACCCCGTATTCACTGGACAGCCTGCAGTGATCAACGGCGCCTCTGAGATGCTCGGCCGCATCTTCGGCGACATCGGATCGCACGCCAGGGCCGCCGTCGGTGTCGCCGTTCTGCCGCTCGACTCGCCGGTCGAGGTGGATGTTGTGCTCGCCTTCGCCTGAGACCGCCTGATGTCGCGGGCCTGAGAGCGGGCAAAACGGCCGGCAGCGGGACAACGCGAATTGATCTCCCGCTGCCGGCCGTCTATCCCGCGCCCGGCGTGAGCCTACGTGGCTCCGACCTGCCCGGTGATGATCTGCATCACCGTGGTATCGGCGAGGGTTGTTGTGTCTCCGACCTCGCGGCCCTCCGCCACATCGCGCAGCAGGCGGCGCATGATCTTGCCCGACCTGGTCTTCGGCAGCTCGTTCACCACGAAGATCTCGCGCGGACGAGCGATCGGGCCGATCTGCTCGCCGACATACGCGCGAAGAACCCCGGCGATGTCTTCAACGGCAGCCGACTCTTCGAGCTGGCTCTCTTTGATGATGACGAACGCGACGATGGCCTGCCCCGTTGTGTCGTCTGCAGCCCCCACGACCGCGGCCTCGGCCGTGAACGGATGCGCCACGAGCGCCGATTCGATCTCTGCGGTCGAGAGACGGTGCCCAGAGACGTTCATCACGTCGTCGACGCGACCGAGAAGCCAGATGTCTCCGTCTTCGTCGAGACGGGCACCGTCTCCGGCGAAGTATTTGTCGCCGAACTTGTCCCAGTAGGTTTCTGTGAATCGCTCGGGGTCGCCCCAGATCCCGCGAAGCATCGACGGCCACGGCTCGGTGACGACGAGAAGTCCTCCGTTGCCGTTGCCGACCCGGTTTCCGGCATCATCGACGACGTCGATCGCGATCCCGGGAATCGGCACCTGCGCGCTGCCTGGCTTGGTCTCGGTGATGCCGGGAAGAGCAGAGATCATGATCGCACCGGTCTCTGTCTGCCACCAGGTGTCGACGATGGGAGCCGTGCCCGCGCCGATCACCTCGCGGTACCACATCCAAGCTTCTGGGTTGATCGGCTCGCCGACCGAACCGAGCAGGCGAAGCGATGACAGGTCGAACTTCTCGGGAATCTTGCGCCCGAGCTTCATAGACGAACGGATGGCCGTCGGTGCCGTGTAGAAGATCGAGACCTTGTACTTCTCGATGATCTCCCACCACCGGCCGGGGTGGGGAGTGTCTGGTGTGCCCTCGTAGAGCACCTGGGTGGCGCCGTTGGCCAGTGGGCCGTAGACCACGTAGCTGTGGCCGGTGACCCAGCCGACGTCTGCCGAGCACCAGTAGACATCCGTCTCCGGGTGCAGGTCGAAGACTGCCTTGTGTGTGAAGGCCGTTTGCGTGAGATACCCGCCTGAGGTGTGCAGGATGCCCTTGGGTTTGCCGGTCGTTCCGCTCGTGTAGAGGATGAACAGCGGGTTCTCGGCTTCGAACGCCTGAGCTTCGTGGTCTGGGCTCGCCGTGGCCATCTGCTCGTGCCACCAGAGATCGCGTCCGTCGACCCAGTCGACGTCGTTTCCTCCGCGCCTCACCACGAGCACGTTCGTGACGGTCTCTTGCGCGCCGAGGCCGCCCCTCGGCTCGAGCGACGCGTCGACGGCCGGCTTGAGCGAAGAGACCTTGCCCTTGCGGTACCCGCCGTCTGCGGTGATGACGACCTTGGCGGCTGCGTCGTCGATTCTCGCGCGCAGGCTGTCAGCGCTGAATCCGCCGAAGACGACCGAGTGGGCGGCACCGAGGCGTGCAACGGCGAGCATCGAGATGACAGCCTCTGGGATCATCGGCAGGTAGATCGCCACGCGGTCCCCCTGCCCGACGCCGAGGCCGGACAACACGTTCGCTGCTTTCTTGACCTCTTCGGTGAGCTCGGCGTACGTGATCGCGCGGCTGTCGCCTGGCTCGCCTTCCCAGTAGATGGCGACGCGTTCGCCGTTGCCCGCAGCGACGTGGCGGTCGAGGCAGTTATGAGCGACGTTGAGGCGGCCGTCTTCGAACCACTTCGCGAACGGAGGGTTCGACCAGTCGAGTGTGCGTGTGAACGGAGTGTCCCAGCCCAGAAGCTCGCGGGCCTGGTTCGCCCAGAACTCGACGCGGTCGGACTGGTCATAGATCTCTGGGCCCACGACGGCAGAGGCTGCGAACTCTTCGGGCGGGGGAAACCGGCGGGACTCGTTCAGCAGGTGATCGATCTGAGTGCTCATGGTGTCGTTCTCGCTCCTTCGCGCGTCATATCGGTGGTCCTCCACGACTGTACTCCGATTCGGATAATGGCTTCATCTCGCGCCCGGGCGCCGGATGGGCGGTCTGGCGCAGTGGTCGGGCGCCTCGACGAACACGTGTTCCGGCCGTTTTCGAACCGGCGGGGAAGTGCCTGCTCGTGTGCTCGCCGGGTGCCGTCTGATTGTCCACCAAATGGTGGACAATCGGCCTTGCAAACCTGACTGTAACGCGTACACTTATTCACGGCCGAATGATCAATTCGTGCGTGCGGCGTGTTCCGATTCCCCCCAATCGGGCGCCGTTGCGGCGGCATCCATTCCCCCCAATGGGTGCCGCCTCTTTAATCTGACAACACACATCCAGCAGCGTGCTGATCCGGCAGTGCGACAGATGCCACACCGGCTGCGACGAAGCAGCCGTCGAGCCGGAGCGCTGTCATCGCCGCACCGATTCCGCTGTGACGCCGTCGTGCGCTCATGGCTTCTGCACAGGTGACGGCGTGCCAGGGCGTTCTCCACTCCGCGGGTGCCGGGGTCTTCTCGGCCGCCGAACTCTTCGTACTCTCGACGCATGCCTGACCGATTCGTGGCCGTGCCGAGTGAGAGCTCGAGCTCGCGTGCCGGCATCCGTCGCATCGGAACAGACCCGCCCGGAAGCCGCTCACTCGGAACGGAGCCGCGCGTGGCGAGGCCGCCCGTGGCGAAGTCGCCCGTGGATGCGACCCTGCCGGCAGACACGACGCCGCCCGTGGACGCAGACCTGCTCGCCGCGAGGTTCGTGGCCAGACCCACCGCACGAGCGCCGGCCGGTCGCATGCGCATTGCCGCCCAGGCAGGACCGCTCGGTCGTTATCTGACCGAAGAGGGCGTCACAGACATCTTCGTCAACGGTGCGGCAGGGCTCTGGATCGACAGGGGAACCGGACTGGAAGCGGTGCCAGGGTGGAACCTCGACGAACAGGGGTTGCGCCGCCTCGCCGTGCGCCTGATCGCCATGGGCGGGCGACACATCGACGAGGCGAGCCCGTGCGTCGACGTGCGACTGCACGGAGGAATCCGCGTGCACGCGGTGCTGCCACCGATCTCGGTCACGGGAACCCTGCTGAGCATCCGCCTGCCACGGATGCGCAGGCTGACCCTGGCCGAGCTCGCGGACCGGGGCATGTTCCGTGATGACCCCCTGCTTCTCGAGCGGCTGCGGTCCGCTGTCGTCGAGCGCACGAACCTGCTCATCACGGGCGCGGGCGGAACAGGCAAGACAACACTTCTCGGTGCCATGCTCGCCGAGGCCCCGGCGAATGAGCGCATCGTGGCGATCGAGGATGTCGCGGAGCTGGGTATCGAGCATCCGCACGTGGTGTCGCTCGAGGCCAGGCAGGCGAACCTCGAGGGAGCGGGCGGGCTCGGCCTCGACCGGCTCGTGCGCGAGGCGCTGAGGATGCGACCTGATCGCCTGGTGCTCGGTGAGTGCCGCGGCCCAGAGGTGCGCGACATGCTCGCCGCTCTGAACACTGGCCATGACGGGGGCGCCGGCACCCTCCACGCCAACTCGCTCCATGACGTGGCCGCCCGTATGGAAGCTTTGGGGGCGCTCGCCCACATGACCCCGGATGCCGTGGCTCGCCAGACGATCTCGGCCATCGGTGTTGTGCTGCACCTCGAACGCGTCGACGAGGTCAGACGGCTCGCGCAGATCGGTCGTTTCGAGCTCGATGCGCATGGGCGGCTCACGATGAGGGAGGAGTGGGGATGACCGGGCGACAGATCGGGCGACGGATGAACGGGCGACGGGTGAACGGGCGGGCGTCAGGCCAGGCGGAGAGGGAACGCTCTCGCGGCGGTGCTCCCGTCGTCGAGCGGATCGCTGCCGTCGCGGAACGGGTGGCCGTGATGCTCGAGGCCGGTGTGACGCCGAACGCTGCGTGGCAGTACCTCGCGGACCCGCCGCCGGGCTCGCGAGGTGAGCCGAAGAGCGGCGGGCGCAGCCCAGCCGAAAGGCGGCGGACGATGACGGTGCGCGGTGGTGTGAGCGACCCGGAACCGGTGGAGGACGTGGTCGCTGCGGCCGCGCGAGCCGGTCGCACAGGAGAAGACGTCGCAGACGCGATCGTCGAGGCGTCTTCGCCCCACCGTCGCGGAGCGGAGGACGGGGCGGCGGATGCCTGGCGTGCGCTCGCGTCTGCGTGGATGGTCGCGACCGAGACCGGCGCACCACTCGCCTCGACACTGCATCAGCTCGCCCGCTCCCAACGCTCCCTCGGCCAGACGCAGAGAGACATCCAGGCAGCGCTCGCCGGTCCGCGCTCGACGAGCCGGCTGGTCATGGTGCTGCCGTTCGTCGGCATCCTCTTCGGCCTGGCGCTCGGCTTCGACACGCTTCACACCCTGTTCGCCACCGGTCCGGGCCTGGCCTGCCTCGGAACCGGCCTTCTGCTGATGCTGGTGGCCTGGCGGTGGAGCGCGCAGATGGTGCGAAAGGCGACACCGTCCGAATCCGCTCCCGGTCTCACCATCGAGCTGACAGCCATTGCCATGGGCTCGGGAGTCTCCGTCGAGCGGGCACGGGCGAGTGTCAGCGACGCGATCCGTCGGTGCTCACCGGGGGTTCGTTCGGCAGAGGAGTCCGAAGCCGTCGACGCTGTTCTCGCGCTCTCGCGCGCAGCAGGGATCCCGGCTGCCGAACTGCTGCGTGGCGAAGCGGCACAGGCCAGACGAGACGCCCGGTCGTCTGCGCAGCTCGCGTCGGCGGCGCTTGCCACTCGACTGATGTTGCCGCTCGGTGCGTGCATCCTTCCCGCGTTTATGCTCGTCGGCGTCGCGCCGCTTATGTTGAGCGTGCTTGCATCGACCTTGCAGGTCGTGTGACGCCAGGGGTTATGCCTCGTGCGGCTCGCCGTCGGCTGTTTGCGGCGGCAGATCAGGCCGAACGCCATGCGCGAGCTGATCAGTGACGCGCTATATGTTTGTGACGCGCTACACCTTGTGACGCGCTACAGCTTTTGTGACGCGCGCCCCGAAATAGAGTGGCGCGTCACAAAAGGCGTAGCGCGTGGCAGAAGAACCCGGTGGCGGCTCGATGTGTGGCGGGCACCGCACATTCGGCATGATCGGCGCAGTGGAGTTCTGCACAGACTCGCCCTCACGTTGTGTTGTGCACGGATGTCTCTCTGGCACCCTTCGCAGACCCTTCCGTTGCGAGACTGGATCTGCTCGCGCCACCACCCCACCGCGGACCTCGGTCCGCCCATACACGTCGTGGCGACCCGGCTCCCCCACCGGGTCGCCACGATGTGGGAAGGAGCAGAAATGAATCTATTTCGAGCAGTCGCCGATCGAGCGCACGGGCCCACCACGGCCCGGGATGCCGCGCGCCGGGTCATCGCCCGATTGCGTGACGACGAGGGAGCGGCGACAGCGGAGTACGCCATCGCGACGATGGCAGCTGTCGGGTTTGCCGGGCTGCTCGTGGTCATCATGCGCTCAGATGAGGTCAGGGGAATCCTCACCGACCTCGTGCGCCGCGCGCTGTCATTCGAAGGGTGAGAGTCGTGCGGGCGGCGTTCAGTATCACGCACAGCGGCCTGCGATTCTTGGCTGCCTGCCGGGGGAGTGTGAGTGCGGAGTTCGCTGTTGCTCTTCCCGCCGTGGTCGTTGTGCTCAGCTGTTGCGTCGGAGCGATCCAGGTCGCATCGCAGCAGGTGCGGCTCACCGATGCCGCGGCGGACGCCGCCCGCACCCTCGCCAGAGGGGATTCACCGGACGTCGCCGCGGCACGTGTCGCTCGTGTCTCCGGCGGTGCAGCACTGTCGTCGTCTCACACCGGCGAGTTCGTGTGCGTCTCGCTCACCGCTCCCGCTGCATTCCCCGCCGCGAGTGCTCTCGGGCTCACCGTCGCAGCCTCCGGGTGCGCGCTCGCGGGAGGACTCTGAGATGGCGCGCTGTGGGAAGTCACGCTGTGCGGCCCGCGTTATGCCGCACGGCTGTGGAATGTCGCGTCTCGCCGGCGACGAAGGCTCTGGATCCGTGCTGATGGTGTCGGTGATGGCGGCGACGATGCTTCTCGCCGGCATCGCCCTGCCGTTCAACGCTGCTCTGACGGCACGGCAGCAGGTATCGAATGCAGCGGACGCCGCAGCGCTCGCCGCCGCCGACACCGCGTCGGGCTACGTGGCCGGCAGCCCGTGCCCGAACGCGGCCGAGGGGGCTCGGCTGAACGGGGCAGCACTGACAACCTGCACGATCGGAGGGTCAGGCCGGGCCGAAGGGCTCGAAGCGACAGTGGTCGTCGAACGCATCGTCATCGGGATCGCGGTCAGGGCGACGGCAAAAGCAGGCCCTCCGCCATAGCCGAGGGATGCGGCGGTCGCGGAGCTTGTGGCCACGGCGGCTGCTCGAATGCTCGAGCGTCAGTCGAATGACGTTGTGAGGTACCGGTAGTCCACTGCGCTCGGGCGGTCGGACGCCTCGAACTCCTGGCCGGCTGAGCGCGCATACACATAGGTCTTCGAACCGGCGGGAATTTCGATGCTCGGACGAGGATCGCCCGACTCGAGAAACTCGGTGGAGATGGTCTTGCCCTCGAGCGGACCATCGGTCAATTTCGCGGTGTAGCTGCTCTCGGTTGTGTTCATAGCCCCATTCTGCCCAACATTCCGCCGCAGGCAAGAGCCAGCTGTCGACGCCCGGTACTCGACGACGGATGGAAGAACCCTTACGTATGCGGGAGAGCCCCTCCGATAAAAACGAGGGCGAGACTCCTCATCGCGGTTCTCTTCGGCCTGGCCGGGTCTTCTTCGAGGGGGCGTCCTCTATATTAAGGGGTTCTGCCACCCGCCTATATAAGGGACCTGCCACTCGGGCTCCGCCGGCCGTTGACTTTCAACGGGTCTTCGATTAGGTGCATGCCGGGTAATGGTGTGTATGGTGTGCCTGATGAAAGGAGACGAGTGCCAGACAAAAAGAAGCTCGTCATCGTCGAGTCGCCCACCAAGATGAAATCGATCGCCGGGTACCTCGGCGACGACTTCGAGGTGCTCAGCTCGGTAGGTCACATCCGCGATCTCGCGGAGCCCAAGAATCTTCCTCCCGAGCTGAAAAAGGGAGCGTTCGGCAAATTCGCCGTTGACGTCGACAATGGGTTCGAACCGTACTACGTCGTCTCTGAGAGCAAGAAGAAGACCGTCGCCGAGCTCAAACGAGCTCTGAAAAATGCCGACGAGCTGTTGCTCGCGACGGATGAAGACCGTGAAGGCGAGGCCATCGCGTGGCACCTGCTGCAGGTGCTGCAGCCGAAGGTTCCCGTGAAGCGCATGGTGTTCCACGAGATCACCAAAGACGCCATCCTCGCGGCCAAAGACAACACCCGCGACCTCGACGAGGCGCTCGTCGACGCACAGGAGACCAGGCGCATCCTCGACCGGATCTACGGTTACGAGGTCTCACCCGTGCTCTGGCGCAAGGTCGGCCCCAGCCTGTCTGCAGGTCGTGTGCAGTCCGCCGCCACCCGACTTGTCGTCGACCGGGAGCGCGAGCGCATAGCCTTCAAAGCCGCCGAGTACTGGGACATCACCGCCCAGGCCGTTCCCGAGACAGACAACGATGCCACCCGCTTCGAAGCGCGCCTCGTGCGGCTCAACGGAAACCGGATCGCAACCGGCCGCGACTTCGACGACGACGGCGCTCTCAAAAGCTCTTCGACCGTGCTCGACGAGGCATCAGCCCAGCGCCTCGCTGCTGCGCTGGCCGCACCAGAGGCATCCGTGCGGGTGTCGAAGGTGGAATCGAAGCCCTACTCGCGCCGCCCCGCTGCTCCGTTCACCACCTCGACGCTTCAGCAGGAGGCCGCGCGCAAGCTGAGGTTCTCGGCCAGGCAGACCATGAGCGTCGCCCAGTCGCTGTATGAGAACGGCTACATCACCTATATGCGCACGGACTCGCCCTCGCTCTCGGGCCAGGCGATCAAGGCGTCGCGCGACCAGGCGACCTCGTTGTACGGCGCGGAGTCGATTCCCGAGAAACCGCGTCTCTACACCGGCAAGTCGAAGGGCGCGCAAGAGGCCCACGAGGCGATCAGGCCCTCAGGCGACACCTTCCGCACCCCGGCGTCGCTCTCCGGCAGCCTGCGTGGCAACGACTTCAAGCTCTATGACCTGATCTGGAAGCGCACCGTCGCCAGCCAGATGGCCGACGCCAAGGGGCAGACCGCAACGGTGACCGTCGAGGCGAAGGCGGGCGACGACCTCGCCGAACTGACGGCATCCGGAACCGTCATCACCTTCCGAGGCTTTTTGCAGGCCTATGAAGAGGGCCAGGACGAAGAACGCAACAGCGAGGGCGCGCGGGAAGCGAAGCTGCCGGCGCTGACCGAGGGACAGACCCTGGCGCTCAGCGAGGTCGAGGCCAAGGGCCACGAGACGAGCCCGCCGCCGCGCTACACCGAGGCGAGCCTCGTCAAGCGACTCGAGGAGCTCGGCATCGGGCGCCCGTCGACCTATGCTCAGACGATCGCGACCATCATGGATCGCGGATACGTGAGCTCCCGCGGGCAGGCTCTGATTCCGTCGTGGACGGCCTTCAGCGTTGTGCGCCTTCTCGAGGAGCATTTCGGTGAGCTCGTCGAGTACGACTTCACCGCGGCCATGGAAGAAGACCTCGACGAGATCGCTTCTGGCTCGCGCAACGCCACCGATTGGCTCTCGACATTCTATTTCGGCGGAGGAGACCACACTGGGCTTCGTCAGGTGATCGACAACCTCGGCGACATCGACGCCCGCGAGATCAACTCGATGCGGCTCGCAGACGACGTCACCCTGCGCATCGGCAAATATGGCCCCTATCTCGAGGTGACGGATGCCGAGGCCGGGCCAGACGCACAGCCTCGGCGGGTGAACATCCCCGAAGAGCTGGCGCCAGACGAGCTGACGATCGAGAAGGCGCGCGAGCTCCTCGACGCACCCGTCGCCGGAGATCGTGTGCTCGGCGTCAACCCGTCCACGGGCAAGCAGGTCGTCGCGAAGGACGGCCGTTTCGGCCCGTACGTCACGGAGCTCGATCCGGAGCCGGAACCCGTGGTCGACCAGGCGACCGGCGAGGTGCTCGAACCCGAACCCGCGAAACCGGTGAAGAGATCGGCCAAGAAGGCTGCTGCGCCCAAGCCGCGCACGGCATCCCTCTTCAAAACGATGTCGCCGGACACCGTTGATCTCGAGACCGCCGTCAAGCTGCTCGACCTGCCACGGGTTGTGGGAGCCGACCCCGAGTCGGGCGAAGAGATCACGGCGCAGAACGGCCGGTACGGCCCGTATCTCAAGAAGGGCGCAGACACCCGCTCGCTCACGAGCGAGGACCAGATCTTCGAGATCGACCTGCCGGGTGCCCTCGACCTGTTCGCACAGCCCAAGTACGGCGCCAGGCGAGCGTCGAGCGCGCTCAAGGAGTTCGAGGCAGACCCCGTGAGCGGCAAGCCGATCAAGGTGAAGGACGGCCGATTCGGGCCCTACGTCACCGATGGTGAGACGAACGCGACGATTCCGCGGGGCGAGGATGTCGAAGACGTCGATTTCGAACGAGCTGTGCAGCTGATCGCGGACAAACGCGCGAAGGGGCCTGCGAAGCCGCGCGCCAGGAAGGCGCCGGCCAAGAAGGCGCCCGCCAAGAAGGCACCCGCGAAAAAGGCGTCGACAACAAAGGAGCCGACAACACAGGCGTCGACCACCAGAAAGGCTCCAGCCAAGAAGACGGGCGTATCGACGAAGACAGCGTCGTCTGGCGACGCCGAGTGATCGGAATGGCGTCGACTGACCGGTATCCGGGGCTGTTCGTCACCCTCGAGGGGGGCGACGGCTCCGGCAAGTCCACGCAGGCAGCCGAGCTCGAGGCCTGGCTCGTCGCGACCGGCCGGTCGGTCATGCGCACGCGTGAGCCAGGCGGCACGGAGGTCGGCAACGAGGTCAGGGAGATCGTTCTGCACCATCGCGGCGACATCGCGCCACGTGCCGAAGCGCTGCTGTACGCGGCGGACAGGGCCCATCACATCCACTCGAAGGTGAGGCCGGCCCTCGAGCGCGGTGAGGTGGTGATCCAGGACCGCTACATCGACTCGTCGCTCGCGTACCAGGGCGCCGGGCGGGCGCTCGGCGTCGACGAGGTGCGGTCGCTCACGCTGTGGGCGACCGAGGGGCTGCTTCCAGACGTCACTGTTCTGCTCGACCTGCCCGAAGACGCCGCCCGCGCTCGGCTCGACGCCACCGAACGGCGGTTCGACAGGCTCGAGGCCGAGGAGGCGTCTTTTCACCGGAGGGTGCGCGAGGTGTATCTCGAGCTCGCCGCGGCAGAGGCAGAGCGTTTTCTCGTTCTCGACGGTACGAGGCCCGTGGCGGAGCTGGCTGCCGAGATCCGCGGGCGCATCGAGCCGCTGCTGCAGAGGCCGCTGTCGTCCTGAGCACGAGGGTGGAGGCCGCCGGGCGCCGATCGTGCGCATAGAATCCGGCTGGCTCCGTTGTCGACGCGGGATTCCGGGGGGCGAACAGCTGTTCCGACCAATCCGTTTGGGGGGTGCAGGCTTCGCGGCTCGCCTCCATTCGACACGTCCGTGCCAGGCCGCTGTGTCAAACCGTCTGTGCCAGGCCGCTGTGCCAGGCCGTCCGTGCCAGGCCGCCCTGCCAACCGTCTGTGCCAGGCGCCCCGAGCACAACTTCGGAAGAATGTGTCAATCGCGCCGATCCGAGCCCGAACCCGGGACGAAACGCACATTCTTCCGACGTTGTGCACACCCCGTTGGAGAATTGTGCGCGCAGACAGAGCTGTCAGCGGCGCCGGGTAGTCTTGTCGGTATGGCCTCGTGGAGTGATGTAGTCGGTCAGGGCGGGGCCGTCTCGCTTCTGCAGCAGGCCGCCTCTGAGCAGCTCGACCCGATCGACGGAATCTCTGCGGCGGCGCCGGCGCACAGCTCCATGGCACACGCCTGGCTGATCACCGGACCGCCCGGCTCAGGGCGATCGAACCTCGCCTATGCCTTCGCCGCCGCCCTGTTGAGTCCGCAGGCCGGCGACGAGGTGACGGCGCGTCAGGTGGCGGCTCGCACACATCCCGATCTCTCTGTGCTCGCCACAAGCAATGTGATCATCAAGATCGAAGAAGTGCGCGAGCTTGTCAAGAGCTCGCAGTTCTCGCCCTCGCTCGGCAGGTATCGTGTGGTCGTCATCGAAGACGCGGACCGCATGGCCGAACGCACGAGCAACGTGCTGCTGAAAGCACTCGAAGAGCCGCCTGAACGCACCGTGTGGATTCTGTGCGCGCCGAGCGAAGCCGACCTGCTTCCCACCGTCCGCTCGCGCGTGCGCGCCGTCAGGCTTCGGGTGCCGGCTGTCGACGAGGTGGCCGAACTCATCGTGGCCAGGGACAATGTCGATCGTGAGACCGCCGAACGCGCGGCCAGGCACGCTCAGAGCCACATCGGCATGGCGCATCGGCTCGCGACAGACGCCGGGGCGCGCGAAAGACGCGACGAAACGCTGAGGCTCGCCCTCGGCATCCATTCCGTGACGGATGCTGTGCTTGCGGCCGCCCGCATGATCGAGATTGCAGGCGCAGACGCCAGCGCGTTCACTCAGCAGCGCGACCAGGTCGAACGGGAGCACACGCTTCGCTCGCTCGGCCTGGAGCCAGGGCAGAGTATTCCGCCTGCCCTGCGCGGGCAGATCCGCCAGCTTGAAGACGATCAGAAACGGCGTGCGACGAGAAGCCTGCGCGACGGCATCGACCGCATCCTGACAGATCTGCTCTCGCTCTATCGTGACATCGTGATGCTGCAGCTCGGTCGCGAAGAGTCGGTGATCAACCGTGAGCTGCTCGGTGAACTGCGCAAGGCGGGTGAACGCTCAGCCGCGGCTGAGACGATGGCGACGCTGGATGCCATCCAGCAGGCACGGTTGAGAATAGAGGGGAACGTCGCACCGGCACTGGCGCTCGAAGCCATGCTCGTCGCGGCGATCAGGTAAGGACATACGCATGATTCGCACACGCTCGACTCTCGCCGCCGCTGCCATCGCAGCAGTTGTGGCCCTTGGCCTGAGCGGGTGCTTCACCGCGTTCGTGCCCGGAGGGAATGGGGCGACGCCGTCTGCCACCCCCTCGCCCACCGTCGAAGACGTCGCGGAGAACCTCAAGCCGTTCTATGGGCAAGAGCTCGAGTGGACAGACTGTGACGGTGGTTTCGAGTGCACAGCTGTGACGGCTCCGATGGACTGGGAGAACCCCGAAGCGGGCGAGATCGAGCTCGCGGTCATTAGACAGGCGGCGAGGGGTGACGACCGCATCGGTTCGCTCCTCACGAACCCGGGCGGTCCGGGGGCATCCGGTTATGAGTTCGTTGCGGGCTCGCTCGACTTCGCCGTGGATTCCGCGCTGCAGGAGCGGTTCGACATCGTCGGGTTCGACCCGCGTGGTGTGGGCCGCTCGACGGCCGTCGAGTGTCTCGAGCCCGACGAGATGGACGAGTACCTCTATGGGATCGTCGAACCGGAGCGCGGCAGCGAGGAATGGATCGCCGAGATGACAGAGGGCGCGATCGACTTCGGCGCCGCCTGCCTCGAGAACACCGGCGAGCCCCTCGGGTTCATCGACACGGTGAGCTCGGCGAGAGACATGGACCTGCTGCGCGCCGTGCTCGGTGACGCGAAGCTCAATTACCTCGGATACTCGTACGGCACGTTCCTCGGTGCGACCTATGCAGAGCTCTACCCCGAGAAGGTCGGCCGGATGGTGCTCGACGGCGCCATCGACCCGGCGGCGAGCAACTTCGACGTCACGAAGACGCAGGCCATCGGGTTCGAGAACGCGTTAGAGGCGTACCTCGACGACTGCGTCTCTGGGCAAGAGTGCCCGTTCGACGGCACCGTCGACGAGGCCATGCAGGTGGTCGCCGACCTGCTCGCCTCGGTCGACGAGACGCCGATCCGCAACGAAGACGGGCGGATGCTCGGGTCGAGCACTCTGCTCACGGCCATCATCTACCCGCTGTATTCGGCAGGCTCATGGTCAGCGTTGAGCGACATGTTCCGCGAGGTCATGGCGGGTGATGCGCAATACGCCTTCTACTTTGCGGATGCCTACAACGGCCGCGACGAAGACGGCACCTATGCAGACAACTCCACAGAGGCGTTCTCGGCGTACAACTGCCTGGACTACACCTATGACGACGATCCCGCGAAGATGGCCGAAGAGGCAGAACAACTCGCAGAAGAAGCGCCCGTGATCGGTCGGTACATGTCATACGGTGACATCTCGTGCGCGAGCTGGCCGTTCACCGACGGGGCGGAACGTGACGAGATCCACGCGGAGGGCGCGGCGCCGATCCTCGTGATCGGCACCACGAATGACCCTGCGACCCCGTATGTGTGGGCTGAATCGCTCGCGGAGCAGCTCGACAGCGGCGTGCTCGTGACCTATGAGGGCGAAGGCCACACGGCATACAACAAGGGCAGCACCTGTGTGAACGACACGGTGGACGAGTACCTCATCGAAGGCACTGTGCCGTCGAGCGACCCGGAGTGTGACTGACCCTGCGTGACGCCGGGCGTGGCTGGCCGGTGTGGCTGACC
The DNA here is from genome assembly GCF_054780075.1 of Okibacterium endophyticum. NCBI lineage: Bacteria > Bacillati > Actinomycetota > Actinomycetes > Micrococcales > Microbacteriaceae > Okibacterium > Okibacterium endophyticum. The sequence continues at coordinate 318,311 of NZ_BAAGXA010000004.1, read as the reverse complement.
GGTGTGATTGACCTGTGTGGTTGACCGGTGTGGCTGGCCTGACGCGTTCGGGCACGACGGCCGAGGTGTGTTAAGATCGGTAGCTGTGTCGCCCACGCGTCACGCGCCGCCCTAGCTCAGTCGGCAGAGCGATTCACTCGTAATGAATAGGTCGGGGGTTCGATTCCCCCGGGCGGCTCCGTTCCCCTTCTCCGGGCGGTGAGAGATCAGCGCTTGCGCGGCTTGATGAATGAGGTCTCGCTCTTCTCGCGCTTGATCGCGCGCTTCTCTTTCAACGACATCTTCGGTTCTTTCTTCGCGGAGTCACCGCGGGGCGCCTTGTTTGCCATCTCCATCGCTTCCCCTCTTCAGCTGGCGTGGTTCCGACGACCATAGCCCATTCCAAAAAATAAAGCATCTTTTAGCTGACCGGGAAATAAATGGGCTCGAGAACGTGAGTTCCTGCCGGGGCGCCCACTCCCGCTACGCTGTGGATATGACCTCTGAAATCTCGTCCCGCGGCCTGCGCTGGGGGATCCTCGGCCCGGGCGGGATCGCTCAGGCGTTCGCCAGCGATCTCGTGCAGAGCGGGCTCACGGTCCAGGCCGTCGGATCGCGCAGCGCAGAAGCCGCACGACTGTTCGCCGAGCGATTCGGTGTGCCGAATGCTCATAACGGCTACGCGGATCTCGTCGGGGACCCCGAAGTCGATGTCGTCTACGTGGCCACGCCGCATCCGTTTCACGCAGAGCAGGCGATGCTCGCCCTCAACGCGGGCAAGCACGTGCTGATCGAGAAACCGTTCACCCTCAACGGCGCAGAGGCAGAGGAGGTCGTCACCCTGGCTCGTGAGAAGGGTCTTGTGGTGCTCGAGGCGATGTGGACGCGTTTTCTGCCGCACATGGCGCGGATTCACGAGATCGTGGCATCCGGCATCCTGGGCGATGTGCGCACGCTGATCGCCGACCACACTCAGGATCTGCCAGACGATCCCTCACACCGGATCAACAACATGGCACTCGGTGGCGGGGCTTTGCTCGACCTCGGCATCTACCCGATCTCGTTCGCGTCGAGCCTGTTCGGACCGCCACAGACCGTGCAGGCGACGGCCACGTTCGCCGAGACCGGTGCAGATTCGTCGATCGCCACTCTGTTCGGGTACGCGAACGGCAGCACAGCCCTCACGATCAGCGCGAGCGACCAGCGCGGTCCCAACACGGCGACAATACTCGGAACAGAAGGCCGCATCGATGTCGACGGCGTCTGGTATGCACCGACGTCGTTCCGCGTCTACAACTCGGCCGGCGAGGTCGTCGAGACCTTCAGCTCAACGGTCGCCGGGCGCGGCATGCAGTACGAGGCATTCGAGTTCGAGCGCCTGGTCGCTGAAGGACTGACGGAGACACCACTGCTCCCGCTCGATGAGACAGTGCGGATCATGCACACACTCGACGACATTCGTTCGCAGATCGGGCTCGTCTACCCCGGCGAATGAGCATCGCGGGGCGAACGAGCACCGCTGTCTTCTGTGACGACGTGTCGGTCACCGCTCGCGGGCCTGCGCCCTCTGCCTGCCGACGGGTCACCGAGCGGTCGCGAGAGGCCGCAGTCGTCCTGATGGGGGGAACGGAACGGTGAATTCTCTCAACGGCACACCGACGTCGCCCCAGTCCTCCTTTTTGACGCGTATCTCGCGAGGCGAGGCCTCGGTGATCCGCACTCGGAGCCAGCGGCCGTCGTCGAGGCGCAGTTCATAGGGGTCCGCGAGATATCCGATTCCCGTGGCCTCCAGAGTCTCTTCCGCGGTCAGCCAGTCGACGGCATCCGTCAGCGGCCGACCGAGCAGATCGATGGCGACGAAGCCCTCGAGCTCGGGCCGCATCCAACCCAGAAGCTCGCCGTCCGGGCGACGATGTTCGATCCAGTCAGAAGCTAGGGGCACTCGTCGAGACTACCAACGACCTCCTTTTCGAGCACGATCCGGCGTCAGCGGCTAAAATTCTCGAGTGCACGAATCTGCAACGCCCCACCCCGAGAGCGATGAGCCTGGGTCAGACGACCTCCAGGTGGATGACCAGTCGCTCAGTGCGCCCCGCGTGCCGGTGACGGATGCCGGGGGTCACGGCCCGGCGGCCCAAGATTCGGGGGTCGCCGAAGGCACAGGGGCCGAGAACGCAGAGACCCCGTCTGCCGGAGCGGACCGCGGTAGCCGCCGGCGCGCATTCGCGGCCGGAGGCGGCATCGGGGCGTACTTCTCACGGCATCGCAGAGGCTGGACGGCCGCTGCAGGTGTGGTCGGCTTCGCCCTGCTCGGTTCGGGCGCGGTCGCAGCCGGAGCGGCGACCGCGGGCCCTGCACCGGTAGCGGCTCCGCTGAACACAGAGACGAACACGCCGACCGCCACACCGACACCCGACCCGCGGCCGGTGCTCGAGACATCCGCCCAGCCGCTGCGCACCTGTTCGGTGCTGCCCGCGACTCAGGACCCGCGTTTCGGGCATCTGCAGGCGCAGGTGCTCGACGCTGCAACGGGTGAGCTGCTGTTCGAACGGGATCCGGCAACCCCGTCGCCCACCGCGAGCTCCATGAAGGTGCTCACCGCGGCCGCGGGCCTCGCCGTGCTCGGCCCCGATTTCCGTATGACCACACGTGTGGTGGTCGGCACCGAGCCCGGAACGATAGTGCTCGTCGGCGGCGGAGACGTGACGCTCACCCGACTGCCGACGGGGCAGGAGCCCGTCTATGCGGGCGCGGCCCACCTCGATGCGCTCGCGCAGGCGACGCTCGCCGCGTGGGAGGCATCCGGTCACACCGAACCGATCTCACGGATCGTGCTCGACTCGAACTACTTCGGTGGCGAGACCTGGGATCCGAGCTGGCCGGCCACCGAGCGCCAAGCAGGCTGGCTGTCGCACATCACCGCGCTTCAGGTCGACGCTGACCGCGCCGACCCGCAGGTGTTCCTCTCGCCGCGCGGAGAAGACCCGATCGGCCGGGCAGGGTCGGCCTTCGCCTCGTATTTCGGTGGGGTGACCGTTGAACGCGGCGCCGCCCCGGTCGGAGCAGCGGAACTGGCGTCGGCGCAGTCACAACCGCTGACCACCCTCATTCCGCAGTTTCTCATCCCGAGCGACAACACCCTCGCAGAAGCGATCGCCCGGATCGTGGCCATCACGCTCGGCACCGGCAACACCCTGCAGGCGCAGCCCGCAGCCATTGCCGAGGGTCTGCAGGGCTACGGCATCGACACCGCGGGAATCAACGCGTATGACGGTTCGGGCATGAGCCCGAACAACGCGGTGCCCCCGTCGTACTTCACGAAGCTGTTCCTCAAGATCAATGCACGTGAGGGCAACCTCGGTGCGATCTACGACGGCCTTGCTGTCTCTGGAGAGACGGGCACCCTCAACTACAGCAACCGCTTCTTCGGTGACAACGCTGTCGCTCGTGGGAAGGTGTACGCCAAAAGCGGTTCGATCACCTCGGCGTACACCCTGAACGGCATCATCTATGCCGAAGACGGCTCAACACTGGTCTTCTCGATCTATGGCACCGGACCCGGGGTGAGCTCGGGAACGAGAACGGCCATCGACACCCTCACCACCGCGTTCTATCGCTGCGGGTTGAACCTCTCGAACAACTAGGCGTGCCGCCCAAGCCGTCCTGACGGTTTCGCCGGCTGACGAGTCGTTCTGCAGACTGACGAGTCGTTCTGCAGGCAGGCGACGCAGAACATCCACCGGCGTAGGCTGGGAGTGACGCGATCAGGAGGAGACCATGACAAAGGCGCTTTTCATCATCGACGTGCAGAACGACTTCACAGAGGGCGGCGCTCTGGCCGTTGAGGGCGGTGCCGCCGTCGCGGCGGGGATCACCGGCTATCTCGCCGCGGCGGGATCACAGTACGACCTCGTCTTCGCCTCACGCGACTGGCACGATGCGGGAAACGACAACGGCGGGCACTTCAGTGAGCATCCGGATTACCGGCGCACCTGGCCGCCGCACTGCGTCGCGGGCACCCCGGGCGCCGAGTACCACCCGGATCTCGATGTCTCTCGTGTCGACATCCACGTGAAAAAGGGGCAGGGTGTTCCGGCGTACTCGATCTTCGAGGGGACCGCTGACGGCGGAGAACACGACGGTGACACGGTGTCACACCTGCTGGAGCATCACGGTGTCACCGAGATCGATCTGGTCGGGCTCGCAACAGATCACTGCGTGCGCGCGTCGGCGTTCGACGCCATAGAACACGGGCGTCATGTGCGTGTTCTCACCGATCTCGTGGCCGGGGTGGCAACCGAGACAAGCGAGGCGGCCCTCGCCGAGCTCGGGCACGCCGGCGCCGCGATCACCTCGTCCCGGGGCTGAGCGACGCAGCGGGTGAGTGGCTCGGCGGGCCGCTGAGTCACAGGCTCCCGTCGTCCTGGTTCTCGGGGTCGTCCGCGTTTCCTTCGAGCCCTTCGACGATGCCGTTCGTCTGGTCGAAAGGATGCGCGGGGTCGCCGAGCGAACTCAGGTTGCGCTCGTCGTCGCGTGGCTGAGCGACCTCATCGTTGATATCGCGTTCGGTATTCATGACTTAAACGGTACGCCGAATTCACCGCGAACCAAGAGGCCGAGTCGAAACGGCCAGCCGTCTTTGGCACGTGTGTCATCCCCGGCTGTGGCGGTCGAGGAACTGGAACACCTCTGTGTCGTCGACCCCGGGAAAGGTGCCGCTCGGCAATGGTGCGAGAACGTGCATGTGCAGGCGCGCGCTCGGCCACGCCTTGCCCTGCCAGCGCGACGACAGTTCCTGGCTCGGATGCCGGCAGCACGAGGGGTCGGGGCACGTCGAGACGGCCCGCGCGCTGGTTTCGCGACCCCTGAACCATTTCGCGTCGTCGAACGGCACGCCGATGGTGATCGAGAACTCACCCGATGCCTGTGAGCCGGTCTGGGTCGCGCACCAGTACGTGCCGGTCGGCGTGTCTGTGTACTGATAATGCTCGGTTGTGCGATTGGTCTGCTCGAACGCGGCGCGGGCGCTCCAGCTGCGGCAGACCTGCTGGCCCTCGATCGACCCGGTGACGTCTGTGGGAATCGGAAGGTCGTCATTCTCATACCCCTTCATCAGGGCGCCGTCGTCAGAGACCCGAAGAAAGTGCAGGCGGATGCCGAGGCGCGACGTGGCGAGGTTGGTCAGGCGCAGAGCAGCCGCCTCGTGTGTGACGCCGAATGCGTCGCGAAAGTCCTCGACGGCGATGTTCCGTTCGCGTTTCGCCTGCGTGAGAAAGTCGACGGCAGGTGTCTCTGGCATCAGGCAGCACGCGGCGAAATAGTTGATCTCGAGCCGCTGCTTCAAGAACTCGGCGTAGCTCACCGGTCGTTTGTGGCCGAGGATTCTGTGCGCAAGAGCCTGAAGGGCCATGGATCGCAGACCGTGACCGCCCGGGATCGACGACGGGGGCAGGTAGATGCGACCGTTCTCGAGGTCGGTCACCGACCTGGCCGAGTGCGGAAGGTCGTTGACATAGATCAGGTCGAAGCCCAGCTGCTCGGCCATGATGCTGACCTCGCGGTGTGTCAGCGCTCCGCTCACATGTCCAGACGCACGCACGCGCTCTTCCGCGACGCGTTCGATATCGGGCAGGTAGTTGTCGAGCTCACGCATCTGCAGACGCTGCTCCGTGTTGGCGCGCCGGGCCTCTTCCGGTGTGGCGATCGCTTCCCGTGCACGCCTCTGCAGCTCACGGTGCAGCCCGACGAGCGATTCGAGTGTGTCGTCGCTCATGCTCTTCGACACGCGCAGAGTCGGCAGGCCCAGGGTGCTATAGGTCGAGGATTGCTGCGCCTGTGCGAGTTCGATCTCGAGTGCCGCCCGCTTCGACGGCGCTTCGCCGTTCAGAAGGTCGCTGAGCCGGATGTCGAGGGAGTCGGCGATCGACTGCAGCAATGACAGCTTCGGCTCGCGTTTTCCGTTCTCGATGAGTGACAGCTGGCTTCCTGCGACATCGACGAGTGCGCCGAGAGCGTCGAGCGTCATTCCTCGGTCGATGCGAAAGTGGCGGATGCGATGGCCGAGCGTTGAGAGATCGGCGTTCGGTGGGCTCATTCTTTGACAATATCTAAAGAACTGTACTTTTTTCCATACAGATGGCCAGATTCCCTCGCTATTTATGCGCCAAAGTTGAATCACGTCCGAAAATTCGATCTCCGTCAGTGAAGTCCACATCGCAACGGCGCTGCACGGGTCCACCGAAGATCCGGACAACCGGAACCAGACAGACAAGTGGAGAAGCAATGTTCATCGCAGAACTCCCCTCGAGCGCGGGTGTCGAATCAGCTCGCCGTGGTGACGTCGCAGTCGACGACACCACGACCGGCCCGCAGTCAGACGGAGGGCTCGCCGCACTTCGAGCCTGGGTCTCAGACATCGCAGAGCTCACCCAGCCAGACCACATCGTGTGGTTCGACGGCTCGGCCAGGCAGACGAACGAGATCACGACGCAGCTCGTCGCAGAGGGCAAGTTGATCAAGCTGAACCCCGAGTGGCGCCCCAACAGCTATCTCGCCCGCAGCACTCCGAGCGATGTCGCTCGGGTCGAGGCGCGCACGTTCATCTGCTCCGAGCACGAGATCGACGCCGGCCCCACCAACAACTGGCGTGCGCCCGCAGAAATGCGCCGGGAGCTGGGCCAGGTCTTCGCCGGGAGCATGCGTGGTCGCACCATGTATGTGGTGCCGTTCTCGATGGGCCCCGTCGGCGGGCCGCTGTCACAGCTCGGTGTGCAGGTCACCGACTCCGGCTACGCAGTGCTCTCGATGGGAATCATGACACGCGCCAGCGACGAGGTGCTCGAGCTCATCGAGGAGGGCGAGCCGTGGGTGAAGACCGTTCACTCGGTCGGCGCCCCGCTCGAGCCGGGGGAGCAGGACGTCGCCTGGCCGTGCAACGACACCAAGTACATCGTGCAGTACCCCGAAACGCGAGAGGTGTGGTCCTACGGCTCAGGCTACGGCGGCAACGCGCTCCTCGCGAAGAAGTGCTTCGCCCTGCGCATCGCGAGTGTGATCGGGCGGGACGAAGGCTGGCTGGCCGAGCACATGCTGCTCATCCGCATCACGTCGCCCACCGGGCGCCGGTACCACGTCGCGGCGGCGTTCCCCTCTGCATGCGGCAAGACGAACCTCGCGATGCTGCGTCCGACGATTCCCGGATGGAGTGTCGAGACGCTCGGAGACGACATCGCCTGGCTGCGGCCGGGGGATGACGGACGCCTCTGGGCCATCAACCCCGAAGCCGGATTCTTCGGTGTTGCTCCCGGAACCGGGGAATCGACGAATCTCACCGCCGTCGAAACCCTCTGGGGAAACACGATCTTCACCAACGTCGGGCTTCGCGACGACGGCGATGTCTGGTGGGAGGGCCTCACAGACACCCCTCCCGCGCACCTCATCGACTGGGAGGGTCGTGACTGGACACCGGACTCCGGGCGCCCGGCCGCGCACCCCAACTCACGGTTCACCGTCGCTGCGGCCCAGTGCCCGCAGATCGCCGACGGCTGGGACGAAGCAGTCCCGCTCGACGCGATCCTCTTCGGCGGCAGGCGCGCGACAAACGTGCCGCTGGTCGCCGAGGCGACCGACTGGACGCACGGCGTGTTCATGGGCGCGACGATCTCAAGCGAGAAGACAGCCGCAGCCGAGGGCACCGTCGGCGAACTCAGGCGAGACCCGTTCGCGATGCTGCCGTTCTGCGGATACAACATGGCGGACCACTGGGCACACTGGCTCAAGATCGGCCAGAAGCTGCGCTTCGATCGCGCCCCCCGGCTCTACCAGGTGAACTGGTTCCGCAAGGGTGACGACGGCGATTTTCTGTGGCCGGGCTTCGGTGAGAACAGCAGGGTTCTCGAGTGGATCGTGCGCCGGATCGAGGGCGACGTCGAAGCCGTCGACACACCGATCGGCCGGCTTCCGAAACCCGCCGACCTCGATACAGATGGACTCGAGATCACCGACGACCGGCTTGACGCGCTTTTTGCGATCGACAGGGACTCGTGGCTCGCAGAGGCGGACCTGACCGAAGAGTTCTTCAGCAGATTCGGCACGAAGGTCCCACCGGCGCTCAACGCCGAGCTGGCGTCGTTGCGGTATCGGCTGCGCTCGGAGTAATACTCCGCCCACAGGCAAGTGCGCCTTACCCGCTGGGGGGTGGGGCGCACTTTTGTTCCACGGCGAATGCACCCCTCTCTGGGCATGCCACCCCCGCGTGAAGGTCCAGAGAGGGCGAGAACGCAGGCGGGGCGCGACTACACGAGCAGCTGGTGCTTGGCCAGGTCGCGGTAGAGCGGCACGGATGCCACAAGCTCACTGTGCGTGCCAGAGCCGATGACGCGCCCATGGTCGAGCACGATGATCTCGTCGCTGTCGACGACCGTCGAGAGGCGGTGGGCGATCACGATGAGCGAGCGGTCCTCGGCGACAGCGTCGATGGCGAGGCGCATCTTCTGCTCGTTCACCCCGTCGAGGCTCGACGTGGACTCGTCGAGCAGCAGCACGGGGGGTGCCGCGAGCAGCGCACGGGCGATCGCGAGCCGCTGTCGTTCACCGCCAGAGAGCATGATGCCCTCTTCGCCGACGGGGGCCGAGAGCCCGGCCGGGTTGCGGTCGAGCACGTCGCCGAGGTTGACGGCGTGCAGAACACGTGTGCAGTCCTCGTCGGATGCCTCCGGTGCGGCGAGCAGCAAGTTGTCGCGTATCGATCCGGCCAGAACGGGGGCGTCCTGCTCGACATACCCGATCCGGGAGCGCAGCTCACTGCGGCTCAGCGAACGGATGTCGATCCCGCCCATGAGAATCGCGCCGGACGAGGGGTCGTAGAAGCGCTCGATCAGCCCGAGCACGGTGGACTTGCCCGCTCCCGACGGGCCGACGAGTGCAGTGCGCTTTCCCCGCTGCGCGCGGAAGGAGACGTCGTGGAGCACCGGGTCACCTGGGCGTCTGGAGCTGCGCTGAGCCGGCTCGGACTCGGTGGCCGTTGCGGCACTCGGGGCAGAAGGCTCCGCCTCGCTCTCCGCGGTGCTCGCCCTGCTCCTCCCGTCGTCGTCCGCGCCGACCGGTACCGGCTCGGCGTAGGCGAACGTGACGTTCCTGAACTCGATGGCCGGGGCATCCGCCGTTGCGACGCCGCCGGTCAGAGTGCCGGCGACAGTGGCGTCTGTGTCGTCTTCGAGGGGGAGTTTGATGATCTCTTGGATGCGGCCGAGCGCACCGAGCGCCTGATTGGTGGCGGTGATGGCGCCGAAGGCCTGCCCGAGGGGCATGATCATCATAAAGAGGAACAGGATGAAGGCGACGAGGTTCGCGATGGTGATGGCGCCAGACGCGACGCGGAATCCGCCCACACCGAGCACAACGAGGAACGACACCTGCATAGCGATTCCGGCCACCGGCACCACGAAGGCCGAGATCTTCGCCACGCTGATGCCCGCTCGCCACGCACCGACGGCGTCGCTGTCGACGGCAGCGATCTCACGTTCGGTCGCGTTGGCGGCGCGTATCGTGCGCACGGCGCTGATCGCGCGTTCGACAGACGCTGTGAGGTCGCCCACCTTCTTCTGCGCCCGTGCGCTGGCGACGCGGATGCGACTGCCGAGCAGCGTGACAGACACGATGGACACAGCGATGACGAGCACCGTCAGCCCGAGTAGCACCGGGTCGAGAATGAGCATGGCGATCAGGGCGCCGATGAAGGTGATCGTGCCGCCCACCGCCTCGACGAGACCCTGCGTGAGCACTGCACGCAGAAGGGTCGTGTCGCTGCCGACGCGAGAGACGAGGTCTCCGGTGCGACGGGCGTCGAACTCGGAGATCGGCAGGTGCAGCATACGCGATACCAGCCTGCGCCTGCTCTGCAGCACAACCCCCTCACCCATACGCTGCAGCAGGTAGTGCTGGTAGCCGGCGATCACCCCAGAGATCACAACGAGTGCGATGAGCGCCCAGACGAGCCAGCCGAGCGGGGCGTTCTGCTCCACGATGGTGATGACCTGGCTCACCAGCAGGGGCTGGGCGAGCGAAGCGGCAGCTCCGAGCACACTGAGCACGATGACGAACCACAGCGCACGCTGGTGTTCGAACAGGTAGGGCAGGAGCTCGGAGAATCTCGCTCGAGGCCCCTCGTCTTTCTGACGGGTGAAGGGTGAACGCCGCGGTGGCCGCGGCTCTGCCGTCGAGTCTTCTGTCGGTGCGTGCGTCGTAGGCGTGCTCATTCTGCGCTTTCTGCCGGTTGGGAGGGTTCCAGTTTCTCGCGCGGCTGCTCGAGGGCCGAATCGACGAGCATCCTCGCAGCGAGCGGTCGATCTCTGCGCTGCCGCACGAGCCCCGGGATCGTGCCCCATGCGGCGCTGTCAGACGGTGTGCGGCCCACATCGGCCCGCGTGGCGCTGCGGCGTCTCTCCCCGGTGAAGGTCACCGGCGCCCGTACTTCTTGTGCACGGCCTGCCGGCTCACGCCGAGGGCGAGGGCGACGAGCTGCCACGAGGCATTCGCATTGCGGGCGCGGCGCACGGCGACGGCCTCGATGCCGTCGAGCTCACGCCTGAGCGCAGAGATCGCCCTGAGTGCCGTGATCGGATCGTTCGAACCGGCGTCGCCGGCGAGCGTGCGGATCGTGTCGAGTGTCATCGTGCCCCTCCCATATCGCAGTCAACATTAGTTGACACATGAGGGTGATGTCAACCATCGTTGACGCCATCCGGTGACGCGGCGATCGGGTCCGAAGCGGTGCTCCCCGAACCGAGGAGACCCGCATCGGGCCCACAGCAGGCGGGACCGAACACCCGGAACGAGCTCGGCGGGACTGTCGGCTCAGCGCACGCGTGCGAAGTCGGCCGGCTCATGCAGACGGCGCAGAACACGAGCCGCCGCAATGGCCGCTTCCGCGGCCTCTTTGCCCTTGTCTTCCTTCGACCCTTCCAGGCCTGCACGGTCGAGTCCCTGTTTCTCGTCGTCGAGGGTCAGCACACCGAAACCGATCGGTTTTCCGACGCGGATGGCCACATCCATCAACCCGGTGGTCGCCGCACTCGAGACGTACTCGAAATGCGGGGTTCCCCCGCGGATGATGACGCCGAGGGCTACCACGGCGTCCGCGCCGTTCTCGAGCGCGGCAAGCGCTGCGACCGGAAGCTCGAAGCTTCCGGGCACGCGCACCACCGTGTGGGTGGCGCCGGCCGCATCGAGGGCACGTGTGGCACCGGCGAGAAGACCATTGGAGATCTCTGTGTGCCACATGCCTGCGATGACGACGATTCTCAATCCCCGGCCATCCACAGACAGCTCGGGTACTCCTTCAGAACTCATAGATACTCTCCTGTGTGCTCGGGTTCACGGGGCGGTCGTGTACGGGGCGCCGACCGATCACAGCTGTTCGGTCGAGACGATCGCCTGCTCCAGCTGGTGGCCCATGCGGTCGCGCTTAGTCTCAAGGTAACCCTCGTTGAAAACTCCCACACCCACGACAAGCGGCACGCGCTCAGAAACCGTGATGCCGAACGACTCGAGCTGGCGCACCTTCTCGGGGTTGTTCGTGAGCAGGCGCACCTCGTCGAAGCCGAGATCCTTGAGAATCGCCGTCGCCGCGATGTAGCTGCGGGCATCGGCGGGAAGACCGAGCGCGAGATTCGCGTCGAGGGTGTCGAGGCCTTCCTCCTGCAGCTGATAGGCGCGCAGCTTGTTGACGAGCCCGATGCCCCTGCCCTCGTGACCGCGCAGGTAGATCACCACACCGCCGTGTCGCTGGATGGTGTCGAGCGATGCGTCGAGCTGTGGTCCGCACTCGCATTTGAGCGAGCCGAACGCCTCGCCGGTCAGACACTCCGAGTGCACGCGCACGAGAGCGCCGGATGCGGGGGAGCCGGCGATGATGGCGACGTGGTCCGCTCCGGTCTGACGGTCGCGATAGGCACGAATGCGGAACGGTCCATGGGCGGTGGGCACAGTCGTCTCGACTTCGAATCGCACAGCGTTCGACTCGGGAACCACGCTCTCGCCGCCCGAGCAGGCGACAGAGGCATCCGGATGCTCGTTGATGAAGTCGATGAGATCGGCGATCGTGATGACGGGGATCCCGTGCTCGGCGCCGAGCACGATGAGGCCGGGCAGCCGCATCATCTCACCGTCGTCTGCGATGACCTCGCCGATGGCGCCGACCGGCGGCAGACCCGCGAGGCGCATAAGGTCCACCGCTGCTTCGGTGTGGCCCGCGCGCTGCCTGACACCGCCGTCGACGGCCCGAAGCGGAACGATGTGCCCCGGCCTGACGAGGTGGTGCGCCGACGACGCGGGGTCTCCGAGAACCCGCAGGGTGCGTGTGCGGTCCGATGCGCTGATTCCCGTTGTCACGTGCTGTGCAGCATCGACGGTGATCGTGTACGCCGTGTTCCTGGTGTCTTCGCTCTCGCTCACCATGATCGGCAGTTCGAGGCGGTCCGCATAGTCGTTCGGCATCGGCGCGCAGATGTAACCGCTGGTGTGCGCGACTGTCCACGCCACCCACTCACGCGTGGCGAGCGTCGCGGAGAGGATCACGTCGCCCTCGTTCTCACGGCCCTCGTCGTCGGCGACGATGACGGGCTTTCCCGCACGCAGCGCGTCGAGGGCCTCTGGGATCGTCGCAATGCTCATGGCTGTGTCCTCTCTGGTGCCGTGTCTTCGCTGACGCGGAAGGCGAGCATCCGTTCGACATGTCTGGCGAGAATGTCTGTTTCGATGTTGACACGCTCGCCCACTCGGCGCTCGCCGAGGGTGGTGGCGGCGAGTGTCTCCGGAATGAGCGACACCTCGAACCACTGCTCGGTTTCGCCCGCGTCTGCCAGGTCGCTGACGGTGAGTGAGATGCCGTCGATGGCGATGGAGCCCTTGTTCGCCACGAACGGGGCGAGTTCGGGTGACAGGCTGAACCTGAGGACGCGCCAGGCTTCGCCCGGCGCGATGCTGAGCACGCTTGCCGTTCCATCGATGTGCCCCTGCACGATGTGGCCGCCGAGGCGGCCTCCGACGAGCGCGGCGCGTTCCAGATTCACCCGGCGTCCTGGTGCGACACCGTCGAGCGTGGACATCGAGAGGGTCTGTGCCATCACATCGGCGGTGAAGCCGTCCGGTGTCTGCTCGACGACCGTGAGGCATACGCCCGACACCGAGATGGAATCGCCGCGCTTCGCCCCATCGACCACCGCGGGGCCCCGCACAGTGATGCGGGCGGCGTCAGCGCCGTTCTCGACGCCCACGACCTCGCCGATCTCTTCGATGATTCCGGTGAACATTCAGAGGGGTCCTTTCACGGGAGCAGGTGTCGCGCGAATGAGAATGTCATCGCCGAGGTTCTGCAGGTCTGAGACAACAAGTCGTTTCGTCTCGTCGATCGTCGAGACGCCGAGGTCGCCAAGGGCGGTGATCGGCCCTCCGATGAGCGCGGGCGCCAGGTAGATGAGGTATTCGTCGACCAGCCCGGCGGCTATGAACGCGCTCGCGAGCGTGGGCCCGCCCTCGATGAAGAGGGTGCGGATGCCGCGTTGGCGCAACGCGCACAGGTCTGCCGCGAGGTCGTCGCCGTCGAGTGTGAGGTAGGGGCGTGGATGCCTTCTGAGGGCTGCGTCCGTCGGCACCTCTGTGTGTCCAAAGACGATCGGCGTCGGCTGGGCAGGCAGGAGCCCGCCGTTCGCGGTGCGCGCGGTGAGCGCCGGATCGTCGGCGATGAGGGTTCCCGTTCCGACGCCTATGCCGTCTGCCGCCGCCCGCCGGGCATGGACATCGGCCCGTGCCGCCGGCCCCGTGATCCACCGGCTGGTGCCATCCGCCGCCGCCGCCCGGCCGTCGAGGCTCTGCGCCCACTTCACCGTGACGAGCGGACGCCCGAGCCGTGCCGTCTCGAGCCAGTCGCCGAACGACACGGCAGCTTCGTCTTCGAGTACTCCGCCGTGGACCTCGACGCCCGCACTGCGCAGGGTCTTCGCGCCCCCGCCAGAGGCACGACCCGGATCGGTGACGGCATAGATCACGCGAGCGACGCCGGCATCGATCAGAGCGCGCGAGCACGGGCCAGTCCGACCCGTGTGGTTGCACGGCTCGAGGGTGACGACTGCGCTCGCCCCGCGCGCAGCGCCCGGCGGGAGCTTCGAGAGAGCGTCGACCTCGGCGTGTGGTGTGCCCGCTCCGCGATGCCAGCCTTCTGCGACGACGGCGCCGTCTGCGTCGACGATCACGCAGCCGACCCGCGGGTTCACCCCGCGCTCCGGTCCGTGTGCGGCGAGCTCGATCGCACGCCGCATCAGCGCCATGGTCGCGCTGTCTGCCGTGCCCGATCGGGGCTGCAAGGTGGTCATCCGTCTCAATCGTCTTCGTGATGAAGAAACGAGATCCGGGAAACGGCGTCGGCCGTACGGTGCGGAGCGCGTGCTGCGCTTCACACCCGTGCTTCCTCCCATCCGGACTCGAGTCGTCAGCTGTGCGGCTGGACGACCCATAACCGTCGGTACCGGAATTTCACCGGTTCAGCCGTCACCCTGTCGGGCGACGGCTCGCGGACTGTCACCGCCGGTTCGGACTCTCACCGACCCCGGAGCACGTTTCGTTTGATTCATGGTACTGCAACGCGGCGCGGCCGAGTCTATTCCCCGTGTTCTCAGGCTCAGGCTCAGGCTCGCTCGCGTTCAGTGAGATCGCCCTCTCCCTCGCTCGCCCTCCCGCTCCCCGCTGTCTCTCTCTGTGTGACCTTTCCGGACAGAGGTGGCCGGCGGAACGGCGACCTCCGTCCGGAAAGGTCACACAGGGGGGGGCGTCAGCGGAGAGGGGTGAGCAGGAGAGGGGAGGGGGGGTCAGCGGAGAGGGGCCGGGGCGTCAGCCCTCGACCAGCAGCTTGGCCGTGCCAGAGTCGACGATGAGGTCGGTCACAAGACCGGCGGCCAACGCGCCGCGCAGGCTGGCGAGCTTGCTCGAGCCGGTGACGACACAGACTCGACGCGCAACACTCCTCAGCACATCGACGCCCGGGCCCGACGATCGCTCGTTGAGAGCAATGCCGTCTGAGCTGCCGTCCTCTCGAAAGAACACCGTCGCCACGTCGCCCACAACCCGCTCCGCGCTCAGCGCTCGAAAGTCCTCGTCGTCGAGATAACCGCCGATGTAGACATGGCTCGGCACACCAGAGAACGGTGAGCCGAGGCCGAACACGGCGACGTCGAGAGTGCTGTGCATCGCCACAACCCGCGCGATGCTGCGTTCCCGCCACATCGCCGTTTTCGTCGCCGGGTCGTCGAACACCGCGGGAACAGCGAACTGCTGCACGGCCGCGCCGTATGCCGCGCCGAATCGCTGCAGGATCTCGCTGGCATAGAGGATGCCCGTGGTGCGGGGATTGGCCGCACCGTTCAGTTGCACGATCGTCGAGTTGTGCGTCGGTTTCGCGACCAGGTGCCGCGAGACTGCGCTCATGGTCGAACCCCACGCCACGCCCATCGACATGCTCGAGTCCATAAAGCCACCGAGAATCCGTGCAGCCGAGATGGCCACGCGCTCGAGACGGTCGACGTCATTGGTCTGGTCCGGCACGGGAACCACGTGGGCGGTGACCCCGAACCGCGCCCGGATGTCACCCTCGAGCTGACGGGGCATCTCGAGCGGTGATCGCACCTGGATCTCGACGAGTCCCGTCTCGCGTGCGTGGCTCAGCAGGCGGGAGACCGACGAACGCGACGTGTGCAGCTCGTGGGCGATGGCATCCATCGTGAGGTCCTGCAGGTAGTAGAGCTGGGCTGCGGTGAGCGCGTCGCGCAGACGAGGCGACTGGTGGATCGTCGGCATAACGACATCCTTGCACGTTTGTGCACCGAGATTGCACATCCTTGACGGATCTTCAAGAATCATCCGTGTCGATGCACCCGCGCGAGAAGCCACAGACCGGCACCGACATCAGCGAACGAAGGAACACAGGCAATGACACGCCACTCGCACGAGCAGAACACACCTCGAGCCCAGGTCGACGCCCTGCGGGAACGGCCCTCGGCGCGTGTGCTCGTCATCGGCGGCGGCATCAACGGAATCGCCACATTCCGTGACCTCGCCATGCAGGGCATCGACGTGGCGCTGGTCGAGCGATCCGACTGGGCATCCGGCGCGTCGGCGGCATCGAGCCACATGATCCACGGCGGCATCCGCTATCTCGAGAACGGCGAGTTCCGGCTGGTCAAGGAGTCCGTCACGGAGCGCAACGGCCTGCTGAAGATCGCACCACACTATGTGAAGCCCCTCGAGACCACCGTGCCGATCTTCTCGACGTTCTCTGGCATCCTCTCGGCACCCCTCCGGTTTCTCACGCACAAGCAGGGTGCGCCGAAGGAGCGCGGCGCCCTGCTCATCAAGATCGGTCTCACCCTCTATGACTCGTTCTCGCGCGACGGCGGCACGGTGCCGCGGCATCGTTTTCGCGGCAAAAGGACGTCGCTCTCAGAACTGCCGCAGCTGAACCACGACCTGAGCTACACGGCGACATACTTCGACGCATCGGTGCACGACCCCGAGCGGCTGGCCCTCGACGTGCTGCACGACGGACTCGCCGCGGGCAGAGCCACAGGGGCGCGCGCCGCGAACTACGTCGAGGCCGTCGGCTTCGACAGCGCCTCTGGCACGGTGACCCTGCGCGACACGGTCTCAGGCACCGAGTTCCCCCTGGCGGCAGACGTTGTGGTGAACGCCTCTGGGCCGTGGACAGACCTCACCAACGAAGCGCTCGGCACCCAGACCGCGTATATGGGCGGCACCAAGGGCTCGCATATCGTGCTCGACAACCCGGAGCTGGTCGCGGCAACGGGCGGGCGTGAGATCTTCTTCGAGCACTCAGACGGCCGCATCGTTCTGATCTACCCGCTCAAGGGCAGGGTCATGGTCGGCACAACCGACCTCGAGGCGGACCCGCGCGAGCAGGCCGTCTGCACCGAGGCCGAGGTCGACTACTTCTTCGATCTCATCGCCCACGTGTTTCCGCGGATCGCGGTCGACAGGTCGCAGATCGTGTACCGGTTCGCCGGCATCCGCCCCCTGCCCGGCCACGGCGACACGGCACCCGGCTTCGTGTCGCGGGACTACAGGATCGTTCCAGAAGAGCTGGGCGGGGTGAAGCTGTTGAGCCTCGTCGGCGGCAAATGGACGACGTTCAGAGCGCTCGCGGAGCATCTGTCGACAGAGGCGCTGACCGCCATCGGAGTCAGCCGGACGACGTCGACGGCGGGTGTTCCGATCGGTGGCGGCGCCGGATACCCGCAGACGGATGCCGCCCGCCGCGTCTGGCTGGCCGCCCACGCCGCAGAGGTGGGCGCCGCGCGAGCCGAGCAGCTGCTCGAGCGCTATGGCACACGGGCGTCGGAACTCATCGACGTGCTGTCCGAATCCCCGGAGACACCTCTGCTGCATGCGCCCGGCTACAGCGTCGAGGAGCTCTCACACCTCGCCCGCACAGAGAGCGTTGTGCATCTGCTCGATATGCTGCAGCGACGCACGAGCCTCGCTTTCACCGGTGCGGTGACGGCTGACCTGCTCTGCGAGGTGGCCGAGGTCGTGGCGGTCGCCCTCGGCTGGGATGCGGCGACCACTGCCGACGAGATCCAGACGTCTGCACGCGTACTGCGCGAGTTGCACGGTGTCGACATGCACCTGCATCAGGCCGGCGGTACGAGGATGGTCTCGTCGACCGGGTAGAAAAAGAAGACCACAACTGCACGAATTCTCACGTGTCGCCCTTGTCACACACAGCGGGTCATCGATACGTTTCAGATGGGTGGAAAAACAAGCGTCCCGAGCGAACGCGCGGGCAACCGAAAGAAGGTCAATGTGGACGTAACTTTAGGGACAGTGTTCCTGTCGGAGATCGTTGGTACGGCGATGCTCATATTGCTCGGTGGTGGCGTCGTCGCGAACGTCGTCCTGGCCAAGACGAAGGGGTTCGACGGCGGCTGGCTGTTGATCAACTTCGGGTGGGGACTCGGTGTGTTCGCCGGTGTGGTCGTCGCCTATTCGTCTGGCGCTCATATCAACCCGGCCGTCACGCTCGGCATCGTCACCAGCGGCGAGACGGAGTTCGCGCCGGGGATCCCCGTCAGCATCGTGTCTGTCCTCGTGTACATGGCCGCTCAGATGATCGGTGCGATGATCGGTGCCGCCCTCGTCTTCCTGACGTATAAACGACACTTCGACGCCTCGGAGGACCCGGCGGCGAAACTCGCCGTCTTCTCAACCGGTCCGGCCATCCGTTCATACGGCTGGAACCTCGTCACAGAGATCGTGGGAACCTTCGTTCTCGTGTTCGTTGTGCTCGCGTTCGGCCACCACGGCGATGCCTCGGGCCTCGCCGCACTCGGCGCCCTGCCCGTTGCCCTGCTGGTTCTCGCCATCGGTGTCTCGCTCGGTGGTCCCACCGGATACGCGATCAACCCTGCGCGTGACCTCGGGCCACGGCTTGTGCACGCGCTCCTGCCGATCAGCGGCAAGGGATCGAGCGACTGGAGCTATTCCTGGGTTCCCGTCGTCGGCCCCCTCGTCGGTGGCGCCATCGCGGGATGGGCATCACTCGTGCTGCTGCCCGTGCTCGGCTAGCACCGCGGCGGTGCCTCGGCCGGGTGGGGCACGGCTTCACCGTCTCGCTGCCCGGCCCGGGCACGGCCACGACACCCACGACATCCGACATACTTTCTGAGGAGTTTTCCATGGCCGACTACATCATCGCCATCGACCAGGGGACAACGAGTTCCCGAGCCATCATCTTCGACAAGTCCGGGTCGATCATCTCGACCGGCCAACTCGAGCACGAGCAGATCTTCCCGAAAGCCGGCTGGGTGGAGCACGACCCCGCCGAGATCTGGAACAACACCCGTGAGGTCATCGGACAGGCGCTCTCGAAGGCCAATCTGACGAGGCACGACATCGCGGCCGTGGGCATCACCAACCAGCGCGAGACGGCCGTCGTGTGGGACAAGAACACCGGCAAACCGGTCTACAACGCCATTGTCTGGCAGGACACCCGCACACAGCCCATCGTCGACCGCCTCGCGGCGGACGGCGGAGTCGAGCGGTTCAAACCCCAGGTCGGGCTGCCGCTTGCGACGTATTTCGCCGGCACGAAGATCGTCTGGATCCTCGAGAACGTCGACGGGGCGCGCGAGAAGGCCGAAGCCGGAGACCTGCTCTTCGGAACGACGGACACCTGGGTGCTCTGGAACCTCACGGGCGGCACAGACGGCGGCATCCACGTCACAGACGTGACGAACGCGAGCCGAACCCTGTTCATGGACCTCGAGACCCTGCAGTGGGACGACGAGATCCTCGGCATCTTCGACGTTCCGCGCTCGATGCTGCCCGAGATCAAGTCGTCGAGCGAGGTGTACGGCCACGCACACAGTTCGAGCCTTCTGCGCGAAACGCCGATCGCCGGCATCCTGGGCGATCAGCAGGCGGCGACATTCGGTCAGGCCGCCTTCGAGACCGGGGAATCGAAGAACACCTACGGCACCGGAAACTTCTTGATCTTCAACACCGGTGAAGAGATCGTGCACTCCAAGAACGGGCTGCTCACCACACTCGGCTACAAGCTCGGCGACAACCCGCCGCACTATGCGCTCGAGGGGTCGATCGCCGTGACCGGATCGCTGATCCAGTGGCTGCGGGACAACCTCGGCCTGATCAACTCCGCTCCAGAGGTCGAGAAGCTCGCCACAACCGTCGACGACAACGGCGGTGTGTACTTCGTGCCGGCCTTCTCTGGTCTGTTCGCGCCGTACTGGCGGCCGGATGCCCGTGGGGCGATCGTCGGGCTCACACGCTTCGTCAACAAGGGGCACATCGCCCGGGCGGCTCTCGAGGCGACGGCGTTCCAGACCCGCGAGGTTCTCGATGCGGTCAACGCCGACTCCGGTGAAGACCTCTCGGTGCTGAAGGTCGACGGCGGAATGGTCGCGAACGATGCCCTGATGCAGTTCCAGGCAGACATCCTCGACGTGCCGGTCGTCCGACCGGTGGTCTCAGAGACCACAGCACTCGGTGCGGCGTATGCGGCGGGCCTCGCCGTCGGCTTCTGGGCGAACCTCGACGAGCTGCGCGCGAACTGGCAGGAAGACAAGCGGTGGGAGCCGTCGATGGACGCGGACGAACGCGACCGTCAGCTGCGCCTGTGGAAGAAGGCCGTCACAAAGTCGTTCGACTGGGTCGACGAAGACGTGAGCTGAGCCGCTGCCCTCGCGGCACAAGAGGGTGAAAGAGTCACGAGGCTAGGACGAAATCGGTCATTTCGTCCTAGCCTCGTGACTTTTGCCTTTTGTGACGCTGACGTGTGCCTTCTGTGACGCACGGTGAGCTGGGGGTCTGGGCTGGGGCTCCCGCCGGTGTGCACAACGTCGGAAGATTGCGCGTTTCGTCGCGTATCTGCGCGGGATCGGCGTGATATGCGCATATTCCCCCGACGGTGTGCACGTGGCCGGAGGCGCGGCGGGGCATGGCCCAGCCCGGCGGAGCGTGAGACGTGCGGACAGTGGCCGAGCCGCATCCTGCGGACCAGGGCAGTACAGCTACGCCCGGCGGAGCAGCCCAACCCGGTCGTAGACAGCGGAGAGGGTCTCGTCGGCAACGGCATCGGCCTTCGCCGCGTTGACGGCGAGCACACGGTCGAGCTCGGCCGGATCGTCGAGCAGTTCGAGAGCCCTCTCTCGAACCGGTGTGAGCTCTCCGGTCACAACCGTGGCGAGATCCTTTTTGAAATCGCCGTAGCCGCGCCCCGCATACTCGTCGGTGAGCTGTGCGACGGACCGGCCCGAGAGCGCCGAATAGATCGTGAGCAGGTTCGAGACGCCCGGCTTGTTCTCGCGGTCGTACGCCACCACACCCTCTGTGTCTGTGACGGCGCGCATGATCTTCTTGGCGGTGATCGACGGCTCATCGAGCAGTGACAGCACACCCGCAGCAGACTCCGCGGACTTCGACATCTTCGACGTCGGGTTCTGCAGGTCATAGACACGGGCCGTGCCCTTCTGGATCACCGGCTTCGGCAGTGTGAAGGTGTCGCCGAACCGGGAGTTGAACCGCTCCGCGAGGTCACGGGTGAGCTCGACGTGCTGCTTCTGGTCGTCGCCGACCGGCACGATCTCGGTCTGGTAGAGCAGGATGTCGGCGGCCATCAGCACCGGATACGCGAACAGGCCGACGGTTGTGGCATCCGCCCCGTACCTGACCGACTTGTCTTTGAACTGTGTCATCCGGCTGGCCTCGCCGAAGCCGGTGATGGTGTTGAGGATCCAGGCGAGCTCGGCGTGCGCGCGAACGTGCGACTGCACGTAGAGCGTCGACCGCGACGGCTCGATGCCCGCCGCGATGTACTGTGCGGCTGTGCGCCTGGTCTTCTCGCGCAGTTCTTGCGGGTCTTGCGCGACGGTGATGGCGTGCAGGTCGACCACGGAGAAGAACGCGTCGTGCGACTGCTGCAGCTCTTTCCACTGCAGCAGGGCTCCGATGTAATTGCCGGCGTGCAGCGAGTCCGCCGACGGTTGCATACCCGAATAGAGACGGGGTTTTGTCATGGTGTGTCCAAAGAGGTCGTGTGTCACACGTGCGAGCGCCGCAAACCGGCGCCGACGAAAGGGAGAAGGGTTCAGATGGCGTAGTCGACGACAACAGGCGCATGGTCCGACCATCGCTGGTCGTATGACGCCGCACGATCGATTGTGTAGTTCGTCACGCGTTCCGCGAGCTGCGGGGTGACGACGTGGTAGTCGATGCGCCAGCCGGTGTCGTTGTCGAACGCCTGGCCGCGCTGCGACCACCAGGTGTACGGCCCCTCGACCTCGCCGGCCCAGCGACGACCGACGTCGACCCAGCCCAGGCCTGGCCCTGTCGTTCCGTCGACGCCCTCGACCGTCTCGCCCTCCGGGCCGAAGAACCGGTCGAAGTACGCTCGCTCGCGCGGCAGGAAGCCGGAGGTCTTGCGGTTGCCGCGCCAGTTCTTGATGTCGAGCTCACGGTGACCGACGTTGAGGTCGCCCAGGACGACCGCGAGCTCGGAGTGCGTGCGGAGCTCGGGGAGGCGTGCGGTCATCGCGTCGAGGAACCTGTACTTCTCGATCATCTTCGGCTCGTCATCGGCGACCCCCGAATGCACGTAGGTCGACACGACGGTGACGACAGAACCGTCGACCTCGTAGTCGGCCTCGAGCCAGCGGCCGGCGCTGTCGAAGTCGGGGTCGCCCAGATCAACACGGTGGATCGACGCCTTCGACCGGCTCGCCAGCGCCACCCCTGCCCGGCCTTTCGCAGTGGCGGGATCGTGCAGGATGTCCCATTCGGAGCCGAGCAGGTTCTCGAGGTCTTCTGTGGACGCCCGAACCTCTTGCAGTGCGAGGATGTCGACGTCTCGCCCCTCGAGCCAGTCGCCCATGCCCTTGCGGAATGCGGCACGCACCCCGTTGACGTTGACAGAGGCGATGCGAAGGCGGGTTGTCATGATTCCAGTCTAGGATGCCGCGCCGACACGTGAGCAAAGCGCCGGCGGCGCGCGAAATCCGCTCTCACCATCCACAGCTCACCGGCTCCGCTCATGGGGCGCGCCTGGCCGCATGTTCGGCGCGGCGCAGACGACGGCGGGCGACGAACCTGTGGAGTCCGCGGGCGGAGGCGTAGTCGGCCGCAGCGTCGTCGAGGTCGGCCTCGACGACGATGCGCCTCGCTTCTTCGAGACGTGCGAGCAGCTCAGCCTCTGTCGGCGCCAGCAGTTGCACGTTCCTGTCTTTCAAGCGCACGGCGATCCACGACGCAGAGAACAGGATGACCCGGCTCACCAGGTTGAACCACAGCAACAGCCCGATGAACACGGCGAAGGTCGCGAGCAGCGGGTTTCGGCTGGCCCCGGCGATGACGGCGCTCGACGCGACGCTGAGCAACGACAACGCAATGCCTCCGAGTCCGGCACCGACCCGCAGGTCCCGCCAGGGGATCGGGATGTTGGACAGGATCCGGAACATCGTCCCGAGCGCCACCACGTCGATCAGCACGGCGAGCACGAGCCCGGTGGTGCGTGTGCCGATCTCGCCCCAGAGCGAGTCGAGGCCGAGGCCGGTCAGATCGAGCACCCAGCTGAGGGCGGCGGTGCTGATGATGCTGACCACGGCTGAGGCCAGCAGAAGCAGCCCGAGCCCGAGCGCGAGCAGCAGATCCGAGGCCTTCTGCAGAAGGTAGGGCCGCGGATCGGGGGGCAGGCTGAAAATGGTGCGCACGGCCTGGCGTGTGTAGTACAACCAGGCGATCAGGGTCCAGAGCAGGCTGACCAGCGAGATCACACCCGTCCAGCCGAAGAAACCGCTCCGGCTGAGCATGGCGGGATCGATGAGACCGTGCTCGCCGATGAGGCCGGGAACAACCCGGTCGATGATGACGATGAGCGCCTCGACGAGGTCGTCGCTCGACGTCACCCAGACTCCCGCAATCGAAAAACCGACGAAGACCGCGGCGAAGACAGCGAAAAGCGCCTGAAAGCTCATGCCGGCCGCGAGAAGGTTCCCGTCGGCGTCGAGGTACTGCCTGAGCACGCGGTATGGCCGCCATCGGATCACCCTGTCTGCTGTCGCAGCCGCTGTCGTCGCCGGAGCCGCGAGGCGTCGGAGCAGGGCGTTGTCGCTCTCGCGCAGCCGTCTGGTGAATGCCGGTGCACTGTCGCTTCCACCGGCCGGGGCATCCGTTCGAGTGATGCGCCCTGTGCCGTGCCCGTCTGCCCCCACCACGTTCACAGACTATCGATCGGCGGCGTGAACAGGGCCGAGAATTCGCGGCCGATGCTCGCGAGGGGGCAGAATGAGAGGTGAGACGACATAACCCAGAGGTATGGGACCGGCTCGCACCACTCGAATTGCGACCACGGCAATGCAATCACGCGCAGGGGCACGGTTAATGAGAGCACACACAGCGCACGGCACCGGTGCCGTGGCGACGGCGAGGAACACTGCCGTGCGCGGCAGCTATCGGTACACACTCGGCTCTGAGGGCGCACCCTGGTTCCTGATCGCCGGCGAGAGCGTCGTCGTCGCCCTGCGGCCACCTGTCGATCCCGGGCTCGTCGACACCCTGTGGGCTCTCGTCAGACGCGGTTCGGCGACGCTCGACGACGTGCTGCGCGACATCCCGGATCCGTCGCTTCAGCCGGGGGAGCCCGTCGCGTTCTCTGTCATCGAGCGCACGGCAGATCGCGCACACGTGTTCGTGCATGGGTCGGCTGTCGTCGATGTGGGAACGGCAGAGGGCTGGCAGCGCGTCGCGACCCGGGGTGCGCACCCCTGGCGGCGCGAAGAGGTGACCGAGGCCACAAGGTTCTCGGTGGGCGACCTCGAGAACACGGCGGGCGGCACGGCATCCGGTGTGTCGTTCGCTCTCGGCAGCGGCGTCGTCGTCGCAGACAGGCTCGACTGGGCAGCGGATGCCCGCACGACGTCGCCGCCGGGCGTCGCCGGAGAAGGTGAGCGCGTCGAGGCCCCGCAGCCGCCCGCGTCGCGTGCGGATCACCCGAGCGCGGACCACCCGAGCGCAGACCGACCGAGCGCAGGGACTCCGGCTCGCGAGGCATCTGGCCTGATCGGACCGCCACCGGCGGCAGAACCACTGGCATCGCCGGACGAACGGGCACCCGCACCGGGCACAACGGCGCCCGGCATCCCGGCGCCGGCGCCCGCAGCGCCGCTCACCCACTCACCCGCGCCGTCCAGCCCGCCTGCGGCCAGCGAGCTGTCACAGGCCGACATGGAAACGGTCATCAGAAGGCGCAAGCCGTCGGCACCTGCCCATGACGACTCGCTGCTGAGGCACGATGGCGAAACCGTGCTCCGGCGCGACATCGAGCCGCCGATCGAAGACGAAACGGTTCTGAGGCAGAGACCGTTCGTGCCGGACGACCCGCAGACGGTGCTCTACGGGTTCCGCATCAACGGCGGGCAGGCGTATCCCCTCGACGCTGTGCATTACTTCGGCCGCAACCCCCGGCAGCCACGCATTCCGTTGCCGGATCCGTCGCGGCTCGTGCCTGTCGTCTCGGCGTCGAAGTCCGTGTCGGCGACGCACCTCGAGGTCAAGCAGGTCGGCGACGCGATCGTCGCGACGGACCTCAGATCCACGAATGGAACGAGCGTGATCCTGCCGGGCAAGCACTGGCAGCGGCTGAGGGCGGGAGAGACGATAGTCGTCGTTCCCGGAACGTTCATCGACATCGGCGACGGCAACGTGATCGAGATACTGCCCCCCTGGCCTGGGGTATAACCGCATCACCAGCGTCGCCTCCGGCACCGTAGAATTGTCGCGCGGCCGGGGGGCCGCACGACGATCACACGAGAAGCATCACACACGACACAGAGGGGGAGAACGTGGCACGACGACTGCCTTCGCAGCCGCCCACCCTTCCCGGTTTCTCGTTCGTGCGCGTGCTCGGCTCAGGCGGGTTCGCCGACGTGTTCCTTTATGAGCAGAACAGCCCGAGGCGTCAGGTCGCCATCAAGGTCATGCTCGCCGAATACGTGAACAACGAGGTCAGGGACATGTTCCAGGCCGAGGCCGATCTCATGGCCCAACTGAGCGCGCACCCGTCGATCCTGACCGTCTATCAGTCCGGGATCGCTGCCGACGGCCGCCCGTACCTCGTGATGGAGCTCTGCTCGGCGTCGATCGGTCACGAGTACCGCGAGAGACCTCTTCCGGTCGCGGATGTCTTGCGCATCGGCATCAAGATCGCCAGCGCCACAGAGATGGCTCACCGCTCGGGGGTGCTGCACCGAGACATCAAACCGTCGAATATTCTGATGACGGCATACGGCAACCCGGTGCTGAGCGACTTCGGCATCGCCGGACGCGTCGGCGAGACCCAGATCGATGAGTCACTCGGAATGTCGATTCCGTGGTCGTCTCCGGAGGTGCTGAACAATCAGACGAACGGCACCGTGCAGAGCGAGATCTGGGCGCTCGCCGCGACGCTCTATTCGTTTCTTGCCGGGCGTTCCCCGTTCGAGATCCCCTGGCAGAGCAACCGCTCAGCCGACCTGATCTCGCGCATCATGAAGGGCAAACCGCAGCCCATCGACAGGACAGATGTTCCCGAGCAGCTCGAGCTCGTGCTCCTCAGATGCATGTCGCGTCGGCCGGAGGCGCGTCCGCAGTCCGCCATGGAGTTCATCCATGCGCTCCAGACCGTTGAATCGGAACTCGGATACACGCCGACACAACCGGATGTCGCCGTCGACGTGTGGGCGACAGCCGCTGTCGACGACCCCGGCGATCGCACGAGGGTGAGCCCGGTGCGCACCGTCGATCCGGGTCGACGGCGCCGACGCGCGGCGAAGGAGCCCGCTGCAGGGGCCGACCAGACCGTGAAGCGCCAGGGAAGGGACCTCGGCCCGACGCCGCTGAGCGACAGGAGCGCTCCGGCCGTCGCCACGCCGCACAGCCGAACCTTCGTCGCCGTCATCCTCGCCTGTTCGGTGCTTGTGCTCGCCCTCGCGATCACCACCATCGTTGTTCTCACCCGGTCCGGAGCGTCTGCCGAGATACCGAAGGTCGCCAACGTGCAGGCCGAGGTGGCCGACGGATCCGTGGTGTTTAGCTGGGCAGACCCCGGTGTCGAGGCCGATGACACCTATCAGATCCGAACGTCGGACGGCGAGACGAGCATCCAGCGGTCGACGGAGTTCACCGTGACGGCAGAAGCGGGAGAGAACGTCTGCGTCACAGTGGCCGTCAACAGGAACGGCTCTGTCGGAGACCCGAGCAGCGAGAAGTGCATGATCGCCCCGGAGGGCTCCGGCTGATGATCGTGGTCTGGCTGCGCAGGTATCGGTCCGCGATCGCCACCGTCACGAGCGGCATGGTGGTCGCAGCTCTCGTCGTCACCGTCGCCGTGGTCTCGGCGGGCTATCGAGCGCAGCGCATCGATCTGGGGGACGCCGCGGTCTGGGTGGCGAATGAGGCCAGGCAGGCCATCGGGCGTGCCAACACCGAAGTGCTCGAGCTGAACACGGCCGTCGAGTCGGCGTCGACGCGGATCGACGTGCTGCAGGACGGCGCGAACGTGCTTCTGGTCGACCACGGCAGCAGCTCGATCGACATCGTCGACCCGGCTACGGCGACCATCGTCGAGACGGCGCCGATGCCGTCGGGCGAGGTCGAGGTCTCGCTCGCCGGCAGCCGGGTGACGATGGCGGCGGGGGGCGACCTCTGGTTCTCGTCCGTTGAGGACCTCGGCGACTTCAACGCCGACACCGACCCGGCTCTTTCGCTGGGCGACGATGCCGTGACGGCCGTCAGCCCTGACGGCGATGTCTTCGTCTTCTCGCCCGAGACCTCAGAGGTGTCGAAGATCGCTACCGACGAAGACGTCGTCAGCCAGACGAGCAGGGTCGACCTCGGCGAAGACGACGGCCTCGGGGCGTCACTCACCGTCATCGGCGACACCTGGGCGCTGCTGAGCGATGACACGGTGCACACAGCTGGCGCATCGACCTCGCTGAAGGGCGTCAACGGCGCCGTGCTCGAACAGCCGCGCACACGAGGCTCCACGGTGCTCGTCGCTCACGATTCCGGACTGCTTCGCGTACCGCTCTCCGGGGGCGATGCGAGCGTCGTCTCTGAGAACCCCACGGGCGAGCCCGCCAGGCCGGTGACGGTCGGCGACTGCGCGTTCGCCGCCTGGGCAGACGGCTCTGTGGTGCGCAGCTGTGCGGGTGAAGACCCTGAGAACAGCACCATCGAGACATCCGGCCTGGCACGGCCGGTGTTCGCCGTGAACAGCGGCAACGTTCTGCTCAACGATGCCGTCACCGGGGCGTCGTGGGCCGTGCAGCGGAGCAACGAGCTCATCGACAACTGGGACGATCTGATCGATGTCGTCGAAGACGAGCAAGAGGTCGAAGAGAACGACGAAGACATTCCGCCGGAGTACGAGCAGACGCAGGAGCCACCCGTGGCCATTGCGGACGAGTTCGGGGCGCGACCGGGGAAGACATCGACGCTCCCGGTGCTGCTGAACGACTACGACCCGAACGGCGACGTGCTCGCCGTGACCCAGCTCACCGCGCTTCCCGAGGCGATCGGAAGCCTTGAGCTCATCAACAACGACCAGCAGGTGCAGGTGCGGCTCCAGCCGACGGCCACCGGTCAGTTCACCTTCGACTACACGATCACCGACGGCAGGGGAGGCTCGGCGACAGCCGCTGTCACCGTGACCGTGCGGCAGCCGGGTGAGAACTCCGCACCGGTTCAGATGCGTCAGACGAAGGCGACGGTGGTGCAGGGAGGCCGCCTGACGATGCAGGTGCTCGGCGACTGGATCGATCCGGACAGCGATCCGTTCTATCTCACCGAGGCATCCGTGCCGGCACCGGACAACTCACAGTTCAAGCCGGACGGCACGGTCATCTTCACAGACGCCGGTCAGGGCGGGGACGTCAAGGACGTCGGCCTGGCTGTGTCTGACGGCATGGCGACGGGCAACGGGGTCTTCGCCGTGACCGTCAAACCCACCGGCGAGGTGCCGATCGACGCTGAGCCGTTCATGATGACGACGAACGCGGGCGAAGAGATCCTCGTCGAGCCGCTCGATCACGTTCGCGGCGGATCGGCACCACTGAGGCTTGTCAACGTGCAGGCGACGGACAAAGCGACGATCACACCCGATTACGGCGGCGGCACCTTCCGTTTCTCGAGCACCACCATCGGTTCGCACAACCTCGAGTACTCGGTGACAGACGGAGTCGACACGGCGACGGGAGTCGTCCGGATCGATGTGAAAGAGCCTGCAGAGGTCGGGGCGAAGCCGATCACGGTGCCTCACAGCGCGTTCATCGAGGAACGCAGCAGCAAGGTCGTCGACGTGCTCGCCGGTGATCGCGATCCGTCTGGCGGTGTGCTCGTCGTTACCGGCACCTATAACGTGCCGCCCGAGTCCGGCGTGCGCGTCGAGATCATCGAGCAGCGGATGCTGCGGATCACCCTGACGCGCCCGCTCGACGGACCGGTCTCGTTCACCTACAGCGTCTCGAACGGTGTCGCAGAGGCAGAGGGCACGGTGACCGTCATCGAGATCCCGACGCCGGCGAAACGCCAGCCTCCCGTCGCATACCCTGACACCGTTTCTGTGCGCGTCGGCGACGCCATCGACATCCCGGTGCTTCGGAACGACACCCACCCGAACGGCGACCCTCTCGCCCTCGATCCGGAACTCACCTCGAACGTCCCGGCGAACGGCGGTCTGCTCTTCGTCTCTGGCACCGTGTTGCGCTATCTGGCGCCGGACAAACCCGGCGACTACACGGCTGTGTACCGCACCGTCGCTCCAGACGGCCAGTGGGCCGATGCCGAGCTGCGCATCAACGTGCGTGAGGTGGATGCCGCGTCGAACGCGCCACCCATCCCTCTGACGGTGACCGCCAGAGTGCTCAGCGGCGAGTCCGTGCGCATCACCATCCCGCTCTCGGGAATCGACCCGGACGGCGACTCCGTGCAGCTCATCGGGCAGGCGTCCAATCCAGAGAAGGGCTCGGTGATCGACGCGGGCTCAGACTATTTCGACTACGAGGCCGGCGCCTATTCCACGGGGACGGACACCTTCACCTATACGGTCGTCGATGCTCTTGGAAAACAGGCGACCGGCACCGTGCGCGTGGGCATCAGCCCCAAGCTCGACGGCTCTCGCAACCCGATAGCCGTCGAAGACGAAGTAGTGGTGCGGCCGGGGCGAACGGTCTCTGTGCAGGTGCTCCTCAACGATTCAGACCCGGACGGCGGTGCGCTCGCGATCAGCTCGATCGAAGCGACCACTGAGGGCGCAGAGGCCGAGATCGACGGAGACATCGTCAGGATCACCGTTCCAGAGGGAAACGGGCGATACGGGTTCATCTACGAGATCCGCAACAAGTGGGGCGGCACGAGCTCGAACTTCATCACCGTCATCGCACGCGAAGACGCACCGCTCTCGCGCCCGATCGCGCGTGACGCCGTGCTGGCGCTCGACGACATCCTCGACCGCGACTCCGTTGACGTGAACGTGCTCTCGGGCGTCTTCTTCGCCGACGGCCCTGTGTCGAGCCTCGACCTCTCGATCCCCGCCGGTTATTCAGAGAACGCGTCCGTGACCGCGAACAACCGGGTGCGGGTGCGTATTGTCGACGAGTCCCAGATCATCCCGTTCGACGTCGCTCATCCCGACGACCCCGCCATCACCGCGACCGCCTTCATCTGGGTGCCGGGGCGCGACGATGCGCTTCCGCAGGTGCGCGCGGGCGTCAAACGCATCAGCGTGGTGAGCGAGGACTCGGTCACGATCGAGCTCGAGGACTACGTGGTGGCGGCAGACGGCAAGGCCGTTCGGCTGACGGATGCCGCGAACGTCAGGGCAACGCATGCCAACGGCGCCGACCTCGTTGTGGACTCGAACACCCTCTCGTTCACCAGCGCAGACCAGTACTTCGGCCCCGCATCGATCTCGTTCGAGGTGACCGACGGCACGAGTGCGGACGACCCGGACGGACGGAAAGCGACTCTCGTGCTGCCCATAGACGTGACGCCGCGCGAGAACCAGCCTCCGGTGTTCCAGGGCGGAAGCATCGATCTGGAGCCCGGGCAGGAGAAGAGCATCGAGCTGGTCAGGCTCACGACGTATCCCTATGCAGACGACCTCGACGAGCTGACGTACTCGATCCTCGACCCGAAACCCGCGGGCTTCAGCGCACGCATCGACGGTCAGACCCTCGTCATCAAGGCGTCGGATACCCTCAAGAAGGGCAAGAGCTCGCGCGTTCTCATCGGTGTGAAAGATGCGATCAACGACGGAACCTCCGGGGGCATCGGCTTGCTCGCCGTGCCGTCGACGAGGCCGCTCGCGGTGCCGGCCACCGACAGCGCGGTCGTCGAGCGCGGCGAGACGACGACCATCGACGTGCTCGCCAACGACGGCGCGACGAACCCGTTCCCGACCGCGCCCCTGCGAGTCGTGAGCGTTCGTGGCCTCGACGGTGGAGGCCTTCCCGCCGGTGTGACGATCACACCGAACAGCACGAACAGCAAGCTCGCCGTCTCGGTCTCCGCCGACGCCGCAGCCGCGGACGCCGTGCTGCAGTACCAGGTCGCCGACGCGACGGACGACCCCGATCGCTATGCATGGGGCACCGTGCGGATCTCGGTGCAGGACCGCCCTGAGCCGGTCACCGGGGTGCGGGTGACTGGATTCGCTGATCGCTCCATCTCGCTGAGCTGGGCGGCTGGAGGATTCAACAATTCACCGATCGAGGGGTACACCGTGACGCTGACCGGAGGTGGCGGCGTTGTGGGAACAACATCGTGCCCCTCTACGACATGTTCTGTTCCCACCCCTGGAAACGGCTCCGACAACAAGGTCCGCGTTCAGGTGACAGCGAAGAACGGGATCGGAGACTCAGACGCGGCGACTTTTGCTGAACCTGTCTGGTCAGACATCATTCCCGCAAAGGCAACCGAGCTCAACGCAGCACCGCTTGACGGCGGACTTCGGATTTCCTGGGCTCGCGTTCCGACCCCCGGCCACGGTTCGCCCGTCAGCTCGTACGTTGTCACCGTCAACGGGAACCAGATCGGGAACCCGAGTTGCGACGGGGCCCGCTGCACCGTGGAGACGCATGGTCTGCCGAACGGTTCGGAGGCCAAAATCCAGGTGTCCGCAAGAAACGATGCGTATCCGGCACTCGCCGTCTGGAACTGGGCGGACGGCGGAGGGACACCCTTCGGTGCTCCGCGTGCGGGCGGTATCAGGGTCAGCTCGGACGCCGAGGCAGGAACGGCAACTGTCAACTGGGACGCATTCGAAGGGCGGGGCGACGGCATCGCCGGCTACTTCGTTCAGCTTCTGAACTCTGCGGCGACGCCGAGCGGTGCACAGGCCTGCTCAGTGAGTTCTCCAGCACCCGGCACCGTGAAGGCTCCGTCTAGCGGAGGGAATGTCATCGAGACCGCCGCCGTCGGTGGTACCTCTCACACCTTCAAAAATCTCACGGGAGACGACACAACCTATTCATTCGTCGTCTGGGGATACAATCGCGCCGGGTGTGCTGTCACCGGGGTGGCGAGCGAGAACGTGCGGCCACGGCCGGGACCGGTGACCGCGATAAACGGCGAGATGCAGAATATCGAGGCGGGAACCGTCTGGGACTACTACGTCTCTAGCGTGAGCCCTGGGGGATACACATACGAGATAAGGGCTCCTGGCGGTGCATGGCAATCCTTCAGCGGCTCTGGGTACCCGCGGCAAATTCTGTCGCTCAGCTATGGGCAACCGGTGTCGTTCGAGGTCAGGGCCTGCAACGTCAAAGGAATATTCAAACTGTGCGGAGAGCCGCTTGCCCAGACAGCATCGCGAGCGTCGGTGACGCTCGCGATGACCGGCGTCGAGTACGATCCCGAGACCGGAGTGATCAGTTGGCTGACAGGACCACAAAACGGTGCACTGGTCGCCAGCTATTCCTGCAAGTCCGAGGAATCCCCGACTGTCGGGCACACCGTGGGGTCGAACTCCTGCACATTAAGCTCGCCGGTCGAGGGCAAGGTGAAACTGCTCGTCACCGTCGACGGGCGCAGCCGCGAAATTACTCTTCCATGACAGGTCGCACGGCACAGATAACGGCCCTATGAAAGGCGCACACGAATGACAATGACAGCGGAACAGGCGAGCTGGTTCGCCGACGTCACCGAGAGCATCGTCGACAACGTCGAGCAGGTGCTCCTCGGCAAGAACCACGTGATCAGGCTCGCCGTGGTGTCGATGCTGTCCCGTGGTCATCTGCTGCTCGAAGACGTGCCGGGCACGGGCAAGACCTCTCTCGCGCGCGCTCTCGCCGAGAGCATCGACG
The DNA here is from genome assembly GCF_054780075.1 of Okibacterium endophyticum. Taxonomy (NCBI): domain Bacteria; kingdom Bacillati; phylum Actinomycetota; class Actinomycetes; order Micrococcales; family Microbacteriaceae; genus Okibacterium; species Okibacterium endophyticum. Next base: position 285,414 of record NZ_BAAGXA010000004.1, on the reverse strand, counting down.
GCACATCGAACCGTGTGCAGTTCACACCGGATCTGCTCCCCGGCGATATCACGGGCGTCTCGATCTACGACCAGCGCAGCGGTGCATTCGACTTTCACCACGGCCCGATCTTCGCGAACGTGGTGCTTGCCGATGAGATCAACCGCGCGAGTCCGAAGACGCAGTCGGCGCTGCTCGAGGTGATGGAAGAAGGGCACGTCACGGTCGACGGCGTGTCTCACCCCGTCGGCGCGCCGTTTATGGTGATCGCCACCCAGAACCCGATCGAGCAGGCAGGCACCTACCGCCTTCCAGAGGCACAGCTCGACAGGTTCCTAATGCGCACCTCGATCGGATATCCGGATCACCAGACGACCATCCGCATCCTCGAAGAGTCAGAGAACGCCGCTGCCGTCCGTGTGCCGCCGATCGTTCCCGCGTCGACCATCACCGAGATGATCGCCGTGGCGACGACGGTGTATGCAGACGCCACCATCAACGACTACGTCGCCAGACTCGTCGACGCCACGCGCACCGCGAGCGAGGTCACGCTCGGCGCGAGCGTTCGCGGTGCGCTCGCGCTGATCCGTGCCTCGAAGACCTTCGCCGCGGCATCCGGCCGCGCCTTCGTCACGCCAGACGACGTCAAGTCGCTCGCCGAGCCCGTGCTCGCCCACCGCCTGGTGCTCGACGCAGAGGCCGAGTTCGACGGTGTGACAGCCTCGAGCGTGATCTCGAAGGTGCTCATCGAGGCGGCGCCCCCCGTCGATGCCGTTGCAGCGAGGCCCTGAGGCCGATGGCGGGCACACGAGCACCACGCGGCGACACAGGCCGCACCACGCGTTCTGACGCCACGGCCGGTCAGACGCAGCTCGACAACGCCCGCACGAGGCTCGTCGGCACGAGAGAGGGAGTTCTCGCCGACTCCGTCGTCTTCGTCGCACGCGTCGCCCGGCAGGTCGCCGCGGTCGCGCGTGTCTGGTGGGCTGTGCTCACCGACGTCATCACCCCACTCGGGTGGGGAATCGCGCTCGGCGTCGTCGCCGCGTTCGTCGTCGGCTACGGCTTCGCCTGGTCCGAGCTCGTCGCGATTGCGTGGGCCGGGCTGATCGTCGTCGCCGCCGCCGTGCTGTTCCTGATCGGGCGCACCGTGCACGAGGCGAACCTCGGGATGCCCGTGAACCGTGTGACCGTCGGCGAGACGGCTGTCGGGCAGATCACCGTGCGCAACCCGACGAAGCGGCTGCTGGGGGGTGCGCGCGTCGAGGTGCCCGTGGGCGAGGGGCGCGCCGACTTTCAGGTGCCCGTGCTCTCGGCGGGTTCGGAGTACGAGGACGTCTTCAGTGTTCCCGCCCTGCATCGCGGTGTGATCACCGTCGGGCCGGCACGCACTGTCCGGGCAGACCCGATCGGGCTCGTGCGCCGTGAGCGCGAGTGGGAGACGAGCGTCGACCTGTTCGTGCACCCGCAGACGATCTCGATCCCCAGCATGAGCTCGGGGTTCGTCCGTGACCTCGAGGGAAACCCGACGCGGGATCTCACCTCGAGCGACATCTCGTTCCACGCGCTCCGCGAGTACGTGCCAGGCGACGAGCGCAGGAACATCCACTGGAAGAGCACGGCGAAGACCGGGCAGCACATGGTCCGGCAGTTCGAGCAGACGAGACGCAGCCATCTGATGGTGGCGCTCAGCCTGTTCGAGGGCGATTACCTGAACGACGACGAGTTCGAGATGGCCGTGAGCGCAGCCGGCTCCCTCGGTGTGCGGGCGATCCGGGATGCGCGCACGGTCACGGTGGCCGTCAGCGAGTCCACACCGGAGTTCGCCCGAAAGCGCGTGCTCGCGATGCGTTCGCTCGCCGCGGTCAGTCCCACGCGCCTGCTCGACGACCTGAGCCGCGTCGACACCTCGTCTCGCGCACTCGGCATCGCCGACCTCGCTCGGGTGGCCGCAGACTCCGTGGCGGGCATCTCGCTCGCCTTTCTCGTCTGCGGATCGACGCCGACGGGGTCGATGCTCCGGCAGGCCTCGCAACACTTTCCCGCCGGTGTCGAAGCGGTTGCGATCGTGTGCGATCCCGAGATCACCCCGAGCGTCAAACGTGCGGGTGCACTCACCGTGATCACCATCGGGTTCCTCGACGACCTGAGGAACTCCCTGATGCGAGCGGCGGCATGAGCGGCGTGGGCCTGGGCTCCGTCGCGGCTCCGACGGGCTCGGCAGGGGGGCGGATGGCGTCACGGACCGACCATCGCACACACGGCAGGCATCCGGGCGCCGTCATCACCACGACCCTGTTCGCGCTCGTGGCGATCGCCGTCGCCGCAGCTGTCTGGTGGCCGATCTACCAGAGCCCCCAGTTCGTTGTGATGGCCGTGGTGTCCGCGGGCCTCGCCGCGATCATCGCGGCGCTCGGAACCCTCTTCAGATGGCCGGGCATCCTCACCGTCGCCGTTCTCATCGTGACCTACCTCGCCGCGGGGGTGCAACTCGCCGTGCCGAATCAGGCCGCCGCAGCTGTGCTGCCCACCTGGCCGGGCTTTCTCGCGCTGCTCGAGGGCTCCACCTTCGGCTTCAAGCAACTCGTCACGATCGTCACACCCGTCGGATCGTTCGAAAGCCTGCTCGCGCCGGCGATGCTCTCGATCGTCGTCACAACCGCGGCGACCGTGTCGATCGCAACCCGGCTCCGGCACTCGGCCGTCGCCGGCATCCCGCCGTTCCTGCTCGCGGCACTCGGCATCGCCCTCGGCAGAAGCACCGAATGGTGGTCTGTGGCGCTCGGCGTCGCCCTGATCGTGGTCACGCTGATCTGGCTGGTGTGGATGCGCGTGAGCCGTGAGCGACACCGGGAGCGTCGCCACGGTGCGGCCGTCGGCAGTGTGCGGTCGTCGTCACGGGAACGACGCAGGTCTGCACTCGTCACCCTCGCCGGGGCTTCGGTGATCATCGCCTCCGCGGCGTTCGGGGGAGCAGCACTCGCCTCTGTGGCGCCACCGTCGTCGGAGCGCGACGTCATCCGCACCCACATCGAGAAGCCGTTCGATCCGCGGGCCTATTCGAGTCCGCTCGCCGCCTTCAGGGCATACCTGCAACCCGAGAACGCCGACGAACCACTGCTCACGGTGTCTGGGCTGCCCGACGACAAGCGCGTGCGGATCGCCGCCCTCGACACCTGGGACGGCGTGGTGTTCTCCGTCGGGAGCGCCGAGCATAAAAGCGCCTCGGGAACCTTCACCCGCGTGCCGTATCGGCTCGAGCAGCCGGCACAGGGTGAATCCGTCACCCTCGACGTGACCGTCGAGGGATACAGCGGGGTGTGGGTGCCCGGGATCGGGCAGCTCGCCGAGATGTCGTTCTCGGGCGGCAATCGGGCGGCACTGACGAGCGAGTTCTTCTACAACGACAACAGCGCGACCTCCGCGGTGCTCGCTGGCCTCAGCGCCGGCGACGGGTACCGCGAGACGTCAGTGGTCGTTCCCGTTCCCACCCTGCAGGAGCTCGCCGGCATCAGCCCAGCGGCGACCTCGCTGCCGACGTTCGAAGAGCCGCCGGCAGAGATGCTCGACCAGCTCGAGGTCTGGACCGGTGACGTCGACGGCGCCGGCGAGAAACTCGTGGCCATGATCGAGGCCCTCAGAGCAGAGGGATACATCAGCCACGGAGTCTCTGACGACGAGCCGGTGAGCAGGTCAGGGCACGGTTCCGACCGCCTGTCTGAGCTGTTCACCGAGAAGCCGATGCTCGGCGACCAGGAACAGTATGCGGTCGCTGCCGCGCTGATGGCGCGTGAACTCGGGTTTCCTGCGCGAGTGGTCATGGGCTTCATTCCCGGAGGCGCCGCCGGCGCCGGGGGAGAAGCCGGGGCAGAGGCGGGGGCAGGCGGGACGTCTGCGGAAGATCCCGTCACGTTCACCGGGTCAGACGTGCACGCCTGGATCGAGGTGCAGGACGACTCCGGACGCTGGCTGACCGTCGACCCGACTCCTCCCGTGCGCGAGATTCCCGAGAAGCAGCCAGAGGACCCGACGACCGTCGCGAGACCGCAGACCGTCGTCGAGCCTCCGCTCGAAGAAGAAGAACACGAGGCCGAGCAGAGTCACCCCGATACCACGGAAGACGACGAGCAGCCAGAGGAAGACCCGCTGCTCAAGTTGCTGTTGCTGATCGCGCAGGTGCTCGCCTGGGTCGTCGTCGTGACCGCGATCGTCGCCGCGCCGTTCCTCGTGGTGATCGCTGCGAAGGTCAGGCGGCGCTCGCTCCGCCGGACGAGACCCGATCCCGCCGACCGCATCAGGGGCGGTTGGCAGGAGTTCAGAGACGCCGCCGTCGACCACGGTGTCGAGCCACCGCCGTCTGCCACCAGGCGGGAGACCGCGGCAGCCGTCGGCGGGAATCGGGCGCTCGCGCTGGCATCCGTTGCCGACCGGGCGACGTTCTCGCTCGAACGACCGAGCCACGAAGACGCCGACCGCGTCTGGATCGCGGTCGACGACCTGCGGCGCTCGTTCGACTCGGGCCGCACCCGGCGCGAGAAGCTGCGCGCCGCCGTGTCGTTGCGGTCGCTGTCTGCTGGCCGCTCGCGCAGGCGCCCGCCGCGCGAGGAGTGAAGCTGACCGGCGGTTCACCACGCGCTACACATGTTGCGACGCGCGCCCCTAGCTCGGGTAGCGCGTCACAAAAGAAAGCGCGCGTGGCGCCTTCGCGCCGCAGCGCCTACGGCTTGCCGCGCATGATCGCCTGCTTGACCTCGGCGATCGCCTGCGTCACCTGGATGCCGCGGGGGCAGGCCTCGGTGCAGTTGAACGTGGTGCGGCAACGCCACACGCCCTCTTTGTCGTTGAGGATGTCGAGGCGCACCTTGGCCTCGTCGTCGCGGGAGTCGAAGATGAAGCGGTGGGCGTTGACGATGGCGGCCGGGCCGAAGTACTGCCCGTCGGTCCAGAACACCGGGCACGACGACGTGCACGCGGCGCAGAGTATGCACTTGGTGGTGTCGTCGAAGCGGGCGCGGTCCGCAACAGACTGCACACGTTCCTTGCCGGCGCCGGGCTTCGTCTTCGCCTGCAGGAACGGCTGCACCTCACGGTACGACGCGAAGAACGGCTCCATGTCGACGACGAGATCCTTCTCGAGCGGAAGGCCTTTGATCGCCTCGACATAGATCGGCTTCGAGATGTCGAGATCCTTGATCAGGGTTTTGCACGCGAGACGGTTGCGACCGTTGATGCGCATGGCGTCCGACCCGCAGATGCCGTGCGCGCACGAACGACGGAACGTGAGCGATCCGTCCTGCTCCCACTTGATCTTGTGCAGGGCGTCGAGGATGCGATCGGTGGCATACATCTCGACGTCGTAGTCGACCCACTTGGGCTCGTCGTCGAGCTCCGGGTTGTAACGACGGATCAGCAGCGTGACGGTGAACGATTCGATGGCGTCGCTCTCGGCCGGCGCGTTTTCGAGGGTGGCTGTCGACATGACTAGTACTTCCTCTCCATCGGCTGGTAGTTCGTGATGACCACGGGCTTCCAATCGAGTTTGATGTGGTCCTCTGCCGTCGACGAGTGAGGGTCGCCGGTGAGGTAGGCCATCGTGTGCTTCATGTAGGTCTCGTCGTCGCGCTTGGGGTAGTCGTCGCGCATGTGCCCGCCACGGCTTTCTTTGCGGTTGCGGGCGGAATAGACCACGACCTCGGCGAGGTCGAGCAGGAACCCGAGCTCGACGGCCTCGAGCAGGTCGGTGTTGAAGCGCTTGCCCTTGTCCTGCACCGAGATGTTGCGGTAACGATCCCGCAGCTCGTGGATGGTCTGCGTGACGAGCCCGAGGGACTCGTCTGTGCGGAACACCTGGGCGTTCCGGTCCATCTGGTCCTGCAGCTCTTTGCGCAGCGTCGCGATGTTCTCGGTGCCGCCGGCGTTTCGGATGCCCTCGATCATGTTTCGCACGCTGGCGGCGGGATCCTCTGGCAGGGGCAGCCAGTCGGCGGTCTTGACGTATTCGACGGCGTTGTTGCCCGCGCGCTTGCCGAACACGTTGATGTCGAGCAGCGAGTTCGTGCCGAGCCGGTTCGAGCCGTGCACAGAGACGCACGCACACTCGCCCGCCGCATACAGGCCGGGCACAACGGTTGTGTTGTCGCGCAGAACCTCTGCCTTGACGTTGGTCGGGATGCCGCCCATCGCGTAGTGCGCCGTCGGCATCACGGGAACGGGCTCGGTGACCGGGTCGACGCCGAGATAGGTGCGGGCGAACTCGGTGATGTCGGGGAGCTTGGTCTCGAGGACCTCTGCGCCCAGGTGTGTGCAGTCGAGGTACACGTAGTCCTTGTTCGGGCCGGCGCCGCGGCCCTCTGCGACCTCTTGCACCATACAACGTGCGACGATGTCGCGCGGCGCGAGGTCCTTGATGGTCGGCGCGTAGCGCTCCATGAACCGCTCGCCTGAGGCGTTGCGCAGGATCGCTCCCTCGCCGCGTGCACCCTCGGTGAGGAGGATGCCGAGGCCGGCAAGGCCTGTCGGGTGGAACTGGAAGAACTCCATGTCTTCGAGCGGAAGACGCTTGCGCCAGATGATGCCGACGCCGTCGCCGGTGAGGGTGTGGGCGTTGGATGTCGTCTTGTAGATCTTGCCGAAGCCGCCCGTGGCGAAGATGATGGCCTTCGAATGGAAGACGTGCAGGTCACCCGTGGACAGCTCGTATGCGACGACGCCGGCGGGCTGGTCGACACCGTCGACGTTGCTCATCACCACGTCGAGCACATAGAACTCGTTGAAGAAGTTGATGCCGAGCCTGACGCAGTTCTGGAACAGCGTCTGCAGGATCATGTGCCCGGTGCGGTCAGCCGCATAGCACGCGCGCCGGACCGGCGACTTGCCGTGGTCCCTCGTATGCCCGCCGAAGCGACGCTGGTCGATCTTGCCCTCGGGTGTTCGGTTGAACGGCAGGCCCATGTTCTCGAGGTCGATGACCGCGTCGATTGCCTCTTTGGCCAGGATCTCGGCGGCATCCTGATCGACCAGATAGTCGCCGCCCTTGACGGTGTCGAAGGTGTGCCATTCCCAGCTGTCCTCTTCGACGTTCGCGAGGGCTGCGGCCATGCCGCCCTGTGCCGCCCCCGTGTGGGACCGGGTGGGATAGAGCTTCGAGATCACAGCGGTCTTCGCGCCGGGGCCGGCTTCGATCGCGGCCCGCATGCCGGCGCCGCCTGCGCCGACGATCACGACGTCGAACTGGTGGTAGTGGACTCCGTCGATGATTGTCGAGTCCGAGGTGGCGTCAGTCACAGAGTCAGTCACAGAGGCATCCGTCTTTTCACGCGTGGGGGTTTAGTTGCAGAACGAGGGGAGGAGGTGTGCCTGGTCCGGGCTCACGACCGGGCACGGGTCGAAGGTGAAGACGACGAGGGTGCCGAGCACGATGAGAACGACGACGGCGGCGAGGATGGCGACCTTCAGGATGCTCCTGATCGTCGTGCCGCGCGCGTAGTCGTTGACGAGGGTGCGCATGCCGTTGCCGCCGTGGATCAGCGCGAGCCAGAGCATCGCGGCATCCCACCACTGCCAGAAGGGATCCGCCCACTTGCCGGCGACGAAGCCGAAGTCGATGGCGCTGACGCCTTCGCCGACGATCAGGTTCACGAACAGGTGGCCGAAGATCAGCACAACGAGAACGACGCCGGAGGCTCGCATGTAGATCCAGCCCCATTTCTCCCAGTTCACGCCCTTCTTGCGTGCGGGGTGAATCGGGGAGCGAGGAGCTTCGATGGTTGCAGACATGTCTTCTCCTCTCAGTGACCGAACACGTTGATCAGGTGGCGGGGTGTGAAGCCGAGCATCGTGATCGTCCAGAGGGCGATGACGATCCAGAACATCAGCGTCTGGTAACGCGTGCCCTTCGACCAGAAGTCGATGAGGATGATGCGCAGGCCGTTGAAGGCGTGGAAGGCGATGGCCCCGACGAGCGCGACCTCACCCAGGCCCATGATCGGGGTCTGGTAGGTGCTGATCACCGCGTTGTACGCCTCTGGCGAGACACGCACGAGCGCGGTGTCGAGAATATGCACGAGCAGGAAGAAGAAGATCGCGACACCGGTGATGCGGTGGAGCACCCACGACCACATGCCTTCGCGGCCACGGTACAGAGTCCCCGCGGGGCGGGGCGATGTCGTTGTGGACGGATCTGGTGCCCGTGACGGCGTTGGCGGAGTTCCTGCAGTCTTCACTGACACGAACGGGCCCTCCCTGGTCGAAGCTTTCGCCTGGTCGAAGCTTTCGGCCGCCGTTGGCGGCCGTGCGTCGCGCCGGCGCGTGCCTCCAGTCTATGGCGAGAGGCAGACGCATGTCCCGTAAGGCATGCCTAAGTATCTTGACGTCGAGAGATTTCCCGTGCCTGCTTGTCTGCTCGCGGCCCCCTGTCTGCTCGCGGCCCCTCTCTGTGACCTTTGCGGACGAGTGTGCTCGTTACGCCGGCCACCTACGTCCGCAAAGGTCACAGAGAGGGGTGCGACTCGCGAGCCCGGCTACCCTGGAGACATGTCCAGTGCTCTTGAGCGTTTCTACAGTGTGATCCCGGCGGGTGGCATCGGTTCCAGGCTCTGGCCGCTCTCGCGCGCAGACGCCCCCAAGTTTCTGCACGACCTCACCGGCTCGGGCAGCACACTGCTCCGCAGCACCTGGGATCGCCTCGCCCCGCTGTCTGGCGACCAGCGCATCATGGTCGTCACCGGTCGCGCGCACCGCCGGGCGGTCGAGGAGCAGCTGCCAGACCTCAAGGACCACAACGTTGTGCTCGAGAGCGAGCCGCGAGAGTCGACGGCGGCCATCTGCCTGGCCGCGGCGATCCTGGCCACACGCGAACCGGATGTCATCATCGGCTCGTTCGCCGCCGATCACGTGATCAGGGGAGACCGGCTGTTCCGAGCCGCCGTGGTGCAGGCCGTGCACACCGCAGAGGCGGGCTACATCACCACGATCGGCATTCAGCCGACAGAGCCCGCCATCGCTTTCGGATACATCCGCTCCGGAGCGGCACTCAGCGTGCCGGCGGCAGACCAGGCGATGCTCGTCGATTCGTTCGTCGAGAAACCGGACCTCAAAACGGCCAAGCGATACCTGTCCGCGGGGGACTACCTCTGGAACGCCGGAATGTTCATCTCGCGCGCGGACGTGCTGCTCTCCGAACTCGAACGAAATCGCCCCGAGCTGCACGCGAGGGTGGTCGAACTGGCATCCGTCTGGGACGACCCCGCCACCAGGGGCCCGGCCGTCGACCGCATCTGGCCCGACCTCGAGAAGGTCGCCATCGACTATGCGATCGCCGAGCCCGCGGCGGCTGCCGGTCGGCTCGCCGTTGTGCCGGGCCTCTTCGACTGGGACGACGTCGGAGACTTCGCGTCGCTGGCCAAGCTGAACTCCGGTGGGCGCCAGACCGACCTGGCGATCCTCGGCGAGAACGCCAGGGTGCTGGCAGACGCGTCGAGCGGCATCGTGGTCAGCCACAGCAATCGGGTGATCAGCCTCATCGGCGTGAAGAACATCGTGGTCGTCGACACCCCGGATGCCCTGCTGGTGACGACGAGCGAGAACGCGCAACGGGTGAAGAGCGTCGTCGACGCCCTCAAGCTCTCTGGGCGCGGAGACGTTCTCTAACGGGGCGTTCCGTGAAAAACGGGGGCGTTCTGTGACAACGGAGACGGTTCCGCAGAGAGGCGTCGTGTGCACCGCGAGGCAGGCCGGTGTCTCGCGCGGATGTGGCATCGAACGCCGGAGTCGCACCGCCCGCGTTCCGACCGACCTGCCCGGTGTCGCGGCGGAACGACACTGGACAACGTGGCGTGAACCGCCTATGCTTGTCGATCGTGAAGTTGTGACGCCGTCATCCTGCTCGCGTCCGAGGCGCATCCGCCCGGCGAGCTCCATGACAGGCGCACCTTCCAGCTCCGTACCCCGACAGGGTGCGTGCTCTGTGCGCCTGTGCTTCGACCGAAGGCGTTCTTCGTGCACTCATCATCGAACACAGTCACTCATTCCCGCGCGATCTTCTCCGTAACCGGGGCGCCGGCCGGCGCGGGCTTCGGCACCGGGGCGCCCGTCGAGCATCTCAGGGTCGACGGCGTCTCGCGTTCCTTCGGCGACCGCCGGGTGCTGACCGACGTTTCGTTCACCGTGCCCGCGGGCAACCGCATCGGGCTGATCGGCGAGAACGGTGCGGGCAAATCGACGCTGCTGCGGATCGTGGCCGGCGCGGACGAGGCGGATGCGGGGACCGTTGTGCGCCCTCTGCGCACGGGCATCCTCTGGCAGGAGATGCAGCATACGCCAACTGCCACCGTCCGGCATCTGCTCGAGACCTCGCTCACGGAGGTCCGTGCGATCGAAGCCGAGCTGACGGATGCCGCGACAGGCCTCGCCGACGGCAGCTCGGCATCCGCTCGCCGGTACCAGGCCGCTCTCGATGCAGCGGAACGGGCGGACATCTGGTCGGCCGAGGCCAGGCGAGACACGATTCTGGCCGGGTTGTCGATCGACGAGATCCCGATGGAACGTGAGCTCGGCGAACTGAGCGGCGGGCAGCGGTCGCGCTTCGCGCTCGCCGCACTGCTCGTCGCGAGGCCGACGGCCCTGCTGCTCGATGAGCCGACGAACCACCTCGATGATCGCTCCGTCGTCTTTTTGCGCGAGCACCTGCTCGGCTGGAAGGGCCCGGTGCTCTTCGCCAGTCACGACCGTGCGTTTCTCGACGAGGTCGCGACCGGTCTCATCGATCTGGACCCCACCAGGAGCACTGCCGGAAGCACTGCCGGATCGCGAGGTGTGAGCGTCTTCGGCGGCACGTTCACCGAATATCTCGCCGAGAAGGCGCAGGAGCGTGAACGCTGGCAGGCGCAGTACGAGGCGGAGCAGCGCGAACTCGACGCGCTCACGCACGCTGTCGATGTGACGGCGAGGTCGATTCAGGTGCGCGATCGCGCACCGCGCGACAACGACAAGTTCATCGGGGTGTTCAAGGGCGCACGAGTCGACGCGCAGATCAGCCGCAGAGTGAAGAATGCGCGTGGCCGCCTCGACGAGCTGCGTGAGAACCAGGTGCGCAAGCCGCCAGCGCCGCTGAGCTTCGCGGGGATCCCTCCTGGCTCGCAGATGCTCGACGAGGGGATGCTGCTGCAGCTCACCGATGCGAGAGTGAACGGAAGGCTCGCTCTCGACAGGCTGAGCGTCGAGCCTGCCACGCGGCTGCTCGTCACCGGGGCGAACGGCGCCGGAAAGTCGACGCTGCTCTGTGCGCTCGCCGGAACCGTGCCGTTGGACGGGGGTTCCATTCGTCGTCGCCGCGGGCTGCGGGTCGCGCTGCTCGAGCAGGACGTCAGGTATCCGGAGCCCTCAGAGACACCACATACGATCTATGAGCGTGTGCTCGGCCCGAAACGGTCGGAGCAGGTTCCGCTCACGACCCTCGGCCTGATCGCGCGGCGTGACGCGGACAGGCCGGTCGGGATGCTGTCGATCGGGCAGCAGCGCAGGCTCGCCCTCGCGCTCATCATCGCCAGGCCTCCGCACGTCTTCCTGCTCGACGAGCCGACGAACCACCTGTCGCTCTCACTCGCGACGGAGCTCGAGAAAGCCCTCGGCACATATCCGGGAGCCGTGCTCGTCGCGAGCCACGACAGGTGGCTGCGACGCCGGTGGCAGGGCGAGGTGCTCGCGCTCTGAGCGGTCGGCTGTGAGAAAGGGCCGGCTGTAAGCGGGCAAATCGTCCGGCAGCAGGGAAGTGGAGGCGCGCGCATCCGACTGCCGCCGCCACGAGGTCGAATGCCAGGCTCGTCGGGGTATGCTCTGCACTGCCCAGCGCCGGGTTAGGTCACCGTTGTCGGATCCCAATCCAGAGGAACGAGGTGGTCAGAACGAGCGTGCGCGTGGAACTCATGGACGAAGAGTCTCGCGACATGCGACAGGCGATTGGTGCCGTTCCAGAAAAGCCCTATCGAACGCCCGCGTCCGTCGTCCAGCTGATGCGTGACGAGGCCTGTTGTGCCAACCATCTCAGCGGCGAGACGGCCGATCAGTCCCATACCGACCCCCGCTCGAACGAGGGCGACGAGTGTTGCCGGCTGACTCACGACCATCCGGCGCATGTTCTCTGCCAGAGAGTGCTGCAGGACGTTGCGATACTCGTACCCTATGTATTCTTCGTAGACGGGTTCGCCGATGGTGATGATCGGAGCGGTGCCGAGCCGAGTGAGAAGGTCGGCCGCGCCGGTATGGACACCATCATCAGGTCGTGCGATGAGCAGCAGCGGCTCACGAAATATCGGGACGTGTCTCAGCAGCGACCTGACGGGCTCTGGTTCGACCGCGCGGATCGCCACCTCGACGCGGTTCTTCGCAAGCGCCTCCTCCATCCAACGAGCGGGTCCTTCGTGCAACTCGATCTCCACATCGGGGAAAGTCCGCCCGTATCCGCTGATGAGCGGTGCGAGGAGCATGGCGCTTGCACTCGGAAAACTGCCGATCTTCAGACGGCCGACGGCGTGACCACCGATCGCGGCGACGTCGGCGGACCCCGCTTCCAACTCGTGCAGTACACGTTGCGCTCTGGGAACGAACGCGCGGCCCTCCTCTGTGAGGGCAGCCGGATTGCTGCGCCGGTCGAAGAGCCGGGCTCCCAGCTGGTGCTCCAATGCGGCGATATGGGCGCTCACCCGCGATTGCGTGCGGTGGAGGATCAAGCCCGCATTCGTGAATCCCTCGTGTTCCACCACGGCGAGGAATGACTCCAGCCATTCGAGGTTAAAGTGCCTTCTGGCCATCCGGTTTCCGAATCAGTCTCAGTCAAACAACGTGTTTTACAGATGATAGCGTCCATGCCTAACCTTGACGAGGGTCGCCCGGCCCATCAGTCGCACGGATAGAGCGGAGTCTCGATTGCGCAAGCCATCAGTGATCTTGGTGCACGGTCACGATGTCGGAACGTGGCTTTCCGCCTATGGCCACCCCACCGTGCCCACGCCTCAACTTCGTGCGTTCGGCCAGTCGTCGATTGTCTTCGATCAAGCCTTCGCCACCGCTCCATTGTGTTCTCCTGCACGAGGGTCTATCTTCACTGGCTTGATGCCACACCAACACGGGCTCATGGGTCTTGTTCACCACGCGTGGCGTTACCGTGAGGGAGTCACGACCCTTCCGGAATACCTCAACGGAAACGGATATGACACCATCCTCGTGGGTCTGCAGCACGAGAACGTCGACCCGTCAGTCCTGGGCTACCAGGCGGTTCTTAGCGACGGGTTCCTTCCCCGAGCTCTACCCGTAGCCGATCTCGCCGCCGAATGGCTGACGCGCCGCGACGACGCATCGACGACGGATCCCTTTCTCCTCACCGTCGGCTTCTGGGAGGCGCACCGTCCCTGGCCCGAAGAGGATTATGAGCCCGTGGACCCGATGCGGGTCGAGGTGCCCCCGTACCTGCCAGACACCGAGGGCACACGCAGGGATCTCGCCGCCTTCTATGGGGCGTTGCGTCAGCTCGACACCGCATTCGGACGGCTGCTCTCTGCGATCGACGACACGGAGGCCGGTCGCGAGGCCTTGGTCGTGTTCACCACGGATCATGGCGCGGCGTTTCCCCGCGCCAAGAGCACGCTCTACGACCCGGGTGTGCAGGTTGCGCTGATCGCCCGCCCCCCGCGCTCGTGGGGTCGGGAGCCCGCCCGTCACGCACAGCTGGTCAGTCATCTCGACATCCTTCCGACTGTGCTCGACCTGGCGGGCATTCCCATCCCGCACGAGCTCCCCGGTGAGAGCCTCGCAGGCATCCTCCGCACGACCGACGAATCGTCGTCGGCGACCCGCTCGCTGTACTTCGAAAAGTCGTACCACGACGGCTATGACCCGCTGCGAGCGGTGCGGACTAACCGATTCAAGTACATCCGCAGTCTTGAACCGAGCGTGTCTCCCACCGTCCCGGGCGACATCCTGAGCAGCGAGACGTACCGGTCGTCCTCACACTGGGAACGCCTTGTCCATGCGCCAGAGGAACTGTACGACCTGCGCGCCGACCCCGACGAGTTCGTCAACCTCATCGACTCACCGGCCCACGACATCGTTCGCGCAGAGCTGTCAGGAGCGCTCGACGAGTGGATGCGGGCAACCTCCGACCCCGTGCTGTCCGGGCCGGTCGCGCCCCCTCCTCCCCGCACACGCAGTACCGACGCTCTGCCTCCGCTCAGCGACGTGACCGCGCGCGCGGAGTCCAACTCCACCTCGTCATCATGAAGGAGCCATCATGAACACAGCCGCCACATCACGCATCGGCTTCGCAGGGCTTGGCAATATCGGATTTCCTGTGGCTCGCCGCCTAGCCGAAGCAGGCAACGACATCGTGGTCTACGACCCACACCCCAGGCCCGAGCGTCTCGAACTGCTCCGCGCCGCCGGCGCGCGTATTGCAGTATCCCTGGCAGACGCCGCTGCGGATCGAAGCGTCTTCATCACCCTTCTCCCCAGCTCTGCCATCGTCGAGCAAGTCCTCTCGGATGGGTCGTTACACGACGGTCTCGCGAACACAGCCTTGCTCATCGATATGTCATCGGGTTTTCCGCCCGACACCCGCCGCGTCGCCGCTGGGCTCGGAGCGCGCGGCTTCCGCTTCGTCGACGCACCCATCTGCAACGGGGGCGTCGACGGCGCGGACGCGGGCACCATGACGCTTATACTGGGCGGCGCAGTCGACGACGTGGAGGAGGCGACCCGCGTGCTGCAGCCGGCTGCGTCGACGATTCTTCGTGCTGGAGGCATCGGCGCTGGGCACACGGTCAAGCTCGTGAGCAACCTGCTCGCCAATGCGATCCCTGCCCTCGTATCTGAAGCGTTTGCGATCGGCAGAGCCGACGGACTTGAGGCGGCGACGCTGCGCAGTCTTCTTGAGGTGTGCGCAGCGACGAACAGTCTGGACTTGGAGGCGTACGTCCCGCCAGCAGATACCGACGTCGACGCCTCAGGAACCTTCCGCACCGATCTGGCGGCGAAGGATATGCGGTATGCCGCCACTCTGGCCGGGGAACACACTGTCCCGCACCTGTTCGCCGATGCCGCGCACGAGTTCTTCGTTGGCGCGGCCTTCGCCGGACACGCCAACGTCGAAGCTCGCCTCGCCGGCTGGGCCTGGCTCAACCGTCCCTGAGCATCACACAGCAACCCAATGAAAGGAAGCACCATGAAGAAGCTGCGCCACACAGTCGTCGCCAGCATCGCGTTCGTCGGGGTCACCGTGACACTGGCAGCATGCTCGAGCGGGGGCGGTCCCCTTCCTGATGGTGACGGGACACCGTCAGGTGCTGTCAACATCATCCTTAACTCGAACCCGACCGGTAACGCGGTCGCGGCACTCGTGGACGAATACAATGCCCTCGGCGGCCCACAAGTGAAGACCCAGCTGTTTGCCGAGCAGCAGATGCGCGACAAGATCCAGCTCAATCTCCAGTCGCGCAGCAGTGACATGGATCTGTACATGTCGCTGCCTAACCGTGAAGGTCCGCTGTATTTTACGTCCGGCTACTACGAGCAGCTCGACGAGTACGTCGAGGATGCACCAGCCGATTATGACGCGGCGGGCTTCGCCAGCGCTGCTCTGCAGGCGATGAAGGTGGACGACAAGCTCGTGGCGCTCCCGCTCAATGTCGAGGGGCCGGTGATGTACTACCGCACGGACCTGTTCGACCAGTGGGGCCTCGAGGTTCCAACCACGATTGACGAGCTGATCGACACCGCTGCACAGATCAAGGAGAAATCGGCGGGTTCCATCGTCCCGATCACCCTACGCGGTGCCGCCGACGCGCTGCCATACACTTTTGGGCCGTTCTTCCACGCCGAGGGTCTGCAGTGGACTGATGACGACAACGAGCCGAATTTCGACGACTCCAAGGCGGTGACGGCGATAAAGCAATACACCGACCTCGCTGCCAGCTACGGTCCTCCCGGCGTCGCGAACTATTCATTCAACGAGTCGACCAACCTGTTCGCTTCGGGCGGTGCGGCCATCGAACTCGAGTCGACGAACTTGTTCTCCACCATCATGGACCCGAACACATCAATTGTGACCGAGACCACGAGCGTCGCCAACATCCCTGGCGGTGCCGACGGCCCTATGCCCACCATTTCGGCATGGGGTCTCGCCATGTCGCCGTTCTCGATCAACAAGTCTGCCGCCTGGGACTTTATGCAATGGATCACCAGCCCAGAACAGCAGGCGAAGATGGCCCTCGCAGGCAACGCTCCCTCACGCGCATCCGTGTTCGACGACGCCGACTACCAGGCCGCCCTCGACAGTGACGCGGAGCAGCAGTGGGCTGACGCCGTGCTTTTCATCCAAGAGAACGGCAACACCGAGGTCGGCCCCGTCGGCACCCAGGCTCCAGCGATGCGCAAGGTGATCGGGGATGGCGTCGGATCGGCCATCCTCGGTTCCGCCACGCCGGAGGAAGCAGCTCAGGCCATCCAAGCCGGCCTCAAGCCGCTCCTCCAGCAGGACCGGTAGAGGTAGCCCATGACCACCTTGAGCGGCCCCTCCCGCCCGTTGCAGCCATCAGACGCGCCCTCTGCGGCGAGGGGTCGCTCACGGCGCAGGAACGATCCCCTCGGGAGAGGGATCTGGCCTCTTGCATCGCCCGCGCTCCTCATCACCGCTGTCGTGGTGTTGGCTCCTCTCGTCTACACCATCGTCCTGTCATTCACTCGGCAGCTCCCCACCGGCCTCAACACCGGCTTCGTCGGCGCGGACAATTTCACCCGCATGTTCAACGATTCGCTGTTCTTCGACTCCCTGCGCATCACGCTCGTGCTGTTCGTCGTCTGCCTGGTGATCGAGACGGTTCTGGGCCTCGGACTGGGCTACCTCCTCAGTCTTGACATCCGTGGCCGGAAGATCTTCTTGGCAGCGATGCTGATCCCCGCAATCACAGCGTCGGTGGCGGTTGGTCTGCTGTGGATCTTCATCTACGACCCGTCACTCGGCCTCGCCACAAAGATCCTTGCCTTTTTCGGGCTCGATCCCATCGTGTGGCTGGGCGACCCGTCCTTCGCGCCGTGGGCGATCGCGATCGTAGACATCTGGCAGTGGACTCCGTTTATGGCACTGATCATTTCCGCTGGCATCCGCTCGCTGCCGGTGGAGCCCTTCGAGGCCGCCGCGTTAGATGGAGCGACGGGATTCCGGAAGGCGTTCCACATCGGGCTGCCTCTTCTAGCTCCCGTGCTCACTGTCGCGATGCTCTTGCGCACCGTCGACCTCGTTCGTCTCTTCGACAGTATCTACGTGATGACCCAAGGCGGGCCGGTGAACTCCACGAACACACTCAACGTCTACGGCTACCGTGCGGCCTTCGTGAATCAGGACCCCAGTTACGCCGCCACCCTCCAGGTGACGCTGTTTCTCATCGTCCTTGGCATTGCCGCCGTGTTCACCTGGGCGCGTAGGAGGTTCACCGTTGAGTACTGACGACACCACACTCATCCGCGGCAAGCGGACGCTGCTGGTCTACCTCGGGTATCTGGTTGCGCTGATACTCTTCTTCAGCCCCGTCGCCTTCATGATCTGGTCCGCCTTCCGCAACGGGATCGACATCACGTCCCGTCCGCTCGACGTCACGTCCCCGGTGACGTTCGACAACTTCGTGAACATCTTCCAGCGATTCGACTTGACCCGATACATCCTCAACAGCCTCGTCATCGCAGGAACGTCCACGATCGTCGGGTTGGCGCTGGGGGCGCCGATGGCATACGTGGCTGTGCGACTGCGCTGGACGTCGATAGCGTTCGTCACGCTCATCGCGCGCATGGCACCGGGCGTCATGTTCGTGGTGCCACTGTTTATCATCGCAGTCGCCATCGGCTCGCCGAGCAACACCGCACTGAACTACGTGGTTCTCGTCGTTGCCCATCTGATCATTACGCTTCCGCTGTGCGTCTGGTTGCTGATCCCCTTCTTCGAATCCGTGCCGGTCAGCCTCGAAGAAGCCTCAATGATCGACGGCGCGGGAGTCTGGAACAGATTCACGCGAATTGTGCTCCCGCTGGTGGCACCCGGCATGGGCGTGGCCGTCACGCTGTCGTTCGTCTTCTCCTGGAACTACTTTCTCTTCGCACTCGCCCTCTCAAACTCAGACACGATCCCACTCACCGTCGTCGCTTTCAGCTTCATCGGCGAAGGGCAAAGCGACTACGGCGCGCTCATGGCCGCGAGCGCAATCATTTCCGCACCCGCCGTTGTCCTCGCCATCGTCGCTCAACGCTGGCTGGTACGAGGCATCACGGGCGGCGCCGTGAAGTGAGAACGGTCTCCGTGCCGTCACGGTGCGGCGGCACGGAGACCGACTTTGTGGATGGCCGAGGGGACGCAAACCGGGGATCGCGGCCACCACCTCCGACGTCGGTCAGGGCCGGTGCTGCTCGTCTGGGCGCCTATTTCATCGGCAGGTTCTCTGCCTGGATCAGGGCCGTCAGCTGTGCTTGCATGTCGTCCATGCCGTCCTGAGGGCTGACCTTTCCCGCCGCGATATCCTCCAGGATCGACTCGGTGAAGCCGAGCATCTTCTGCGAGAAGGACCAGCGGAGCTGACCCTGTGGGTCGTTCTCGGCTGTCTCTTTCGCAGCGTTGAGGATCTGCTCGCTCGCCTCAGAGATTCCCTCGGGGGCGAAAGCGTCTGAGCGGGTCGGGATGCCGCCGTTCTCGGCGAAGATCTCCATCGCCTCTTTCGACGACACGTACGCGATGAAGTCGAGGGCCGCCGCGCTGCGTTCCTCCGACAGCCCGACAGGAACAGCCAGGCTCCAGACCCCGGTGGCGGATCCCGCCGTGCCGCTCGGGGTCGCGGGGAGGGCGGCGTAGCCGACCTTGCCGACCACCGACGAATCCGACTCGCTTTCCATAGCCGCACCCGTCGCGGCAACCAAGAAGGTCTCGGCTGCTTCGCCGGCTTGCATCGTGGCGAGTGCTTGACCCTGACCGATCGTGGTCGTCGCCGAAGGACCGAGCTCTGCCAGCTGGCGGTAGATCGTCGCGGCTCTGACTCCGGCCTCCGAGTTCACCTGAGGGGTCCAGTCGGTTCCCTCGTCTGCGAACCATTGAGCCCCTTCGGCGTTGAAGATGGCCTGGAAGTCGAACGTCGTCGAGGCTGAACCCGGTGTTCCTTGAGTGCGGAAGACACCGCCGTACTCGGTCTCGCCGGCGTCGAGCGCGGCGCGGCCGTTCGCGACGATGTCGTCCCAGGTGGTCGGGACATCCAGGCCGAGGGCGTCATAGACATCCGTTCGGTACATAAACAGGTGAAGGTTTCCCATCAGCGGAACGCTCGTGAGCTCACCGTCCGCATCGAAAGCCTGAGTGTCGGCGTTCCAGTAGGGAAGACTGTCATAGGTGAAGACCTCTGGATCGAGCGTGAAGCTCGAGTCGATCTCGGAGAACGGCTGGACGAGCTCGTCTTCGAGAAAGCTCACCATGTCGCTCTCATTGATCTGGAACACGTCGTAGGTGCGGGTCTGACCCTGGATGTCGTTGCGTTGCTGCGTCTTGACGTCGTCGTTGGGGAACGAGCGGAGGTCGACAGTGACGCCCGTCTTCTCTTCGTAGGCCTTCACCACGGCTTCGTACGCCGGGTTCCAGGGTGCTTGACTGGTGGCCACGACGAGGGTTGTTCCGCTCCCGAGCGCACCGCCGCCGCCACCGCCGGCGGCGCACGCGGTCAGTGCGCTCAGGCTCAGCATGGCAGCGGCGCCTGCAGCGATTCGTGCGACCCGTCGTCGCGATTTCGGTGTTCGGTGTGTCATCTTGACTCCTTCATTGATGCAGTGTGCGGGGGAGGGGCTGTCGAGACCGGTCATCCTTTGACGGCCCCGGCTGTCAGACCGGCGACGATCTGCCGGTTGGCGAGGATGGCCAGCGCGATCGGAGGGACCGCCGCGGCCGTTCCCGCCGCGGCGAGCTGACCCCAGGTGATCGTCTCGGGCTGGAGGAGGCCGGCTATGCCGACCGTCAGGGGCGCTGTTGTGCCGCCCGATGTTGTGGTGAGCGCCATAAGGAACTCGTTCCACGCCATGATTCCGACGAAAACGCCGACGGCGGCGATGCCCGGACGCACGAGGGGCACCATGATCGAGAAGAATGCTCTCCATTCGCTCGCGCCGTCCACGATCGCCGACTCTCGGATCTCTTCGGGTATGCCCGAGAAGTAGGTGGACATGAGCAGAACGGCGAAGGGCAGGTTCACAAACGCGTTGAGGCAGATCAATCCGACGTTGGTTCCCAGGATGCCGAGATCGCCGAGGAGGGCGTAGAAGCCGGGGAGCAGGGTGGCCGGGGGAATCAGCGGAACGAATCCTGCAACAAGCAGACTGGGAAGGGTGATCCATCTCGGCGGCCTGAGTTTCGAGAGCGAGTAGCCGGCGAAGGATCCGAAGACGATGCAGATCGCGACAGTTCCGACGAGGATCTGCACACTGTTGAGCATCTGAACCGGAAAAACGCCGTCGGAGAAGACGTCCTCGAAGTTTCCGAGCCAGAAGTCGAACACGAACAACGGCTGAACGATGGCCCTGTTCGGGAGGAACGCAAGCAGCAGGAGCCAGACGATGGGGAGAACAGTGAGAATGAGCGCCGCGACAACGGCAAGCTCGGCGAGTGGATGCCTTCGGCTCGGGTTCACAGTGTCGCGCCTTTCCGTGTTCGAGCGAACAAGATCGCGCCGAGCACCAGTGCTGTGAGCACAACGACGAGCAGGCTGTATGCGGAGGCTTGGCCGAACTCCCGGTCGTCGAAGAACAAGACCTTGATCTGCTGAGAGACCAGGGTCGTGGCCCCACCCGGGCCGCCTCTCGTCATAAGGTACATCTCGTCGAAAGCCTTGATGCCCATGATCGTCCGCACCAGGGCGACGCCGATGATGGTGGGCCACAGGAGAGGCAGGATGATCAGACGGAGCGTCTTTCGCTCCGAAGCCCCATCGACCCGGGCCGCCTCGAGGATCGACGCGTCGATTCCCTGCAGCGCGGTATACGCAAAGAGGAAGACGACGGGCGTCCAGTGCCAGATATCGACGACAGCGACCGCGAGCATGGCGCCCGCGCCGGTATTGAGCCACTCCTGCGAGGGAAGACCCGAGAGGGCTAAGAGCTTGTTCAATCCCCCGGCGGTGGGACTCAGGATAAGGAGCCACACCAGGCTGACGACCACGGGCGCGATGACGGCGGGCCAGACGAGAACGTTACGGGCCAGCGGCAACAGGCGCACAGCACGCACGACCAGGATGGCCAAGGCCACTCCGAGGATCAGCGAGCCCACGACCGTGATTGCGACGAACACCACGGTGTTGAGGATGGCCCTCCACCCCATGGGATCCGCGAGCATGCTGGCGATGTTGTCGAACCCGTTGAACCGAAAGACGAATCCGCTGCCGGACAGAGCAATGTCCGAGACGCTCATTCGTATGACCTCGAAGAGCGGATAGACGAGGAAGACGAGCGCGAAGACCAAAAAAGGCAGCATCCCGAGTATTCGCATATCACCGAGCGAGCGGATCCTATGCCGCAGGCTCCCGCGGCTCATCGCCGCCGGCGTCGTCGTCTCAGCAGAAGGGCTCCATTGCATATCGTGGACTCTATTTCAGAGAAAATGAACTGTCAACCGTGAATGCAGGCGAATTTGATGAAAACATTCCCTAGGAAGTGGCTCTTAGATCATCGCAAATGTATTAGTGTTCACAGGAAGGACTTTGAGTGGAAAAGACACCGAGGTCTTCCGTGGATGTAAGGAGCGAAGAGATGGAACCCCTCGCAGGCAAGACAGCCGTCGTGACCGGAGCTGCTCGAGGCATCGGACTGGAGTATGCGTTGCGTCTCGCGCGCCTCGGCGCCGATGTGGCGGTCTGCGATCGCAACCTCGAGTCCGCGCTCGAGTACGAGCAGGAACGCGCGCGACTGGTCAACGGCAACGTGGCGGACACGATCGCGCAGTTCGGCAGACGTGTCATCACGTCGGAACTGAACGTGACGGATCAGGCCGCGACCGAGGAGTTCGTGCGCCGGGTCGAAGACGACTGGGGACACATCGACGTGGTCGTCTGCAACGCAGGGGGAGGAGTGGGCGACACGGCGACGGCTACACCGACACGTCTGTCGGACAGTCAGGCTCACGACCTGTTCGAACGGAACCTGTTCGGCACGATCAACACGGTGCGGGCCGTCGCCCCGGGCATGAAGTCGCACCGTTCCGGAAAGATCATCACCGTTGCATCCGTGTCGGGAACACGACCAGAACCGAGCGCGGCGGGCGCTGACTACGCAGCTGCCAAAGCAGCTGTCGTCAGTTATACCCAGAATCTCGCGCAGGAGCTCGGGCCGTATGGTGTCACGGCCAATGCCATCGCACCCGGGTTCATCGGGAGCGGGCAGTGGCTTGCCCGATTCGCCGAGCAGGACCCGAAGCAGCTCGAGGAGATGCTCAAGCGCGTTCCACTGGGCAGACTGGGGACTCCTGAAGACTGTGCGCGGATCATTGAGTTCCTGGCGACAGAGCTGTCGGACTACGTCACCGGCCAGGTGATCGTTGTGGACGGCGGTCGGCTGATCTAGTAGACGTGCCCGAAATCGAGAGCGGATCTGCGATGCCCAAGACTGACAAATCCTTCCGTAACGTGATGCTGGGAACGAACGGCCCGCGTGTCAAGCGGCACAACGAGGCCCTCGTCCTGAGCGTTGTCCGCAATCACGGTCCCGTCGCGCGCGCCTGGATCGCCGACCGGTTGGACCTCGAGTTTCAGACGGTGTCTGTCATCTGCTCGCGACTCATCGAGCGGGGATTGCTTATGGAGAAGGGCACCGTCGACGGCCTGCAACGGCAGTCGCGAGCGCTCGTGGTCAATCCGCTGGCCGCGTACTCCATCGGGGTCGAACTCAACCGTCAGCGGGCGACTGTCGTTCTCACGTCTTTCGACGGGAATGTTCTCGGCCGCGACCAGCTGGACGTCCTCGATCGCTCACCGGAGGATGTCCTGGCAGACGTCGCTCGAGCGATCCCTGCCTTGCTCGACGACTCGAACGCCGAACCGGCGAAACTCTCCGGAGTGGGGATCAGCGTTCCCGGGCCGATCGACAAGCGAAGCGGATCCATCCTCGAGCCGACGAACTTCAGCGACTGGCATCATCGCCAGGTGGGTGGGGAGCTGGCTGAGCTGACCGGTCTGCCGGTGTGGATCGAGAACACGGCCACAAGCGCGGCGCTGGGCGAGCAATGGGCAGCCGGTGGAGTCGACAACCTTCTCTACGTCTACCTCGGAGTGGGAATCGGCATCGGCGCAATCACGGAGGGACGCGCGGTACACGGCTCACAGGGCAACGCCGGTGAGTTCGCGCACATGGTCGTCGATCCTTCTGGGCCTGCGTGTTCGTGCGGGCAGCGCGGGTGTCTTGTTCAATACGCGACCCCGGGTGGCCTGTTGCATCTCATTCGTCGAGCGTGGTTGGACGAGATGCACAGAGAGCCGGGTCTGGATCTTCCGATGCCCGCCGATGCTGCCGCCTTGATCCAGGCTGACGCGCCCGCGTGGCTCCGAGCGGCCGGAGACGCGGCATTCGCGATCGTCGGGCGCACCATCGCCCAGATAGCCGTGAGCCTGGACCAGGAGCGCATTGTGCTCGGCGGGCCGACCACTGACTTGTTCGGTCAGTTCTTCTTGCGCCATACCGACGACGCACTGTCGAGCATCCCTCTCTTCGGGCGTCAGCGACCGGAGGTGTCGATCGCCGGGGCGACGGGTGACGCCGGACCCATCGGCGCCGCGTCGTTGCCATTTCACGCGCTCTACTCGCCGCACGCAACAGGCGGTCCTTCGTCGCTCTCTGCCGGCACGATGTGAGACAGGATCGATGAACCCACCACACGCCCCTCGTCCGACAGATCACGTCCTGCCCCGGTTCCTCGTCGTCGGTGAATCGTTTGTCGAGATGATCCGTGACGCGGCCGGCAATCAGGTCGCATCTCCCGGTGGAAGCCCTCTGAACGTCGCCGTCGGCCTCGCCCGTCTCGGCCGGCACGTGACGCTCATCTCGCAGGTCGGCGACGACGCCAACGGCGCCATCGTGCGCGGACACCTCGAGCGCAACGGCGCCATCGCCCGGATGCTTCCCCGGGAGAGCACGAATGTGGTGCGGGCGATCAACGGTGCTGACGGCGCAGCGGAACACGGGTTCTCCGTGTCGTGGGACCCTGCCATCAGCCTCGCCGAATGCGCTGACGCCGAGCTTGTTCACGTCGGCTCGATCGGAGCGCACCTGCACCCGGGGGCGCCTCGAGTGCTGGCGCTCGCGGAGGCGGCGCGAGAACGCGCGTTGACCAGCTACGACCCGAACTGCCGCCACGCCGCCCTGGGCTCACACCCGGCTCTCGTAGACGATGTCGAGAAGTATGTCGAGATCAGCGGCGTGGTCAAAGCCAGCGAGGAAGACGTTCGGCTGCTCTACCCGGGATCGCGCCCGCAGCAGGTCGCCGAACACTGGCTGCGCCGGGGCGCAAGCCTCGTCGTCATCACCCGCGGGGGCGCTGGAGCGTGGTGTCAGGCCGCCGCAGGCACCTCGTTCGACGCTCCCGCGATCGCCGTCAACGCCGTCGACACACGAGGCGCAGGCGACTCGTTCACGTCGGCACTGCTCTACGGGCTGGCCGAGCACGGTTTCGTCGGCGAGGGAGCGAACGAGCGTCTCGGACGGGTGACCATTTCCGACCTCCGAGACATCGTCCAGCACGCGAGCCGTGCCGCGGCGATCGCCTGCACCCGCGCCGGCGCGATGCCGCCGACCCTGTCTGAGCTCGGTCTCGCGCCGTCGCACGTCGCCGAACTCGTCACCCGGCCCGAAGCCTCATCAACCAACGTCCAGGACCAGGAGCTCACCCCATGACCGGCAAGAGACCCAACATCGTGCTCATTCTCACGGACGACCACGCCTCGCATGCAGTCGGCGCGTATGGATCCATCGTCAACGCCACCCCGCGAATCGACGAGATCGCGAGCAGGGGAGCTCTTCTGGAGAACTGCTTCTGCACCAACTCCATCTGCTCGCCGAGCAGGGCGACCATCCTCACCGGAACATACAGTCACGTCAACGGTGTGCTGACCCTCTCGACGCCTCTCGACAGCGGCCAGCCCACCTTCGTGTCTTTGCTTCGGGACCGGGGATACGCCACAGCCGTCGTCGGCAAATGGCATATGGGCGACGGAGAAGGACACAACCCTCAGAACTTCGACTATTGGGACGTGCTCATCGAGCAGGGCGAATACGTCAATCCGACGTTCCTCTCGGAATCGGGCCTTCGAACCGAGCAGGGCTACGCCACCGACCTGATCACGGACATGTCGCTGCGTTGGGTGGAGTCCCTTCCCGACGATCAACCCTGGTGCCTTCTCATCCACCACAAGGCGCCGCACCGCCCGTGGGAGCCCGACGAAGCCCACGCCGACCTCTACAAGGACCCGATCCCGGTGCCCGCGACGTTCTTCGACGACTACGCCACGCGTTCGACGGCAGCCCACCATGCGACGATGCGCATCGCGGACTACCTCAGTGAAGAAGACCTGAAGGTCGCGCCCCCGGAGGGGCTCAGCTACGAACAGCTCGCCGTCTGGAAATACCAGCGATACATGGAGGACTATCTGGCCGTCGTGGCCTCGGTCGACGACAATGTCGGGCGCGTCATCGACTGGCTCGAAGAGCGGGGAGAGTTCGACGACACGCTTGTGATGTACACCTCAGACCAGGGCTTCTTCCTCGGTGACCACGGATGGTTCGACAAGCGCTTTATGTACGAGGAATCGCTGCGGATGCCGTTCGTGCTCAGCTACCCCCGCGCCGTTCCGGCCGGCATCCGCTACACAGGCATCACAACGAACGTCGACATCGCCCAGACGATCCTCGACGTCGCGGGAGTTCCCCACCACGATCGGATGCAGGGCCGGAGCTTCCTCGCCGATCTCACCGGCGACGACCCCGCACCCCAAGCGGAGGGGCTCTACTACCGATACTGGGAGAACGACTCGTCGTTTCACCACGTGCTGGCCCACTACGGGTACCGCGACCACCGCTACAAGATCATCTACTTCTACAACGACGGGATGGGCACACCCGGCTCAGGGCATTACACCTTCCCGCCCGAGTGGGAGCTCTATGACCTCGAAACCGACCCAGACGAGCTCAACAATGTGTATCACGAGCCCGCATACGCCGAGAAGCGAGAAGAGCTGAAGGTCAAGATGTGGCGTGCTCAGGCGGCCGTGGGAGACACTCCGCACCCCAGTCAGCCGCGACCGGAGGGCGTCTGACGGGAGGGCGTCTGACGGCCTGAGTGCCAGACGGAACGATCTCGTCGCCACGGGTGCCGAGGTATCCGTCTCGTGGAACACCCTGGCCACCTGGTCGCGGTCGGGGGAGGGAGAGCCCCGCAGCACCGGGACGAGGCTCTCCCCGTTGATGTCGCCCGTCGGTCAGCCGACGGCCCGCTTGGTGGGAATCCCTCGGGCGGCGTAGTCGTCGAGAACGTCCTGCCAGGGGAGCACACCGTGCGCCTGGGCCCATTCCGCGTATTCGGCGGCGAGCTCCTCGACCAGCTCGGGCTCCTCGGCCGAGAGGTCGCGCGATTCGATGCGGTCGGCCTCGATGTCGTACAGCTCCCAGGGGCCGCTCCACTCGCGCACGAGCTTCCACCGTCCCCGCCGCACTGCCGCATTGCCTATGTGCTCCCAGCACACCGTGCGCTCGGCACCCCGCGAGGCGGGCGAACGCCAGACGTTGAGAAGGCTTGACCCTTCACCGGTATGGGGCGCGTCGAGTGCGTCCATGATGGTGGGGACGATGTCGGTGACATGGCCGACCGCGTGGCTGATGCCGCCCCCAGACGGCACGCCGCCGCCAGGCCAGGAGACGACGAAGGGCGATGAGATCCCTCCCTCGTGCACCCACCTCTTCCAGAGCCGGAACGGCGTGTTCGAGACGGTGGCCCAGTCGCGGCCGTAACTCTGGTACGTGGTGGCGGGTCCCGGCATCACCGTCGGGTCGTTGCCGAACGCCACCGGTTGTCCGCCGCGGGTGGTCCTCGGCACGGTGTCGGGTGGGAAGAAGGGCTCTCCGACGGGCAGCTCCTCTGCGCAGCCGCCGTTGTCGGAGAAGAACAGCACGATGGTGTCGTCCTCGACCCCCGCCTCGGCGACGGCATCGAGGATGCGGCCGACACCGCGGTCGAGGGACTCCACCTGCGCGGCGTACACGGACATCCGCTCGATCTGCCAGTCGCGGTTCTCGGCGGGCCATTCCGAAAGCGTCTGCCCCTCTGGGAGGTGGTCGACCTCGGGGAGGATGCCCTCGCTGCGCAGACGCCGCAGGCGCTGTTCTCTGATGGCGGACCAGCCGGGGGCGAACCGCTCGCGGTATTTGGCGACGTCCTCTTCTCTGGCGTGCAGCGGCCAGTGGGGGGCGGTGTAGGTCAGGAACAGCAAAAACGGCTCGTCGTTCTCTGCCCGCCGACGGATGAAGTCAGCCCCGTGCTCGGAGATGTCGTCGGTGAAGTAGAAGTCCTCTGCAAGGTCCTCCTGGGGGATGCGGGTCTCGCCCTCCATCATCGGCGGCTGATAGAAGCTTGACGCACCGGGCAGGATGCCGCGGAACTCATCGAACCCTCGGCGTGTGGGCCAGGTCTCGCTCGGCGTGCGGACCTCGCTGGCGAGATGCCACTTGCCGAACAGGCCTGTCGCGTACCCGCGGTCGGAGAGCAGCTCGGCGAGGGTCGGGACCGTCGTCGTCAGGGACCCGGCGTACCCGTGGGGCTGGTTGTCTGTGGTGAGCACCCCGATGCCCACCGAGTGGGGGTGGCGGCCGGTGAGCAGCGCGGCACGGGACGGACTGCACCGCGGGGTGACGTAGTACGAGCTCATGCGCACACCCCGATCGGCGAGGCGCTGCAGAGCGGGTGTGTCGATCTCGCCCCCGAAGGGGGCGATGTCCGAGAAGCCGAGATCGTCGGCGAGCATGATGATGATGTTGGGCTGATGTGCCACGGCGGGAATCCTTCGTAACGGCGAGTCGTGTGTGTATGTGTGCGTGGCTGGTCAGGTGCCAGCGGGCGGCGGATCCTCGCCGGGACTGTGCAGGTACGGCTCGAGCAGGCGCAGGAACAGCGACACGTGCCCGGCACGGTCGAAGGCTGTGGTGTCGAACACCCATTGGGCGCCGAGACCGTGTGCGAGCCCGAGCATCCAGCGGGCGACGACCTCTGCGTCCACGCCGGCGGGCAGCTTCGCTTCGTCGATGGTCTGCCTGACGTGCCCGACCATCGTTGTCATCAGCTCGTCGTTGCGGGCGGCGAACCAGTTGTGTCCTGGGTGCTCCTGTGCTGTGCTCTCGGCGGCGAGGACGACGAACAGCTGAACCAGCTCGGGGTTCCGGTCGTTTTCTGCGAGCGTCTTGATGAATGCCGCCAGAGGTGAGAGCCCGTCGTCCTGATATTCCTTCCGCGACGCGCGGTTGCGTGCCTCGCGTTCCTTCAGCACGTCGAGCAGAAGGGCTGCTTTTGTGGGGAAGTGGTACAGGATCCCCGCCTGCGTGATCCCGACCTCTTTGGCGATGTCGGCGAGGCTGACCGTGTTGAAGCCGCCGTTGGAGAAGAGTGACATGGCGGTGTCGAGGATCTCGCGGCGCCGTGCAGCACCGCGAGCCTGGGTCGGTGTGCGGGGCTGGGGATCGCTCGGGTCTTGCACTGTTCTCTCCTCCGTAGCGGCTGCGATGGCGCCGTTCATGCGATGGCCTTGTCGAGGTCTGGTGTGGCCGCGAGCAGCGTACGTGTGTACGGATGCTGCGCGTCGCCGAAGATCTGCTCGGTCGTTCCGTGTTCGACGATCTCACCTTTGTACATCACCGCGACGCGGTGGCTGATCTCCCTGACGACGGCGAGGTCGTGTGAGATGAACAGGTAGGCCAGGTCGTCTTCCTCCTGAAGCCGGGTGAGCAGCGTGAGGATCTGCGCCTGGATCGACACGTCGAGCGCCGAGACGGGCTCGTCGAGGATCAGCAGCCGTGGGCTGCTGGCGAGAGCCCGGGCGATGCCGATGCGCTGGCGCTGGCCGCCGGAGAACGCCCACGGGTAGCGGTCGAGGTACTCTGGCCCGAGGCTGACGCGCTCGAGCAGCTCGATGCTGCGGCGGCGGATGTCGCGGCGCGGGACTCCGGCGACCCTGAGCGCCTCGTCGAGCGACTGCCCGGCGGTGCGGCGGGGGTTCAGCGACGAGTACGGATCCTGGAACACGTATTGCACGCTGCGGGTGACGCCGCGCCGCTCCTCGGAGGAGAGGTCGTGGATGGAACGGCCGTCAACGAGGATCTCGCCCTCCGCCGGTTCGTTGATGCCCACAATCGTTCGTGACAGGGTGGATTTTCCGCACCCGGACTCGCCCACGAGCGCCAGGGTCTCGCCGGCGTCGACGTGAAGGGAGACCCCGTTGACGGCGAAGACGGGCGTGGGCTTGCGGAACAGGCTCGTACGCTGGGTGTTCACATCGGTCTTCAGCGCACGAACCTCCAGCACCGGGTGATCGACGGTGACAGGGGCGTCTTCTCGCAGCGGGGCGTCCATCCTCGGGATGGCATCCATAAGACGGATCGTGTAGGGATCGCGCGGCGAGGACAGCACTGTGCGCACGTCGCCCCGCTCGACGATCTTGCCCTGGTACATCACGACGACGTCGTCGCACAGTTCGGCGACAACACCCATGTCGTGGGTGATGAACAGGATCGCCACTCCGAGCTCGTCGCGCAGGCTTCGGAGAAGATCGAGGATCTGGGCTTGGATCGTCACGTCGAGAGCGGTGGTGGGCTCGTCGGCGATGAGGAGCGAGGGGTTGTTCGCCAGGGCGATGGCGATGACGACGCGCTGTCGCATTCCACCGGAGAACTGATGGGGGAACTTCTCCGCCGCCTGCTCCGGGCTGGGGATGCCGACCTGTCCGAGCAGCTCCACGGAACGCGTCGCGGCGAGTCTGCCGTCGACGCCGTGGATGCGCAGCGCCTCGGTGATCTGATCCCCGATGCGCATAACGGGGTTGAGCGCTGCTTGCGGGTCTTGGAAGATCATCGCGATCTGGTTTCCGCGGACCGACAGCATCTCTTTCTCGGTCAGATCGGTCAGGTCGCGTCCGCGCAGTTCGATCCGGCCGGCGGTGACGTGGCCGGGATGGCGCAGCATCCGCATGACGGCGCGCGACGAGACGGACTTGCCCGAACCGGACTCTCCGACGATGCCGAGGATCTGGCCGGGGCGCACGTCGAACGAGACACCGTCGACGGCCTTGAGCGGGCCATCAGGCAGGTCGAAGGTGACCTCGAGGTCGGTGACGCGCAGGAGCGGCTGGGTGTCGGCGGTGGTGGTCATTTACGGTTCACCGTTTCGTTGAGAGCGTCAGACAGGAGACTGAACGACATCGACAGGAGGATGAGCACGATCGTGGGTCCGAGGATGTACATCGGCGCCTGTTCGATGAAGCGCATGCCGACGTTCAGAAGCGAGCCGAGCGAGGGCTCGGGGGGCTGGATGCCGAGGCCGATGATGCTCAGACCGGCTTCGATGAAGACAGCCACGACGACGAAGATCGCGCCTCCGACGAGGATCGGGTCGACCGAGTTGGGGAGGATGTGCCGCCAGAGGATGGTGCTCTTGCGCACGCCGAGCGCTCGTGCGGCGGTGACGTACTCGCGCTGCATCTGCTCGAGAAGTGCCGCACGTGCCTGACGTCCGAAGAAGGGCAGGCCGCCGATGGTGATGGCGACGACGAGGGCGCTCCAGCCGGGGCCCATGATCAGCACGATGCACACGCCGAGGACGACGCCCGGGAACCCGAGGATGATGTCCAGGACGCGCTGGACGATGGTGCCTGCGATCTTCGACAGCGCGCCGAGAAGGCCCAACGCGGTGCCGAGGACCATGCTGAGGGGCACGGCGACGAGGATGATGGAGAAGTCGGTGCGCAGTCCGTAGATCGTGCGCACGAGCAGATCACGCCCCAGCTCGTCTGTGCCGAACAGGTGCGCCATGCTGGGTCCCTGCAACGCCTCTGCTGTCTGCTGGTCGTAGCCGCCGGGGAAGATCATCGGGGCGAAGACCGCCAGGATGACCAGGACGCCGAGGACGATGGCGCCGATGATGCCGCGCGGCTGACGGAAGGCGGACAGATAGCGCTGCAGTGTCGCGCTCGGGGTGAGCCGGCGCTGACGTCGCTGTGTGGTGCGCACCGCCTCCGTGGACGGCGGACCGGGAACGGCCGAGGTGTCTGTTTTGTCGCTCATCTCACGTGTCCAATCTGACTCGGGGGTCGAGAGCGGCGAGGATCATCTCTGTGACCAGCTGCGACAGCACGGCGATGAGCACGGCGCCCATGATGAGGATCTGGATGAGCTGGTAGTCGCGGGAGTTGACCGCCTGCACCGCCAGCTGCCCCAGACCGTTGCGGGCGAAGATGGCCTCGATGATGATGGCGCCGCCGAACAGCTCTCCGATGCGGATGCCGATCGCGACGACCGCAGCTCCCAGGCTGGTGCGCAGCACGTGCCTGTAGGTGATGCGCCGGGGAGAGGCGCCCTTCGCCCGCGCGAGGTCGACGAACTCCTCGCCGCGGGTTGTGCGCATGGTCGTCTGCAGCAACCGTGACACCGATGGCGCCTGGGAGAGCCCGAGCGCGAGGGCGGGAAGCAGCAGATACTGAATACCGATTCCCGGGTTCTCGCTGAGCGGCACCTCGCCGCTGACAGGCAGGATCGGCCAGGTGACGCCGAACAGCACGATCAGCAGCAGGCCGGCGAGGAAGCCGGGTGTGGCCAGCAGCAGCGTATTGGTGGTGTCTACAGCGAATCGCGCGCCACGCGACTGGGCGGAGCCCCCGGTGATGCCCAGGACGAGGCCGATGACGACGAGAAAGACGGAGGCGAGCAGTGCGAGCTCGACGGTGCTCTCCAGTCTTCCGAGAATGAGCTCGGAGACGGGACGGTTGAAGATGTACGACATCCCGAGGTTGCCGCGCAGCACACCGCCCAGCCACGTGACGTACTGCGTGATCAGCGGCTGGTCGAGGCCGAGAGACCGGCGGATCTCCTCCACCTGGTCGTGTGTGGCGTCTGAGCCGGCGATGGTCTGCGCCGGGTCGCCGGGGGCGAAGCGGGGCAGGAGGAAAGCGATCACCGACGTCGCGACCAGTACGATCGCGATGGAGGGCAGCTTGCGCAGCAGGAACCGAAACATCAGAGAGCGCCCTCCGGTTGGCGTGAGGCGTCGAGCATCCGGGAGAGCCGCGCAACGGACTCGGGGCGTTGCTCCGAGACGTCGTTCTCCTCGAACGGGTCGGTGGCGAGATCGACGAGATACGGCTGCGGCAGGTCCTGGCTCGTGATGAGCTTCTCGTCGGCGGTCGTGATCGCGCGCCATCGGCGCAGCGCCACCCACCGGTTGGCGCCGTAGTGATTCACAGCCAACTGGATCTCTTGTTCCGAGCGGTCAAGGCCGGACACCACCCAGTCGCGATGACGCTCGGTCCTCGCGCCGAGCACGCCGAGCATCGACCGTGCAGTCATCGTCTCGGGCACCGGCAGTCCCGCCGTCTCGAGGATGGTGGCCGCGACGTCCTCCAGAGACACGAGCGCGTCGCTGGTGGTGCCGGGTTCGGCCACGATCGGCCCGCTCACGATCAGCGGGATGCGGATGCTGGGATCGAGCGCGATCTGCTTTCCCCAGATGCCGTGGTCTCCGAGCATCTCTCCATGGTCGCTGGTGTAGATCACCACCGTGTTCTCGAGCTCACCGGCGGACTCCAGCCGGTCGAGGAAGGTCCCGAGGTGACTGTCGATGTTCTCGATCATGGCCGCGTAGCGGCGGCGCACCTCATTGTGGTCGCCGTCGAATTCCCCCGGCGCGTGCGGCGGGGGAAAGTCCGTGTCGGCCCAGGCGTCTCGCATCTCCTCGGTCACGTCCATCGGGTCGTGTGGGCCGGCGAAGTTCACCACGAGGTGCCACGGGGCACCTGGCGGGCGCCGGTCGAGCAGAGCATGGGCGTTGCCGGCGATCCAGTTGTCGAGATACGACTCCTCGGGGAGCGGGCTGATCTCCACGTCGCTGTACGGCGCCGACCTGCGGCGGTCGAAGTCGGCGCGATGCCTGTCGGCGAGGCCTGCGTCGTAGAGGTGTCTCATGTACGGCCCGCGGGGTGCGTCGTCCTGTGTCGACCAGAGCGAGTCGAACTTGCCCTCGCTGTCGATCCCGTCCGACAGACCCCATTCGCCGAGGAGGCGCGAGCCGTCGAGGTTCCAATCGAGGCTGGCCTTGTGCAGGTCGAACTTGCCGACGCCCGCGACGAAGTAGCCGCCCTCATCGCGCAGAGCCCGGTAATACGTATCGGCGTCGGCCGGTAGGTCGTGGAAGTTGTTGGGAACAGGGGCGGCCTCGTAGCCGACACCGGCCGCGAGACAGGCCCGCGCGGGGGCGCACAGAGGTGCGGGTGTCGTCGCGCGCCGGAAGGTGACGCCGGATTCCTGCAGCCGGCGGATGCTGGGTGTTCGCACCGGCAGGTCGGCCGAGCCTTCGAGCCAGTCGAAGCGGTGCTGGTCTGCCACGACCAGCAGGACGTTGGGGCGGTTCACGGGACTCCTTCCTGGGGAGGCGCCCCCTCGAGTCGAGGGGGCGCCGTGGGTCACTCGGTGACGAACGCGGTCTTCGC
Source organism: Okibacterium endophyticum (assembly GCF_054780075.1). Taxonomy (NCBI): domain Bacteria; kingdom Bacillati; phylum Actinomycetota; class Actinomycetes; order Micrococcales; family Microbacteriaceae; genus Okibacterium; species Okibacterium endophyticum. The sequence continues at coordinate 251,656 of NZ_BAAGXA010000004.1, read as the reverse complement.
GTCGAGATATGAGCGCGAGGTCCACACGAGATCGTGTGCGGACGATGCCTGGACGAACTGCCCGTCCACCCGCACGACGTTCGTGCTGAAGGCTTGGTCGAGGATGTATTCGGACAGCGCGTGCAGGGCGTCGGCGTACTCGTCGTCCGCTGCGGTGAGCAGCTCGTTGCGCAGCTGCTCGTATTCGTCGGTCCAGAAATGTGACGGGTTGCCCTCGCGCAGAGACGGCAACGTGTTCATCAGCGTGATCGGCGCGAGCCCGTTCAGCCCGTGGAGCGGCATGAACATCTGACCGAGGTCTCCGGCGATCTGCCGCTGATCGAAGCCCTGGGTCTCGACCGCGTTGATGGTGGGGTTCAGGCCGACCTCTTCGAGGTTGTTCCGCACGATCTCTGCCACGCTCGTGTTCGAGGGCAGGCTGATGACCGAGATCGTGACGTCGGCACCGGCCGCGCCCGATTCCTCGAGCATCTGCTTCGCCTTGTCAGGATCGTACGCGTAATGCTCGTCCAGATCCGACGGATACCCCGTCGCCGTCTCAGACCAGAACAGAGAGGTGGCGGTCGCCGAGTCGCCGAAGATCTGAGAAGCGATACGCTCCCGGTCGATGGCGTAATTGACCGCCTGGCGTGCCTCCTTGGTGTCGAAGGGCGCCTGGGTGACGTCGATGCCGAGCGGGTACACCGTGCCGTCGGTGTCCACGATGGTGTAACCCGTGCTGGTGCCGATCGTTTGGACGTCTTGTGCGTTCATGCCGAGGGCGACCTGCGAGCGGCCGCTTCTCACGGCGTTGAGCATCGCTGTGCTGTCGGTGATGACGGCGATGTCGATGCCGTCGAGGTGCGGCTTCTCACCCCAGTAGTCGTCGTTGCGGACGAGCTTGACCTCGGATCCCGGTGACCAGCTCTCGAAGAGGAACGCCCCCGTGCCGATCACCTGCGTGCCGTCGGCGAGGCCCGCGGAGGTCTCCTGGTCGAGGATGAACGTCTGCTCGAAGAAGTCGAAGATGTTCGGGATGGGCTGCGAGAACCGGATCGTCAGCTCGGTGGCGCTGACCACGTCGACAGCCGTGAACATCTTCGCGATGTAGCCGACCTGTGCGCGGGACTGCGCCGACTGCTCGACGGAGTACTTCACATCCTCAGCGGTCATCGTGCGTCCGGTGTGGAAGGCGACGTCGTCGCGCAGCGTGATGTCGATGGACATCTGATCGTCGGCGACCGTCCAATCCGTCGCCAGCAACGGCTGCGGTGTGCCGTCCGCGTCGTAGGCGGTCAGCGTCTCGAAGACGTTCGCCGCCCACGCGGCGTTGCCCAGGCGCCCCGCCTGGACGTTGTTCGGCTGGGCATCCGAGCTCTGGGCGATGGTCAGTGTGCCGCCGTCTGCGGGTGTCGCCGAGGGCGACTCCTCGAGGTCGACAGCGGATTGGCACCCTGCCAGGCTGAGCGCGAGCACGCCCGCCGCGATTCCGGATGCCAGCGTCGTGCGCCGTGTGTGTGTGAACATCGTTGTTTCTCGCTCCTCGTCATTGAAGGTGGTGCGAGGTAAACTTACCTACTACTCGCTAAGTTTTGCAAGAACGGGTTTCGAGAAGGGTGAACGACATGTCGACGGCGAAGCCGAATGTTCTGTGGATCATGGCGGATGAGCTGCGCGCGGACGCGTTGTCCTGCTACGGAAACGCGCATCGGGGCATCTCCACCCCGCATATCGACGCGCTCGCCGCGAGCGGCGTGCTTTTCGAGCGTGCGTATACCTCTTCTCCGGTGTGTGTCCCCGCCCGCCACGCCATGCTCTCGGGGCAGAGCCCCCTCGCCTCCGGGGTGCTCAACAACGAGGGATACGTTCCCGAGGGGTTCGTGGCTCCCGAGATGTTCCCCGAGACGTTTGCGGCGGCGGGGTGGCGTACGGCGAACTACGGCAAGGAGCACCTCCCGGGCGGGCGTTCTCCGTGGCAGCACGATGACCACACAGGCTCCGGGATGCCGGAACTGCTGGCGCAGGCGCTGGCGCATGACGCAGACATCCGACGGTCGCCCGGGATCGGCCACGTGTTCTCAGCGGTTCTGCCCGCGGGCGCGGCGCTCGTCTCGGAGCGCATCACGGAGTCGGTCTCGACCGCTCTCGCGCAGGCCGACGGGCCGTTCGTGCTGCGCGCCAGCTTTGTGCAACCCCATAAGCCGATGGTCGTGCCAGAGCCGTGGGCGAGCCGGTACGACGATGTCGATTTCACCGTGCCGCGCTCGCCTCACCATTCCGGGAACGAGTTCGAACGTGAATGGGGTCGCCTCACGCGGGGCGCCGAGCTCTCGGACGAGGACCTGCAGGTCTCGTTCCGCCGCTACCACGCCTGCGTGGCCTGGCTCGACGACCAGGTCGGGCGCATCGTCGAAGCGCTGGACGGCGCGGGGTTGCGGGAGTCGACGATCGTTGTGCTCTCAACCGATCATGGAGCGTCGCTCGGAGAGTACGGCATCATGGCCAAACACACGTTCGCTCCCGAGAGCCACCGGGTGCCGTTGATCATCTCGTACCCGGGTGTGCTTCCGCACGGGCAGCGTCGGGGTGATCTCGTGCTGAGCGAGGACCTCGCCGTGACCCTGACCGGACTCGCGGCGCTCGGCCGTCCCGAGGGAGCCACCGGCCGCGATCTGTTCCGAGACGACGCCCCCGGCGTGGTGCTCTCGGCGATCGGATACGGCGAGTCGTCCAGTCGCGCGTTCCCCAACCGAGACGAGGGGGCGTGGGACGACGGCCGCGGCTGGCCTCAGCGCGTGTGCGCGCGCACCGTGCGCTACCGTCTCGACCTGACCGCCAGACGGGCGGGTGAGAATGCGCCAGAGGAACCGGACCTGTTTCTCGCCGACAGCCTGATCGATCCCCCCGAGCGCACCAACTTCGCGGGCGACCCCCGCTACGCAGACGTCGAGCGAGAGCTGACCCACCTCGTGCGTGAGGCCGTCGATCGCATCCCCGTCCCCGTTGCGCACGGCGAGGCCCTCGCGAGCGCGCGCGTTCCGTCCCTCACCCGGTCATCGAGACCTGGCTCACCACAGCCCATGACCAGTGGGAATCGCGATCGGGCTCAGAGGGGCGCCGCGAAGGCCTCGGTGACCCAATCGGCGATATAGCCGGCGACATAGGGCAGGTTGTCGATCGAGATGTGCTCGGTCCCGCCTTCCGGCTCACCGAACAGGCGCAGCTCCCGGCGGCTGCTCGACGTCGCTTGATCGTAGCTCTGCTGAGCGTACTTCACGTTGATCTGCCGGTCGTTGACGCCGTGCGTCACCAGAAAAGGGACGGTGATCTTGTCTGCGACCCCGTTGAGGTGCATCTCTTTCGTCTTCTCCATGAACTCGTCGATGTTGTCGACGCCCCACACCCAGAAGACGTGCTCCCAATAGTGCGGAACGGGGTTCTCGCCCTCGCGGTTGCGGCGGCCCTGCTGCACCTCGGCCCAATTGTGGTTCGCCCCCCATGCCACGGCGAGCTTGAGCCGCTTCTCGAACGCCGCCGCGCGCGGAGCGTAGTACCCGCCCAGCGACCAGCCGACGATCCCGATCCGCTCCGCATCCACCTCGGGAACGGTCTCCAGAAAATCGATGCACGCCGCGGCCCAGACCTCGGTGTCGTGACGCGCCGTGAGGCCCCTCAGGCGGAGTGCCTCGCCGGAGCCGGGGGTGTCCACCATGAGGGTGGAGATACCGCGCTTGGCGAGCATGGTGGGAAAGCCGGAGTAGTACATCATCTCTTTTGTGGAATCGAGGCCGTTCCACTGGATGATCACCGGCGTCGGCCTGCCGTCGGCGGACTCGGCGCGCATGAGATAGGCGGGAAGACTCGAATCCTCGAACGGGATCTCGACGGACTCCACATCGACGCCGCTCAGCTCCACGTGCTTCCGGAGGAGGTCGATCGATTTCTGGTACGCCGCGTTGCGTCCCTCCCAGCTCGGCGACTGCAGCCGCTCGGACTGCGAGACGTACAGGCTCGACCTGTAGTACTTGTCTGAGGCTCCGATGAGACGTCCACGGGCCTCGTCGTCCTGAGCCGCGGCGACCAGCCGGTCGGCCACCGCGACCCACGCGGCATACAGCTCCTCGGTTCCGGCGTCGTCGCCGTTCTTCGCGGCCTCGAGCACGGGCTTGCACGCCCGGTCGACCTCGTCGATGAATCCGCCGTTGTTGAGCGTCGCGACGACAGTCAGGCTCCACACGTAGTTGGTGGGAAAGTACATGAACATGGTTGTGATTCCTCGGTGTGATCTCAGAGCGCGGCGCTTGCGCGCGCGATCATGTCGGACATGTACTTGATCCCGGCAGACGAGGTGAAGCCTCCGTCGATCGGGATCTCGGCTCCGTTCACATAGGACGAGAGATCCGAGAGGAGGAAGGCGACAACGGCGGCGACCTCCTCCGGCTCGCCCGTGCGCTCGAGGGGAGTGAGCTGCAGTTGTGCCTCGGCCATAACGGGTGGGGCCGCAGCCATCATCTGCGTGTTGATGTACCCGGGGTGCACGATGTTGCTGCGGATGCCGCGCGCGCCGAACTCGGTGGCGGCGACGTGGGTGAGACCCCGCAGGCCCCATTTGCTCGCGGTGTAGGCGACAGTGTGGTGAGCGGTGAGCGCTGCAGACGAACCCACGTTGACGATGGAGGCGCCCGGGGCCATAAGGGGCAGCAGGGCCTGGATGCCGAGCATCGGGCCGGTGAGGTTGACGCGGAGAACGCGTTCCCAGTCCGAGAGCGCTATCTGGCCGAGTCGTGCCCGAAAGGGGATGCCCGCGTTGTTGACGAGCCCGTGCACTCCGCTGCCCCGCCCGGTGAGCCAGGCGGCGAGGTCAGACCACTGCTCTTCGGATCCCGCATCGAGCTGGCGGTACAGCAGCGTGCCCGGCAGCGGTTCCGCGGCGTCGACGAGGGATGCGGGCGGAGCGTCGGCGAGGTCGGTGGTTATGACCGTCGCCCCAGACGCGAGCAGCAGCAGGCTCTCGGCGGCGCCCTGACCCCCTGCTGCTCCGGTGATCACCACGGTCTTGTGCTCGAGGCCCGGCAGCGGGGCGGTCGCGGTCATGCGCCGACCGGTCCACGGCGGTCGAGGAGCTCGATGAGATTGCCCTCGGGATCGGCGACGAACGACATCCGCACTCCCGGTTCGGGGGACTGCTGTGGCGGCATCCGTTCGACGGCGCCGGCGTCGAGGAGGGCGGTATGAGCGGAGTCCACGTCGTCGATGCGGAGACAGATGTGACCGTAGCCTCGCGTCAGCAGAGCCGTCGCCGTGTCGGGCGCCTGAAGACCGGGGACCGAGCCCTGTCGTTCGAGCAGCTCGATGGCCAGTCCGTTCTCACCGACCATAAACACCCCGCGGAGTTGCAGCGGGCCGATCTCGAACGGAGTTGCCGCCCGAAGGCCAAGCGCGCGAGAGTACCACTGCACCTGGGCATCGAGGTCTGCGACGCTGAGGCCGACGTGATCGAGATACATGATGTCCTGTCTAGTCGTGGGGTCCATGGTGCATGACCTTCGCACCGGCGGGGAGTATTCGCTGAAGCTCGGGGCTGAACCGCCCGTCGATGAGAATGAACGCGACGCGCGCGACGGCCTCGCTGCGGTTGGCCCAGGCATGGTCGGTGCCGCGCTGCACAATCACGTCGCCGGCTCGCAGCACGACCTCGCTGTCGTCGAGCACGAGGACGATCTCGCCCTCGAGGACGATCCCGTAGTCCACCGATTCCGTGCGGTGCACGGGCGACTGATTGCCGAGATCGTCGAGGTGGCCGGGGAAGAACTCGTTGATGCGGATCTTGGTGCCGTCAGGTTCGGGCGGAACGCGCAGTGTCCGCTGAGTGGGTTCCGAGGGCTCTGTCGCATGCAGCGGCGCCGGCATCGCGTCGGTCTGCCAGATCTCATAGAACCCGACGCCGTCCTGCGGCATGATGCGGTGCACCGGGACCGGTCCGTCGGACAGGACGATGGACACCCCCTGCTCGTCGTGACCGGTGACGACGCGACGCGGGATGGTGCCGGACGGCATCTCTTCGGGCATAACGCGCCTCATGCGGCGTTCGTCAGGGCGGCGAGCGACGAACCCATCAGCGCGCCCGGATCGGCATCCGGTGTCTCCGGGTGCAGTTCCCACTCGACCAGCTGCAGGGAGGCGTCGACGACGAGGGTGACCCGAGGCATACGTCGTTCTTCGTACTCGGTGAGCAGCGTCTCCAGGTCGCCGTCGCGCGTCAGATAGTCGGCGAGCAGGAGTGCGTCCTCAGAGCACTGTGCAGCACCCTGAGCGATGAGCGGTGGGCACGCGTGCACGGCGTCGCCGATCGCGATCACCCGGCCCCTGTGCCAGGGCTCGTCGACGAGCAGCCACTCGATGGGCTGGAAGTTCATGAAGTCGGCGTCGGTGAGGTTCTCCCGCACGTTGTCCATGTGGCCGTGATAACCCGAGAGCAGACGCTTCATCTCGTCGCAGTCGCTCAGACCGTTGTCAGGCCGGACCGGGTCGGTGAGAACGTATGCGTAGCAGAGGGAGTCGGAGATCGGTGTGTAGCCTGCCTTGTACTCCGGGCCGTGGTAATACACCGCCGAAACGTCCATCTCGGGGGTGCGCTCGGTCACAACGCGCCAGATTCCCATCCCCGTCGGGGCGGGGACCTGCGGCAGGCCGAGCAGCTCTCTGGCCGTGGAGCGGATTCCGTCGGCGGCGATGACGAAATCGTAGCTCTTCGTCTCGCCCGTCGAGAGGACGACCTCGACCGAGTCGTCGTGGTTCGCGAACGACTCGAGCCTGGTGTCGAGCCGCACCTCGATGCCGAGCTCGTGGATCATGTCCATGAGCACGGTCTGCAGATCGCTGCGCAAGACGCCAGCGGTCGCGGGAAGCGCCGCACCGCCGGTGCGGGGGGTGTCGAGCACGGTCATCACATGCCCGTCCGCATGACAGATCTCCAGCCGGCTGAACGGATGGGCTTTCTCCAGGATGCGCTCGAGGGCGCCGATCTGCTGGAAGACCTTGAGGGCGTTGCCCTGCACGGTCAGCCCGTGGCCGACTCCGATCCACCGTGACGACTTCTCGATCAACGAGACGGTCACACCTTTCTGGGCGAGCGCGATGGCGGCCACCGAACCGGTGATGCCACCGCCGACCACGAGTACGTTCTCCAGTGTCATTCGACCAGGTTCTCCATTCAGGCATGCGTCGTTGCGGCTGGCTCACACGTTAGGCGCGTGCGAGACGCGCCGGAAGTCGGCCGCGATGATGGCAGGCATCACCGGAAGTCATGGTCGACGCGCCCACCCGCCCGAGTGGGGCCTTCGCCGCGTCTGCGAGCCACGACCACTGTCGTGGGTGACCGCGAGTCAGGCCGACGCTCAGCGCACCCGTTCGCGGACGTCTCTCGGATGCTCGTCCCGCACCGTCCGCACGATCAGCTCGCCCAGCCAGGCGTGCGAGGGATCGGCGTTGTGCGAGGGATGCCACCAGAGCGTCTCGATGATCTCCACCGTCTCGAAGGGAGTGGGCACCCCGACGGTCCCGGTGGAGGGACCGAGACGCTCCGCGAGGCGCCGGGGTACAACGGCGACCAGGTCGGTGCGGGAGACGACCGAGGGGAGGGACATAAAGCTCGAGGTCTTGACGTGGGCGTTCGGCGTGAAGCCCAGCTCCCGCAGACGGCGATCCGACGGAGTGAGATGCGCCTGCCCGAAGTTGCAGACGGCCTGCGGCAGGCGGCAGAACGCATCCCAGCTCAGTGTGCCGTCGATGAGCTCGGGGTTGTGCTGATCGACCAGGCACACGTAGCGATCGGTGAAGAGCTCGACGCTCTCGCCCTCGATCCCGATACCCGGCACCGCTGCGATGAAGTCGCTCGTGAGCAGGTCGTGCTGGCTGTCGGTCGGATTGCTCGGAAGGGGGAGCAGGTTGATCCGGATGCCGGGCGCGGCCTGCAGGGCCGCGTCGAGCGCGGGGCCGAGCTCGAGCACCGCGAAGTCGGACATCTGCAGGTTGTAGACCCGGTATGAGGTAGAGGGGTCGAACGGTCCCTCGCTCCCGAGGGCCTGCTCGATCAAGGGCAGCGTGAGCTGCACCTGGGGAAGCAGGAGCCGCGCCATGGGGGTGAGCTCGTAGTCGCGGCCGACCCGCACCAGAAGCTCGTCGCCGAACTGGAGACGAAGGCGAGAGAGCGCGGAGCTCATCGAGGACTGTCCCATCTGCAGGCGGTCGCCGGCCCGGGTGACGTTCGCCTCTTCGAGCAGGGCCCGGAGAGCGACGAGCAGGTTCAGATCCTTGCCCGCGAAGTTCACATCGCGCTCCTTTGCGTCGCATACAGCATCCGATGATGACCGCATCTCACACCCTAACCCGTGTGCTCGGCAACGGGGAGAACGGGAGCGATGGCAGGCATGGCAAGAAATCATCCTCGACGCGGCGGGGCTGAGCAAGACTGACGGGTATGACACTGAGGCGACGAACGACCCTGACCGCCGGCCTGCTCCTGGTGCTCGGTGCGAACGGAATCCTGGGACCGTTCGGCACAGACGCCTTTCTGCCGGCTCTGCCTCTTCTTGTGACCGAGTTCGGCACGACCCCGTCTACCGTGCAGCTCACACTCACGGCCTTCACCATCGGCATGGCGTGCGGTCAGCTGCTGCTCGGCACCCTGTCTGACCGATACGGTCGGCGACCCCTTCTGATCGGGGGAGCGGCCCTGATGTCGCTGGGGGCGCTTCTGGCCGCAGCTGCCCCCTCGATCCTTCTGCTGATCGTCTGCTGCACCGTCATGGGGCTCAGCGCGGCGGCGGGAGTGGTCGTCAGTCGCGCCGTCGTCTCTGACACCGCGCAGGGCGACACGGCTGCGCGCGGCTACGCCGCGCTCGGGCTCGTCGTCGGGATCGGGCCGATCGTCGGGCCGATCGGCGGAGCCCTCATCATGGGGGTGGCGAACTGGCGCGGCATCTTCGTCGCGCTCTGCCTGCTCTCGGTGGCGGTGCTCGTGGCCACGATCCTGGTCGTACCCGAGACGCTCCCGCTCGAGGAGCGGCGCACGGGCGGCGCCCGCGCGCTGGCACACACGTACGGCCTTGTTCTCCGCAGCCGCCGTTTCGTGGCGTACGCCCTCGTCCTGTGCTTCGGCTTCGGCATGATGTTCGCCTACATCTCGGCATCCTCGTTCGTTGTGCAAGGGATTCTCGGGTTCACCGCCGGGGGCTACACACTCGTCTTCGGGGCGAACGGCGTCGGGTTGATGCTGGCCGGGTCGCTCACGGCGGTCCTCGTCTCGCGGGTCGGGTCTCGGGCTCTGCTCGAGATCGGGGTCGCGCTCCAGGCTGTCGTCGCCGTGGCGCTCGGGGTCGTCGTGCTGACCGGGACCGTCTCGGTGTTCACCGTGTTGCCGATCCTCTTCGTCTGGGCGTCGAGCATGGGTTTCGTCTTCGGTCCGGCGACATCGCTCGCACTCGCCGACGTGCAGTTCGCGCGCGGGTCCGCCCTTGCGCTGATGGGAGCTGTCCAGTTCCTCGTGGCCGGGATCTGCGCGCCGCTCGTCGGTGTGCTCGGCGAGGCCGCTCTCGGCCCGCTCGCGATTCTCGGCGCGGCCTGCGCGACGGTGGCGGGGACAGGGGTCGTCCTCGGGCGACGGGCGGAGCGGCCGAGAACCGTCTCAGGCCGATAGGTGGTATCGGGCAGGCCAGGTGCCTGTGCCGGGGGAACGGACGTACCCTCGAATCGGCGTCAGTCCTCGCGCGCGAGCACCCCATGCCACGAACAAGGAGATCAACGATGACTCAGCGACTCATCTCACACCTGCGCTACCTCGCACTCGCAACGCCGGACTACGACGTGGAGCGTGAGTTCCTCACCAGACACTGGGGTCTGACCGCTGTGGAATCGAACGACGGGATCGCCTATCTGGCCGCCGAGGGATCGCCCGAGCCCTACGTGGTGCGCCTGCGCCGCGGCGACAAGCGCATCGATCTCATCTGCTTCGGCGTGCATTCGGTCGCAGACACCGACGAGCTTGCCGCCCGCCTCCACACGAACGGCGTGCGGTTCGTCTCGGAGCCCGGTCCGCTGACGCAGCCGGGCGGAGGGTACGGGTTCCGGGTCTTCGATCACGACGGGCGCACCCTGGAGTTCTCGACGGGGGTCGAACTGCGCCGGAGCCGAAAGATCAATCCGCGCGAACCCGTTCCGGTGAAACTCTCCCACGTCGTCGTCAACACCACGGACATGGCCGCGACGACCCAGTGGTACATCGACAACCTCGATTTCGCCATCAGCGACGTTCTCTACAGCTCGGCGATGGGAGACCTGATGAACTTCATGCGGTGCAACAATGCGCACCATTCCATGGCCATCGCGCAGGGTCCTCACGCCTCGCTGCACCACGCCTCGTTCGAGATGCGCGGCATCGAAGAGTGGATGCGGGGCTCCGGCAAGATCCTGCGCAGCGGTGCGCGCATGGTCTGGGGCCCGGGTCGGCACAACGCGGGCGACAACACGTTCGCCTACTTTCTCGACCCGGCCGGAAACACGTTGGAGTACACGACCGAGCTCGCCACCATCGAAGACGAGGACACCTGGCATCCGAGCCGTCTCGACGTCAACCTCGTCTCGACACAGGACCAGTGGGGCACGGCGAACGAGATGAGCGAGTTGGTGGCTCGGGAGTCGTTCAACGATGTCGACAGCGGGCTGTTCGTCGCCCCGCCCGTGTAATGATCTCGAGAGAGGACCGATATGCGCATCCACATCGCAGCCGACCACAACGGGTATGAGCGGGCCCGCGCTCTCGAATCCACGCTGTCCGCCGTTCACGAGGTGATCTGGCACGGTCCGGCGGAGCTCGATCCGGGTGACGACTATCCGGTTTTCGCGATCCGGGTCGGTCAGGCCGTCGTCGCAGATGAAGACGCAGGCACGCCCGCTCGAGGGGTGATCGTGGGCGCCAGCGGCGCGGGAGAGAGCATCGCGGCCAATAAGGTCGCCGGCGTGCGCGCGATCGCCGGGGCGACGGAGGAGCTCGTCCGCGAAGCGCGACGACACGCCGACGTCAGCATTGTCACGATCGGCACCCGGATACTGGACCGGGATGCCGAGCTGGCCGTTGTGCAGGCACTGATCGATGAGCCCTTCGCCGGTCTGCTCGACGACGCGCGCCGCATCCTCAACACCAACGAGTTCGAGTCGGCGGGCACCATCGAGGGCTGGCTGATCGACGAGGGGCGCCCCAACGTGCCGACCGGCACGGACGGCAGCACCCACTCGTAGGAGAGATTGCCGCACCCGATGGTTGGCATCGTCCGGCAGGTGTTCCGGCCTGCAGACAGGACTGCTTGACTGTGCGGGACGGTCGGTAAAGAAGCCGCCCGGAACTGAAGGCAACGGGGCCACGCTCGGTCATGGGCTCCCGCTTGCTTCACACAGCAGGAGGAATCCGTGAACAAGAAAGCTCTCTCGACAGCGGGCGCGATAGTCGCCGCCGCTCTCGTTCTCGCCGGCTGCAGCAGCGGCACCGCGCCGGCAGGCACATCCGACACCGATGACCTCAGCACCGAAGCCGTGGCCGCGCTGCAGGCGGCCTACGACGGCGTGGGCGGCGACCTGAGCGAACTCTCGAGCGTCACCCCACAATCGGACATCAGCCTCTACGTCGTCTCGTGCGGCGAGCAGGCCACGGGATGCTCTGTCCCTGCGGCGGCAGTCGTCGCGGCCGCCGAGGAAGTGGGGTGGGAGGCCACCATCGCCGATGGCAAGCTGACTCCTGACGGGTTCGCCACGGCGATCCGGCAGGCGGTCGCAGACGGGGCGGATGTCATCGTTCCGATCGGGATCGGCTGCGCCGTCGCTCAGGCCGCGTTCCAAGAAGCTGTTGACGCCGGCATCACGATCATCGGCGGCGGTGGAGTCGACGACTGCGCCACCAAGCTCTGGGCATCGGAGCGGCTGTGGCTCGACGGCTACACACCACAGGAGCAGTGGGAGCAGTTCGGAACGCTCCAGGCCGACTACGCCTACGGCAAGACCAACGGTGATGTGAGGGCGCTGGTGCTCAACTTCACGGGCCAGACCTGGGGACAGTGGATCACAGACGGGTTCACAGCCGAACTCGACAACCTCGGCGGCGGGACGATCGTCGACACCGTCGACGTCAACGACCCGGAGGTCGCCGACGGCTCGTTCGTGCAGAAGGTCACCACCGCGATCCTCAACGCAAGCGACGCCAACGTGCTCATCGTGCCGATCGACGGATGGCTCGTCAGCGGCCTCGCCACCGCCATCGTCCAATCGGGTCGCGACGCCGACCTGCTCGTCATCGGACGCGGAGGGGATGAGCCGGTTCTCGACATGATCCGCCAGGGTGACAGCGGTGTCGACGCCACGATCGGCTTCGCCGTGACGTGGGCAGGCTGGGGGTCGGTCGACACGGCCGCCCGCATTCTCGCGGGCCAGGAGGCGGCCTACATCGGAGAGTCGATGCAGGCCATCGACGCCGACACGAACATGCCCGCCAGCGGTCCCTATCTCGGCAGCGTGGACTTCGAGTCGGCTTTCGAGAAAGCCTGGGGTCTGTGACCCCCACGTCACGTGGCGCCGTGGGGGCGGCCGCGGCTCCCGCAGCCGCCCCCACCGGTGCCGTCGCTCTCACCGTCACCGGTCTGACGAAGCACTTCGGGGGCACAACGGCCCTGGACAACGCGTCGCTGACGGTGCGACGCGGAACCGTGCACGCCCTGCTCGGCGGCAACGGCTCCGGCAAGAGCACAGCCATCAAGATTCTCGCGAGCGTCTACACCGCCGACGCCGGCGAGCTCACGATCTTCGACAGGAACGTCCCCCTGGACTCCTCGTATCTGCCGAACACGGCGCAAGCCGCCGGCCTCCGGTTCGTGCATCAGGATCTCGGGCTCTTCGACGATCTGTCGATCGAGGAGAACTTCGCGCTCGACGCCGGGTACCCGCTCCGCGCCGGGGGGAGCATCCGATGGCGCCGGCTCCGTGAGCGGGTCGGTCAGCTGCTGGCCGAATACGAGCTGCGGGCCGACCCGCGCACGCCGGTCAAAGATCTTCGGCCGTCGGACCGGACGATGGTGGCGATCGCCCGGGCGCTGCAGGACCAGGAGGGCGCGGAACTGATCCTCGTGCTCGACGAGCCCACCGCGAGCCTGGCCGCACACGAGTCGAGTCTGCTGCTGCAGATGGTGCGCCGGCGGGCCGACAAGGGTCAAACGGTTCTCATCGTCAGCCACCGCATGCACGAGGTGCTCTCGGTCGCCGAAGACTTCACAGTCTTCCGCGACGGCAAGGTGGCGGGCACACTGGTCGACTCGACGCCGACAGAAGACGAACTCGTGTCGCTTATGGCAGGGGGTGCCGTCGCCGCCCTCCGCCCCACGGGGTCGATCGGTCACGCGACCGGCAAAAACGTGTTGCGCGTCGACGGTCTCACCGGCGGGCCTCTCAACGGCGTCGATCTCAGCGTCGACGAGGGCGAGATCGTGGGCATCGCCGGCCTGGTCGGTTCCGGCCGATCGTCGCTCCTCGGCGCGATCTTCGGTGCCGAGCGTCCTGTCTCCGGCACGATCCGGCTCGACGGCGAACGATTCGCACCCGCCCACATCGGCGACGCGATGGAGGCGGGGATCGCGCTGGTCCCAGAGGACCGCGGCAGGGATGCGGCATTCGCCGACCTCTCCATCCAAGAGAACATCGCGATGAGCGTCCTCCGCGAGAACTGGGTCACACGCTGGATGCCGCGTTCCCGGGAAAGCTCCGCCGCCCGCGACCTGATCAGAAGGTTCAGCATCAAGACGAGCGGCCCCGCCGCGTTGTTCAGCTCGATGTCGGGCGGCAACCAGCAGAAGGCGATCATCGCCAGATGGCTGCAGCGCAACCCGAGACTGCTTCTTCTCGACGAGCCCACACAGGGCGTCGACGTGATGTCCCGCTCGGATATCTATGCGGTCATCCGCCAGGCCGCCGCCGGTGGCTGCGCGGTGCTCGTGGCCTCGTCCGACATGAGCGAACTGCACGCGCTGTGCGACCGGATCGTGCTGCTGCGTGGAGGGCGGATCGGCGGCGAAGTCCTGGCCGGCGAGGTCGACATCGACGGTCTCACAGCTCTCGTCCTGAAAGACCCGACCGGGTCTATCCGCACCATCCAGCCGCCTCCTTCGGCCCCAGACAAAAAGAGAAGATCATGACCACAACGCCAACCGCCCATCCGGAAACGGCAGTGAAGACGCCGCCGCCCGCGCAGCGGCAGCGTGTGCCGCTGCGCATGCTGGAGAATTACGCGCTGCTGATCCTGACGGCCCTCGTGTTCGTCTTCTTCACCGTTAATCCGGCGAGCTCCGCAGCCTTCCCGACGATCGCCAACCTGAACGTGATCCTCGGCAGCCAGGCTGTTGTCTCGCTGATCGCCCTGGCCGCGCTGTTCCCGCTCATCTGCGGCTATTTCGACTTCTCGCTCGGCGCGATCGCCGCCACGACACAGGTGATGTCTGCCGGCCTCATGGCGAACGCCGGCGCCCCCCTCTGGGTCGCGATAGTTGTGCCGATCCTCGCCGCCGGGGTCGTCGGGCTGGTCAACGGGCTCTTCGTGACGAAGTTCTTTATGAGCCCCTTTGTGACGACGCTCGGCATGGCGACGCTGCTCGCGGGAATCATTCAGTGGTACACGGGCGGCCAGACCATCGTCTCCGGCGTCGACCCGGCCATCACGAGATTCGGGTCCGCCCGCTTTCTCGGGCTGCCCGTCGTGGTCTACGTTGTGCTGCTCGTGGCGGCCGTGGCCTGGTACTTCCTCACCCACACCCCCTATGGCCGGTCGCTGTACGCCGTCGGCTCGAATGCGTCGTCGGCGAAGCTGGTCGGCATCCGGGTCGAGCGCAACGTCTGGTGGAGCTTCGTCGTCGCCGCGGTCATCGCCGGCGGGGCGGGCGTCATCCAGCTCGCACGGCTGGGAAGCGCCACCGCCGACAGCGGGAACGGCCTGCTCTTCCCGGCCCTCGCCGCCGTGTTTCTCGGTGCCACAGCCATCAAACCGGGGTTCTTCAACGTGATCGGCACCGTCATCGGCGCCCTCTTCGTCTCGATCTCGGTCTCGGGTCTGGTGCTCAGCGGCGCCAGCGGGTGGGCCTCTCCCGTTTTCAACGGAATCGCGCTCCTCGCGGCGGTCGGTCTGTCGACCTACCTCGGACGACGCAAGAAGCGGGGCTGACGATGCGCATCGCTCGTTTCGAACACCACGGGTTCCCGCTCGTCGGCATCATCCGTCACGGCATGATCCAGTCGATCCAGGGAGCGACGGATGTGCTGAGCATCCTGAATCTGCCCATCGAGGAGCGCAACGCCCTCGAAGCCCAGGCCGGACGTTACTTTCGCGCTCCGGTCGACCAGGTCCGGCTGCTTCCTCCGATCGAGCCGCGGGCCATGCGCGACTTCGTGGCGTTCGAGGCGCACATCGCCGGGATGAAGAAGGCAGAGGGCGGTGACGGGTCCATTCCCGAGGCCTGGTACGAGGCGCCGGCCTTCCTCTTTATGAATCCCTGGTCGTTGATCGGCGCGAACGATCCGCTCCCCATGCCACCCCTCACCGCGGCGCTGGACTTCGAGCTCGAAGTTGCCGCGATCGTCGGGACCGCCACGCGGGACGCGGATCAGTCGCAGGCACTGGCGAATATCGTCGGCTACTCGATCCTGAACGACTGGTCGGCTCGCGACATCCAGGGGCGCGAGATGCAGGTCGGCCTCGGACCCTCGAAGGGCAAGGACTTCGCCAGCACCCTCGGACCGTGGATCACCTCGGCCGACGAGATCGAGCAGTACCGCGACGGCGATCGGCTCGACCTGGGGATGACGGTGTCGGTCAACGGAGCGGAGCTCGGCCGCGACAGCACGAAGAACCTGTCGTGGTCGTTCGAGGAACTGCTGATGCACGCCTCTCGCGGGGCGGTGGTGGGTGCCGGCGACGTGCTGGCCACCGGCACCTGCGGATGGGGAGCCCTCGCCGAGTCGTGGAGCAGAGGTGTCCAACCGCGCCCGGCGCCGCTGAAAGTCGGCGACACCGTCACGATGACCGTCGACGGCATCGGCACGATCAGCAACACCATAGTCGCCCCCACCAGCCCGGGCATCACCGTGCCGCATGCCCGCCGAACCTACAGTGAGGACCGTCTGTGAACCAGACAGCTGTGACATCCGTGACCACCGCCAACCCGTCCACGGGAGAGACCCTCGCGTCGTATCCCGCCGTCGCCGGCGCCGAGCTCGATGACCTTCTCGAGCGTGCCGCCGCCGCCCAGCAGGAGTGGAAACGGACGCCCGTCGCCACCCGCGCAGGGCTGTTGCGCGCACTGGCGGCGCTGCTGCGCGACGAGGTCGAGACGCACGCACGGCTGATCAGCGTCGAGATGGGCAAGCCCATCGCGGAATCCAGGAGTGAAGTGCTGAAGTGCGCACTGACCTGCGACTACTACGCGGATCACGCCGAGGAGTTCCTCGCGGACAAGCCGGTAGCCACCGAGGCGGCCATCTCTTACGTCGCCTATGAGCCGATCGGACTCGTGCTCGCCGTTATGCCGTGGAACTTTCCGTATTGGCAGGTCGTGCGTTTCGCTGCTCCCGCACTCGCATCCGGCAACGGCGCTCTGCTCAAGCACGCGTCGAACGTGACGGGATGCTCGCTCGCGCTGCAGGATCTGTTCGAACGAGCCGGGTTCCCCGAGCGTCTCTTCACGGCACTCGTGCTCGCCGACCACAACCTGGTCGGCGAGATCATCGCCGACCCCCGTGTGGCCGCGGTCACCCTCACGGGCAGCGAGAAGGCCGGGTCGACGGTCGCCGAAGCCGCCGGGCGCGCCCTCAAGAAGACGGTTCTCGAACTCGGCGGCTCCGACCCGTTTGTGATCCTCCGCGACGCCGACATCGCGGCGATCACACCGCTGGCGGTTCGCGCGCGATTCGTGAACACCGGCCAAAGCTGTCTCTGCGCGAAACGCTTTGTGGTCGAAAGCGATGTCATCGACGACTTCGAGGCCAGGCTGAAGACCGCCGTCGAAGCGCTCACCGTCGGCGACCCGCTCAACGACGGCACCCAGCAGGGCCCGCTCGCCAAACCCTCGTTCGTCGACGACATCGACAGCCAGGTCACCCGTTCCATCGCCATGGGCGCTCGCCTCGTGACGGGCGGGTACCGCATCGACGGGCCGGGCAACTACTACGCCCCGACAGTGCTCGCCGATGTCACCCGCGACATGCCGGTGTTCTCTGAGGAGACCTTCGGACCCGTGCTGGCGCTTGTGCGCGCGGAGGGGCCCGACGACGCGATCGAGCTCGCCGACGCCTCGCAGTACGGCTTGGCCGCCAGCATCTGGACGGCCGACATGCAGGCGGGCCTGCGCTATGGCGGAGGCATCCACTCGGGAGCCCTGTTCGTGAACAGCGTCGTCGTCTCGGACCCGCGCCTTCCGTTCGGCGGAGTGAAGCTCAGCGGCTACGGCCGGGAACTGTCCGTCGAGGGAATGCACGAGTTCACGAACGTGCGCGCCGTGTGGGCAGCCGAGATGCCACGGGCATGAGTGTCGCCGAGTTCGGCGTTCGAACCTAGAATGTTCACCAGCCGGCGGAAGGCGGGTGGAGAGTGAGGGCGGTGTTGGCCGATCTGCGGAAGGTGGACGTCAACCTGCTCGTCGTCCTCGACGCCATCCTGACGGAGAAGAACCTGACGCGTGCGGGCGAGTGCATCGGCATGACACAGCCCGCCGTGAGCGGCTCACTCGCGAGACTGCGTCAGCAGTTCGACGACCCGATCCTCGTCCGCAGCGGGCGGGGGTTCGAGCTCACCGCCAAGGGTGAGGAGCTCATTCCCCTGGTGCGCCAGGCGATGCAAGAGGTCTCGCGCACTCTGGAGCTCCTTCCGACCTTCCACGCGGCCACCAGCACCCGCACGTTCTACCTCTCGGCGTCCGACTACCTGCTGTCGCAGCTCACCAGCCCGCTGCTGCGTCTGCTGGCCGAACACGCTCCCGGCGTCGACGTGGAGTTCGATTCGCTGCCGGTCGGCGCGGCGGTCACCGAGAGCGATCTGCTTCGCCGTGACCTCGTCGTCGCCGGCGCGGGGCGGGGGGTGCCCGGTGCGCGCCAGTCGCTGTTCAGCGACCGATTCGTCTGTCTCGCGGGGGCCAACAACCCGCGTCTCAGGGCCGGCCGGCTGTCGATGACCGACCTTGCCGAGTTACGGCATGTGCGAAGCAGCTTCGGCGAGGGCATTGTCACGCACATCGACGACCTTCTGGCCGCGGCTGAGATCAGTCCGAGGATCGGAGTATCGGTGCAGGGGTTTCTGCCTGTGCCGTTTGTGATCACAGGAACCTCGATGATCGGGTTCGTTCCCGAGCGGGTCGCCCTGCAGCATCTGGACGACCTTCAGCTCGTGATACCCGAAACGCCTCTCCCCGCCGCGACCCTGGTCGAGGCCGCGTTCTGGCATCCGTCGAAGTCCGAGGACCCGGCAGTGAAGTGGCTCGTGAAGATGCTTCGCCACGCCTCGGAACTCGTCGAGTTCGGCGACGACTACGAGTTTCTCGAGCCCGTCGGCGACTGAGCAATGCGTGGTATCGCAAGCGACGATGCGAAACCGCCGGTGACCGACCATACGATCGAGAGGAACACCGGTGGGTGCTGGGGTCGCGCGCCGAGCTCGGTGATGGCCGCCGCGTCTCGATGAGGAGGAGAGCAATGCCAAGACTTGCAGGAAAGATCGCGTTGATCACGGGGATCGGTGGCGGAATGGGACGCACGGCAGCTCTCACCTTCGCACGGGAAGGCGCACGCGTTGTGGGCTGCGACCTCGTCGCCGACGGCGCGGAGGAGACGGTGCGGCTTGTGCGTGAGGCGGGAGGAGAGATCGAGAGCTTCTCTCCGGTCGACCTCGGCGACGCCGAGCAGGCCGCCGAGTGGATCCACGGGGCGCTCGAGGTGTTCGGCGGTGCGGACATCCTGTACAACAACGCCTCGTCGCCGAAGTTCGCGCCCATCCAGGACCTCTCGGTGGAGGACTGGGACTACGTGATGCGCAACGAGCTGGACCTGGTGTTCTATGCGACGAAGGCCATCTGGCCGCACTTCATGGAGCACGGCGGAGTTGTGGTGAACGTCGGCTCGATCGCCGGGATCCGCGGCGTCGACTTTATGGAGCAGAACGCTCACGGAACGGCGAAGGGCGGCGTCATCTCGCTCACGCAGCAGCTGGCGGCCGAGGGTGGCAAACACGGCATCCGCGCGGTGGCCGTGAGTCCCGGATTCACCGTGACCCCGTCGACGGCCTGGCTCGTCGAGTCGGGCCCGCAGCCGTTCAAAGACACCATCGCCCGCATCCCGCTGGGCAGGGTCGGGCAGCCGGAGGACATCGTCAACGCCGCTCTCTTCCTCGCCTCGGACGAGGCATCCTGGATCACCGGCGTCAACCTCGTTGTGGACGGCGGAGGGTCGACCCTCGCATGACCGCGCTCATCGCCGGCCGTTCCTTCGCCGGCCGGCTCGTCCTGCCCGAGCATCCCGACTTCGACGAGGCGCGGATCGGCCGGGTCTTCAACGGTCGGCGCCCCGATCGTCAGCCGGCGGCCGTGCTCATCGCCGAGACGGTTCAGGACGTCGTCGACGGGGTCCTCTTCGCCAGGGAGAACGGTCTGAGCGTCGCCGTCCGCAGCGGCGGACACAGCTGGGCGGCCTGGAGCGTGCGCGAGGGAACGCTGCTCATCGACCTCGGCCTGCTGCGCGACATCGAGTACAACGAGACGACCGGAATCGTCTCGGCGGAGCCGGCCGTCACGGGCGGCGAGGAGCTCGACCCGCTTCTCGAACCGTATGGCCGTTTCTTCAACGGCGGGCACTGCCCCACGGTCGGTATCGGCGGTTTTCTTCTGCAGGGCGGCCAGGGCTGGTGCGCACGCGGCTGGGGCTGGGCGGCTGAAAGCGTCGTCGGGCTCGACGTCGTCACGGCCGACGGGCAGCTGATCCGCGTCGACGCCGAGCATCACGCCGACCTGTATTGGGCCGCGCGCGGATCCGGACCGTCGTTTCCGGCGGTGGTCGTGAGGTTCCACATCCAGACCCGTCCCCGCTTCGGCTATCTCGGGCACACGGTGCAGGTGTTCCCGATCACCCTGTTCAGCGAGGTCATGACCTGGATCTACGGCATGCACGGCACGGTGTCGCCCGATGTGGAGCTCGTGGTCGTCAGCATGACCCCCGAGGCGGCGGTGCCTGGCGGCGAGCGGGAACGGGTTGTGCTCGTGACCGCTGTCGCACTCGTGGACACGAAGGAGGAAGCGGATGATGCGCTCGCGCCCTTCGCCGACAACCCGCTCCTCGACCGCGCGATCTTCTCGCAGAACGCCGCCGAGTCGACGTTGGCCGCGCAACGCGCGGAGCAGGTGCGGATGAACCCGGAGCACGCCCGTTACGTGGTCGACAACGTCTGGGTCGACGGCGACGTGGCAGACGTCGTCGAGGGCATCCGCCCGTTGTTCACCGAGCTGCCCACGCCGGAGGCCTTCTCGATCTGGTTCAGCATGGGCCCGCTGCGCGAGCTGCCCGACATGGCGTTCTCTCTGCAGAGCGAAGGGTACGTCGCGAGCTACATGGTGTACAACGACCCCGCACAGGACGAGGCGCACCGAACCTGGCTCAACGCGGCGATGGCGCACGCCCAGCCGGTGACAGTGGGCCAGTATCTCGGTGACAGCGACATGACCAACCGGCAGCTCCGTGTTATGGGTGACGAGCAGTACGCCCGGCTGCAGCGGATCATCGCCGAGCGCGATCCCGAGGGCCGGTTCGCTCGCTATCTGGCTCGCGACCATTCCACGGTCAATCGCAACCACTGGCAGATCGAGGGTGCGCTGTGACCCGCGGCCCCCACGACGACGCCGATGGCTACCGCGCCGTCAGGTACAACCGCTTCGGAGGCCCGGACGTCCTCGAGATCGTAACGCTCCCCGTCCCGACTCCGGGCGACGGAGAGGTGCTCCTCGCGGTCAGAGCCGCGGGGCTGAATCCGATCGACTCCAAGCTGCGCTCCGGCGTCGTCCCCCAGCCCGACCCGGTCTTCCCCTACGGCATCGGCCAGGACGTCGCCGGACGAGTCGTCTCCGCAGCCCCCGGGGCCCGTTACTCCGATGGCACCGAGATCGCCGTCGGCGACGACGTGCTCGGCTGGGTGGAGCGCGGTTCGGTCGCCGAACGTGTGATCGCACCAGCGGCCACCCTCACCCTGAAGCCGCGGGAGCTGCCGTGGGAGGTGGCCGGTTCGCTGATGACGGCCGGGCTCACGGCCCGCGCCGCCATCGACGTGCTCGACATCGGACCGGGCGACACCGTGCTCGTGAGTGCCGCCGCCGGCGGAGTGGGACTGCTCTACAGCCAGCTGGCGATCGCGCGGGAAGCCACGGTCATCGGCACAGCGGGGCCGCGTAACCACGACTTTCTCAGGAAGATCGGCGTCATCCCGGTCGAATACGGACCCGGGCTCGTCGAACGCGTCCGTGCGCTCGCCTCGGACGGCGTCACGGCCGTGCAGGACAACTTCGGCCGCGAGACCATCGACGCCGGGCTCGCTCTGGGGCTCCCGCCCGAGAGGATCGTCTCGATCGTCGACCATGCGGCTGTCGCCGAGCTCGGACTCTCGACCCCCGGACGATACGAACGGTCAGCCGTCACCCTCGGGGCGATCGCCGCTCTGGTCGCCGCTGGCACGCTGATCCTCCCGATCGAAGCCTCTTTCAGCCTCTCAGAGGTGCGCGCCGCCTTCGAGCTCCTCGAGGGACGGCACCTGAGAGGAAAGGTCGTCATCAGCATCTGACCAGGCCGAGCACCACATCCACCCTCAATGAAAGGAATCATCCCCATGGCTTTCGTCTGCAACGCCACCTGGACCGTCAAACCCGGCAGCGAAGACATCGTACGGGAGGCGCTCACGCATCTCTCGCCCGCGACGCGCACTGAACCGGGCAACATCTACTACCAGGCCTACGTCGATCCGGACGTGCCAACGGTTTTCCGCATCTTCGAGGTCTACACCGACGCCGACGCCTTCGCCGCGCACGGCGCCTCTGAGCACTTCAAGGAGCACGCCCTCGGCAAGGCGATCCCCGAACTCGAGACGCGTGTGCGCGACCTGTACGAGACGCTCGACGTCTGAGAGGCCCTCACCTGAGAGAGTGGCTCCAGGCGGATTCGCCTGGAGCCACGCCATTTGCGACCGGGGAATGCTTCTCGCCCGCGCACTCCGCCCCGCCACCACGGGTTCCGCTGCGAGGTGTGGCGCGGTGCTCACTTGGTCGCAGGTGCCGTTGACCTCCGGATGGTGAGGGTTGCGGGAATCGTGCGGTGGGGCTGCTTGGCCCCTGTCCTGATGCGCTCGGCAAGGATCTCGATCGCACTTCGCCCGAGCTCTTTGAAGTCGATCCGCGCCGTGGTCAGAGGTGGTGAGAAATAGGCGGAATCCGGCATGTCGTCGATGCTGACGATCGAGTAATGATCCGGCGCACGGTAGCCGCGTTGAACCATGGCTCCCATGAACCCGAACGCGAGGGCGTCGTTCGCCGCGAACACCGCGCTGAAACTCGTCGGATCTGCGAACGAGCCCTGAGCCGCTCCCGATGCCGCGTTCCACTCTGTGCACGTCAGCTCAGGCATCGGTTGAAGGCCGGCTGCGGCCATCGCGTCCTGATACGCACGTGAGCGGATAGCTGTCTCGATGCGCCCGGAGGGGCCGCCGAGATGGACGATTCGATGGTGGCCGAGGTCCAATAGGTGATCCATAACGATCCTCCCTGCACCATAGGAGTCACCGCTGGCGCTGTCCTCTGAGAGCCCGGTGGCCTCAGAGAGCGTCACAACGGCAACGGCCTTCGAGTATTCGTCCAGCTGCTTGACGATCTCGGCGTACTGGGTTCCCGCGATGATGCCGTCCACCCGGAAAGAGAGGAAATGGTCGAGTGCGACCTCCACGTCTCCCGCCGTTATCGACGCGTCCGGATTCGCGCCCAACTGGGTTGAGATCACCGACAGATTCGCTTCTCGTGCGGCGCTGTTCACCCCGGTGAGAAGCTCAGCATTGCCGTAATTCAGCGGCCCGATGATGAGGAGGCCGATCGTGTCTGTGCGTTCGGCCCGCAGATTGCGTGCGAGGCGATTGTGCCTGTAGCCGAGTTGCTTGACGGCGCTCTCGATGCGCATCCGAGTCTGCGCACTCACGTAGCCGCCTGTGAAGTACCGGGACACCGTCTGTGCTGAGACGTCGGCCAGCCGACCCACGTCAGCCATGCTGGCTCGGCCGATCAACTTGCTCTTGTCCATACCCATCCCTCTCGGTAGCTAGAGCTTAGCCGGTCGGATTGCTGTCTTTGCGAGCAGGTTGACCGACAGATGTGTTATGGGTAACATGAAGTCGCAACGGCTTGAGCATCACAGCGAACCGCCGCTGTTCTTGACAAGCGGACGGCCTATCGTTCGCTGATCTCAACGGAGAGGATTCCCCCATGAAGCGAAACGCGAAGGTCGTCGGTGCGGCCATAGCCGCCACGGTCCTTGGTCTCACAGTGAGCAGTTGCTCTGGCGGCACAGCGGGTGACGAGGGTGTGACCCTGACGCTGTGGCACAACACGCAGGACCCCGACGCCATCCTCAACCTCTACGAGGCGTATGAGGAGGAGTCTGGCAACACGATCGAGCTCATCCCCATCAGCTCAGACGGATTCGAGGAGGCGACCCTCAGCAAGTGGGCGTCAGGCGACCGCCCCGACATCCTCGAGTTCCACGGCGTCGGGGCGCTCATCGACTTGCTCAACGGTGCGCAGAACCTGCAGGACCTGAGCGATATGAGTTTCGTCGAGGCGTCTGGCGACCTCTACGACATCAGCGGCCGGGGCGCAGACGGCAACGTCTATGCGGCGATCACGAGCTTTCCCGAGGTCTGGGGTCTGTACTACAACAAGTCGATCCTCGCCGAGCACGGCCTCGAGCCGGCCACCACCTACGAGGAGCTGCTCGCGCAGTGCGGCCAGCTCTCTGCCGCCGGGGTCACGACCATCGCAGAGTCGGGAGCGTCGATCTGGCCGCCACAGGCATTGCCTCACCTGGTGGCGGGCTCGCTCGCTCCCGAGGACTTCACGGAACGGGTGATCACACAGGAGACCACCCTGGACGCCCCGGACTCCCCGGTGCTCGAGGCCATGGAGGACTACCAGACGCTGATCGACGACGGGTGCCTGAACTCGGACGTCAGCACGGCGACGTTCGAGGATTCCGTCTCGAAGGTCTATGAGGGTGAGGCTGCGTACCAGCCCCTCCACTCGAACATCGCCTCGGTCTACCTCGACGCGGCTGGCGGCGACCCGGCAGCGCTCGATGAGGCCGTCGGCTTCACCGCCTTCGGCGGAGAGTCGAAGGCCACAGCGGTCAACCCAGGCCCCATCGGGACCTATCTGCTTCCGAAGACCGGAGACTCCGCGAAAGAGCAGGCCGCGCAGGAGTTCCTCGAGTTCGCAACCGGCGAATACCACCAGACCTACGTCAACGAGTCCGGAACCTTCCCGGTCATCGAGGGTGTCGACGACCCCGCCGACGCCACTCCGCTGCTGCAGGCCGTGAAGGCGGCATACGACGAAGGCCCGCAGTTCCCCCTTGTGAACGCGAATCTTCCCGGCGGAATGCAGGGGTGGGCCGCTCTGCTCTCTGAGCTGCTCGCCGGGCAGAAATCGCCGTCCGAGGTCGCGTCGAGCCTGCAGGGTCAGCTCGCGACAGCAGCGAAGTCTCAGGGCCTCGAAGGCTGGTGACGCGCATGGCAGAGGTTCTCTCGGACGGAAGCCGGAAGGGGGAGCCGGCCTCGAGCCGGCTCCCCCTCGCACGGCGAGTGGCGAGGGTCTTGACGAGCGGAAGCCGGAAGGGGGAACCGGTTCCGGCCCGGCGCCGTCTGAAAGGCGCCTGGTTGTGGTGGTTCGCTCTTCCCGCGATCCTTTTCGTCGGAGTGTTCTTCGTCGTTCCGCAGATCCTCAACCTGCGCTTCGCGTTCTCCAACTGGACGACCTACTCCTCCGAGATCACGTGGAACGGCTGGGACAACTTCCAGTCGTTGATGGATCAGGGGTACCTCACCCAGGGCGTGGCCGTCACGGCCGGATACGCGGTCATCGCGATGGTCATCCAGAACACGGTCAGTCTGACGCTCGCCTACGGGTTGAAGGACGCGACCAGGGTGAACGGGTTCTTTCGGTCGCTCTTCTTCGTCCCGGTCCTGCTGTCACCGCTCGCGGCCGGCTACATCTGGCGCGGCATCCTCGCCCCAGACGGCCCGCTGAACGCATTCATCTCGTTCTTCGCACCCGGGTTCGACTGGGCCTGGCTGGGTGAGGCCTCGACAGCGCTGCTGTCGGTGGCGTTCATCGACGCCTGGAAGTGGATCGGGCTCACGACGCTCGTCTACATCGCGGGCATCAACGCCGTCCCGGCCGAGCTGATCGAGGCATCGATCATCGATGGCGCCTCCGCCTGGCAACGCTTCTGGCGCGTGGTCTTTCCGCTGCTCGCGCCGGCGTTCACCTTCAATGTCGTGGTCACGCTCGTGGGCGCCTTCAGCGCATATGACGTGATCGCAGCGACGACAGGAGGAGGGCCAGGGGATGCGACGCGGTCCTTGAACATCCTCCTCCGCATGCAGTGGGGACTGGGCAACTTCGGGACAGGCAGCGCGCTCTCCCTGATGGTCACTCTGATGGTGATCGTGGTCGCCATCCCGCTCGTATGGTGGCTGCGCAAGCGAGAGGCGAAGATATGAGACACAAGCCACGTTGGCTCGACACAGCGCGCTACGTCGGGTTGAGCCTCTTTGCCATCCCGTGGGTGATCGTTCCGATCTGGCTGGTCCTCGTCAACTCGGCGAAGACCGCCGGCGAAGCGGCCGAGCTCAACCTCGGACTGCCGCAGACCTGGGCGTTGGTCGAGAACTACACAGCTGTCTTCGTCGACGGCAGGTATCTGCAGTCTCTGGGCAACAGCCTGCTGGTGAGCATCCCGACGATCGTCGTTGTGATCCTCGTCGGGGCGTCCGCCGCGTGGGCCTTCGGACGCGGGCGGTCGCGGAAGCTTCAGTTCGTGTTCTACGTGATCGCGTTGTCGATGCTCATGCCCCCGACCCTGTTGCCGACGATCTTCCTGCTGCAATCGATGAACATCGACACAACGACGCTGGGATACGTCCTCGTGCTGATCGGCACACGAATGGGCATCGTCGTGTTCCTCGCCACCGGGTTCGTCAGAAGCATGCCGGAGGACTTGGAGTCGGCCGCCGCGCTCGACGGCGCCAACCGCATCCAGATCTTCTTCCGGATCGTGCTGCCTCTTCTGAGCCCGACGCTGTTCGTCGGGGCGATGATCCTGATCATCACGGTGTGGGGCGATTTCTTCTTCGCCCAGTTCCTCATTCCGGGAGCAGGGCGACAGACGCTCCCGCTGTCGCTGTACACCTTCGCGAACAGCTCCGCCCAGAGCCTGCGCTGGAACCTCGTCTTCGCTCACGTTCTCATGACCGCGCTGCCGCTCCTGATCGCATACGTGTTCGCGCAGCGAAGGGTGATCGGGGGATTGACCGAAGGAGCCCTCAAAGGCTGAACGACGACGGAGCCCCGCCCGCGGTCTCCATGAAGCCGGCATGGGGGCCGGCGGTTCGGCAGGGCAGAGAGCAACGGGCGCGGTGGCGCGTGCCGAGGCCGAATGTGAACTCGCGCGCTCGTGGCGCGCAGGCGTCTCGTGCGTGCGCGATCCGCCGATTGGCAGGGAAAGGACATCTGCATGACACTCATCAACCGGTTCGAGGTCGACTACGGCATCGACGCCGAATGGGGACGCCGCCCGCGGATCCGCTGGGCTCCCGATCATCCAGGCGCCGTCGTCGCCTGTCTGAAGACCGAAGGCGGGGTTGAACGTCTCGAGTTGGACCGGCTGGGCGGCAAAGCGGAGAGCGAGTGGCCGTTCGCCGACCTGGGCGATGCTCCCGCCCGCCTCGCTCTGGAGCGAGAAGGTGTGCCCTCAGCGGAGGAGATCGAGGTTCGCGGCCAGGAAGCCGTGTGGGAGGCGCCGTTGATCGGCCACCCCGATCCGTCGCACGGCGCGATGCCCTTCGTGGCCCGCCGTCGCGTCACCGTGGAACCGGGCGACGGCCGGGCGACGCTTCGCGTGACCGCCCATGGCGTCTATCGCGCGACGGTCAACGGGCGTGACGTCTCGGACGAGGTGTTGGCGCCAGGGTGGACCAGCTACCCGCAGCGCCTGCTCTTCCGGGACCATGACGTGACACCGCTGCTGAAGAGCGGTGAGAACGTGATCGAGGTGGAGGTGGCCGGCGGCTGGTACACGGAGGACTTCGGTCACCTCGACAACCTCGGCTACAGGTATGGCGAGCAGCCCGGTGTCGCGGCACGGCTCGATCTGTTGGGCCCGAGCGGCGCGGTGGTCGAGACGGACGAGACCTGGGAGGTCGGATCGGGGACGCTGACGTACGCGAGCATCTACCACGGGGAGACCCGCGACCTGCGCAGGGTCCCGCAGTGGGCCCCTGCCGTCCCGCTCGGGCCGGTTCGCGCGGCGAACGCGGTCGGCGTGCCAGCGGTACGCCGCCAGCAACGACTCGCCCCGGCGTCGATCGAGGAGCTCGCCGACGGGCGCATCCGCGTCGATCTCGGACAGAACATCGCCGGATGGCTCCACCTGCGTGTGCGTGGACGCGAGGGGGACGTTGTGATCGCGCGGCACGCGGAGATGCTCGACGACGGAGAACTCGCACTCCGCCCGCTCCGGCGCGCCAGAGCCGAGGACCGCTGGACGTTGCCGGACGGGGAATCCGTCCTCGAGCCGCACCACACCTACCACGGGTTCCGCTACGCGGAACTCACGGGCCTGCGTCGAGAGGACCTCATCGACGTGTCCGGAGTGGTCGTGCACAGTGACCTGCGCCGCACGGGGGAATTCACCACGTCGCATCCGCTGCTGAACCAGCTGCACAGGAACATCGTGTGGAGTACTCGCTCGAACTTCGTCAGCATCCCGACCGACTGCCCCCAGCGCGACGAGCGCCTGGGGTGGACCGGCGACATCCAGGTGTTCACCCCGACGGCCGCGTTCCTCTACGACGTCCGAGCCTTCCTCGGATCCTGGCTCCGCGATCTCGAGCTCGAGCAACGGGCGCTGGGCGGGGTCGTGCCGACCACCGTTCCCGACCCGATCCTCGACATCCGAACGCCAACGGCGGCATGGGGGGATGCAGCGGTGCTCGTCCCCTGGGCGCTGTATGAGGCCTACGGGGACGTGGCGGTCCTTGAGCGCCAGTTCACCAGCATGGTGGACTGGGTGGAAGCCGTGACCCGCTGGTGTCCGGATGGCATCTGGGACCGGGGGTACCAGCTCGGGGACTGGCTGGACCCGGCAGCCCCCGCCGACGACCCCGGTCGTTCTATGACCGATCTGGGCCTGCTCGCAACCGCATACGCCTACCGTTCCGCCTCGACGCTCGAGCGCGCCGCGCGAGTGCTGGGGCGCAACGAGGCGGCGGAGCGTGCGGCTGCCCGGTCGGCGCAGGTGAAGCGGGCGTTCCAGAGGAGATATCTGACGAGCGATGGGCGCCTCGTCTCCGACACCGCCAGCGCCTACGCGATGGCCATCGTGTTCGGGCTTGCACCGGACGACGGCATCGAACAGGCCATGGGCGCTCGGCTCGCAGAGCTGGTCCGCAGCGCCGGGTTCCGTATGACCACAGGTTTCCTGGGCACCCCGGTGATCTGCGACGCACTGCTCGCCGTCGGCGAGGTCGACGTCATGGAACGGCTGCTGCTGCAGACCGACAGCCCGTCCTGGCTGTATCAGGTCACACAAGGGGCGACGACGATGTGGGAGCGATGGGACAGCCTGCGACCCGACGGCACCATCAACCCCGGGGAGATGACCTCGTTCAACCACTATGCGCTCGGGTCGATCGCCGACTTTCTGCACCGGCGCATCGCCGGCATCGCGCCGGCGGAGCCCGGTTACCGGAGGGTGCTCGTCCAACCCGTCTTCCTTCAGGGTCTCGAGCACGCGGGCGCCGCGCTCGACACCGCGCACGGCCCGGTGCGCGTGGCCTGGAGCCGCGTCGACTCCGAGCGGGTGCGCCTCACCGTGGAGATCCCCCACGCGGTGGAGGCGACTGTCGACCTGCCCGGGCACGGGCTCGTCGCGGAGGTCGCGGAGGGCAGCCACGCATGGATCGTCCGCGCGCCGCGGCGATCGCTCGACAGGCGTGCACGTCTGTGTGGCTTGGACACCGAGATCGCCGAGCTTCGTGAGGACGGCGAGGCCTGGGACGACGTGATCACCACGATGTCGGCGTTGGCGCCCGAGCTGGCTGAGAGGACACACGCTGATCGTGGAGTCGGCACAACGCTGCGTGATCTCGTGCGGTATCGATCCCGGGAGATCCAGGCGTCGCTTGCAGAGGCGATCGACCGCCTCGAGGTGCGCAGAGCATGATTCGCGTGTGTCGTGCCCGTGCTGTGGACGCCGCTCGCGTTGCGCGCCCGTGCAGAGTTCGCGTTAGGCTCTGACCGTGTCGTCGATCGCAGTGCTCGGAAGTGCCAACATGGATCTCGTTGTGAGGCAGCCGCGTCTGCCGCTTCCCGGCGAGACGATGTTCGGATCGGACTTCTCCACCGTGCCGGGGGGCAAAGGGCTGAACCAGGCTGTGGCCGCGGCCAGGGCCGGCGGCGATGTCGCGCTGCTCGGCGCTGTCGGCGCCGACGCTTTCGGCACTGAGCTGCGGGCTGCGCTGGTGCGCGAGGGTATAGACGTCGATGGGGTCGTCGTCTCGGCGTCCCCATCGGGCACCGCGCATATCTCGGTCGTCGACGGCGGCGAGAACAGCATAGTCGTTGTCCCCGGCGCGAACTCGGCCGTCACCCGTCTGGACAGTGCTGCCCGCCGTCTCATCACGTCGGCGCAGTTCCTCGTGGCGCAGTTCGAGCGCCCCATCGAGTTGATTCACGAGGCTTTCGAGCTCGCGGGCGAAGCCGGCGTCACCACCGTGCTCACCCCCGCGCCGGTGATGGACGTCCCGAGCGGATTGCTCGAACTCACCGACTATCTGATTCCCAACGCGAACGAGGCGTGTGAGCTGGCCGGGGTCGGCGACGATGCCGAGGCCGCTGAGATCCTCAGCCTGAAGACGGGGTCTGTCATCGTGACGCGCGGCAGCCGCGGGGTGATCGTCGCGCGCGAGGGCGAGGTCGTCCTCGAACGCGCCGCTCGGTCGGTTCGGGCCGTCGACACCACGGGGGCGGGAGACACCTTCGTCGGTGTGCTCATCGCCAGGCTCGCCGCTGGCGCTTCGCTGGACCAGGCGCTGTCGGCGGCCACCGTCGGCGCCTCGATCGCCGTCACACGGCCGGGGGCGTCGACGTCGATGCCGACGTGGGAAGAGATCACGTCGACGATGTCAGAGCTCGGGAACGGGGTTCTCTGATGTTGAAGGGAATCCCCTCGCTGATCGGCCCCGAGCTGCTCGCGAGCCTTGCGCGTATGGGCCACGGGGACGAACTCGTTGTGGTCGACCGCAACTACCCGGCATATGCAGCGGGTGTGCCCGTGCACCGGATCGATGGCAGCGACACCCTCGACGCTATGGAAGCGATCCTCTCGCTCCTGCCCGTCGACGACTTCGTCGAGCAGCCCGTCTATCGGATGCGTCCGGTCGACGGGGGAGGGGAGCCGACGGAACTGCAGGAGCGGGTCGCGGCTCTCGTGGAACGAGTAGAGGGGCGCCCCATCGGGGTCGAGCCCGTGGAGCGTTTCGCGTTCTACCGCCGAGCAGCGGGAGCGTCAGCCGTTGTGGCGACGGGGGAGTCCCTGCCGTACGGCTGCTTCGGCCTGATCAAAGGTGTTGTGCGCTGACACCCGACGGGCGCGCCGACAGGTGACGTATGCGTCACGCCGCTGTGTCCGGCGTCTGGAGGGAGCATCACAGGGTGAACGTGACGAGCCCCTGCAGGAAACTGCGCAGTTCCGCGGCCATGTCGACCGAACTGCGATCGAGGAGCCACTGCACCTGCAGGCCGTCCATCACGGCGATGCTCATCCGCGCGGCGGCATCCGGAGTCGTCCCCTGACACAGGTCGCCCTGCTCCGCCAGCCTTTCGAACTGGCCGGTCAGGTCGGAGCGGGTCCGCGCGTAGCGGTCGGCGAAGTACCGGTGAGCCGGATGCTCAGGAGCGGTCGCCTCGGCCGAGAGCACGCAGTAGAGCTCGACAACGCCGGGTACTGAGACGTTGTACGCGGCGAGGGCGACCAGCCCGCGCAGGGTTTCGCGCGGCTTCTGCGGGTCCAGCGGCACGAAGTCCGCCGAGTGCTGGTTGCGCAGTTCGAGCACACCGGCAAGCAGGGCGCTCTTGTTCGGAAAATGGTGGAGAAGGCCGGCTTCGCTCATGCCGACGGTCTCGGCCACCTCGCGTATCGAGCCGGCGCGGTACCCGGATCTCGCGAAGACCGCGAGGGCGGCGTCGAGAATGGCCGCGCGTTTCATACCGGTCTTCGCGTACGCGCCGCGGCGTTTGCCCTCGCTCTGCGCGGTGTCGAGCTTCGTCATCTGGCTTCCCTTCACAGCGATGGAAACACCCTAGTCGTTCGCCATCGCCGCTGTGCGGGCCAGCCCGCGGAGCGAGAAACGAAAATCTAGTGATCGCTTGGATTTCATGTTAGCATTCTGTTCCACCTGGCGATTCAGTGGAGGATCGCCCCAGTCAAGAAGGACCGAAGATGTTCCGATGGAAGGTCACAGCAGCCGTCGCGCTCGCCGCCGTTCTCACCCTGTCAGGGTGCTCGGCAGACAACGGAGAGGGCGAAGCAGACGGCGGCACGCTGACGCTCGGCGCCATTCTGGCACCCACCACGTTCGACCCGGCGGGTGCGGAGTGGGGCAACCGATCGACGTACTATCAGGCGGTGTTCGACACTCTCCTGCTCGCAACGCCTGAGGGGGAGATCGAACCGTTCCTCGCCACCGACTGGTCGTACAACGAGGACAACACAGCTCTCACCCTCACGATCCGTGACGATGTCACGTTCACCGACGGGTCCACGCTCACAGCGGATGTCGTCAGGCAGAACCTGCAGCGTTACAAGGACGGCACGTCTCCGAACGCCGGCTCCTTCGCCGGAGTGTCCTCGATAGACGCGCCAGACGACAGCACAGTCGTCATCACCCTGACCGCGCCAGACCCGGCTCTGCTCGACTACCTGACTCGCGATGCGGGCCTCGTCGCGAGCGCCGAGGCCTTCGACGACCCCGAGAGCCTCGCGACCGACCCGGTGGGCTCGGGCCCCTACGTGCTCGACACCGATTCGACGGTGACCGGCACCACGTACGTCTACACCAAGAACCCGGACTACTGGAATCCCGACCTGCAGCACTACGACGCGCTGACGATCAACGTCTACACCGAGCCCACAGCAGCGTTGAACGCGATCAAGGCAGGTGAGGTCAACGCCGCGAAGCTCGCCAACAACGACAACCTCGCCGAGGTCGAAGGAGCGGGTTGGACCATCAACGCCAACGAGCTCGACTTTCAGGGGCTGCTGCTGCTGGACCGCGCCGGAACGATGAACCCCGCGCTGGGCGACGTCAGGGTGCGTCAGGCCATCAACCACGCGTTCGACCGCGAGGGGTTGCTGACGGCTCTGCAGGACGGCAACGGGACCGTGACGGAGCAGGTCTTCCCCGCCACCTCGGCGGCCTACGACCCCGAGCTCGACGAGCGCTACGCCTACGATCCAGAGAAGGCGAAGGAGCTCCTCGCCGAGGCCGGCTATCCCGACGGGTTCACCCTCGCCCTTCCGAGCTCCGCCATCAGCGCTTCCACGTTCACGCTCATCACGCAGCAGCTGGCGGATATCGGGATCACCACCGAGTACACCGATCCGGGCAACAACTACTTCGCCGACGTGCTCGGCGCGAAGTATCCCGCCGCGTTCTTCCCCCTGGAGCAGAATCCCGACTGGCAGCTCATCCAGTTCATGATCGCGCCCACCGCGACGTTCAACCCCTTCGGATACGAAGACCCGAAGGTGAACGAGTACATCCAGCAGATCCAGTTCGGCGACGAGCAGACCCAGGCCTCGGTGGCCAAGGAGCTCAACGCCTACATCGTCGAGCAGGCCTGGTTCGCACCGTGGTATCGAGTGCAGGGCAGTTACGCGACTGACGCGAACACCTCTGTCGAGGTGCTGCCGACGAACACCAACCCCAACATCTACGACTTCACCCCGAAGTCCTAGCGGCCCGCGCCTCGCCCGCCCGTCGCGGTCATCGCGGCGGGCGGGCGTCCCCACAGCGTCTGCGCACGTCCTCCCGGAGTCCCCATGTTCGGTTTCGTTCTGAAGCGCCTGCTCTCAGGCGCCATATTGATCGTCGTCATCTCGGTGATCGCCTACACCCTCCTCTATCTGGGCGGGGGTGACATCGCCCGCCGGATCCTCGGCCAGTCGGCCACGGCTGAGACGGTCACGAAGAAGGCCTCCGAGCTCGGTCTCGACCGCCCCCTCGTCACGCAGTACCTCGACTGGGTGGGCTCGGCCGTGCAGGGAGACCTCGGTCGATCCTGGTTCACCGGTCAGCTCGTCGGTGCAGACGTCACGAGTCGGCTCGGGGTGACGCTCTCCATCGTCATCGGCGCGACAGTCGTGTCGGCGATCATCTCCGTTGTGCTCGGCATCCTCGCCGCGCGGCGAGGCGGCTGGATCGACGCCGTTGTGCAGTTCCTGTCCGTCATCGGCTTCGCCGTCCCCGGATTCCTCATCGCCCTCGCGCTCGTGATCGTCTTCGCGATCAACCTGCACCTCTTCAAGGCCACCGGCTTCGTGCCGCTGACGACCTCCGTGTCCGGATGGATCGCCTCGGTCACTCTGCCCGTCGCCGCCCTCTCGATCGGAGCCATCACAAGCGTCGCCCAGCAGGTGCGCGGGTCCGTGCTCGACGCCCTCTCCCGCGACTACGTGCGCACCCTCCGCAGCCGCGGGCTGCCGATGAACCGCGTGGTCTACAAACATGTGCTCCGCAACGCGGGCGGCCCCGCCCTCGCCGTGCTGGCCGTGCAGTTCATCGGGCTCCTCGGCGGAGCGGTGATCATCGAGCAGATCTTCGCGCTGCCCGGGATAGGACAGCTCGCCGTGCAGGCCACGACCTCCGGAGACATCCCCATCGTGATGGGCGTCGTCATCGCCACGGCCGTTGTTGTGGTCGTCGTCAACCTCCTCATCGACCTGGCTCAAGCCGCCCTCAACCCGAAGGTGAGACTGTCATGACCACGGCGATCACCCCAGAACCGTTCGTCGCTCCCGCCCCCGCCGCCGGTTCCGCCGCTCGCGGCTCTCTGCTGCGTCGTATCGTCCGAAAGCCTCTCGGCGCGCTCTCGCTCGGGTTCCTCGTGCTCGTTGTGCTCGTCGCCATCTTCGGACCACTCATCACCCCTCACGACCCGAACGCGGCGTCCATCGCGGACGTGCTCGCCCCGACGAGCGCGGCGCACCCCCTCGGTGCGGACAGCGGAGGCCGAGACGTGCTGTCACGGCTGCTGGCCGCGACACAGGTCAGCATCGCCGCCGCGCTCCTGGCCCTTGTGGTGGCGGTCGTGGTCGGTGTCAGCGCGGGACTCATCGCGGGCTACTACCGTGGCTGGTTCGACTCGGTGTCGTCGTGGGTCACGAGCCTCACCATGGCGCTGCCTGGCATCGTTGTGCTGCTGGCCGCGCGCGCGGTCCTGGGACCCTCGGTCTGGCTCGCGATGCTGATCTTCGGCATCCTGCTCTCACCCGCATACTTCCGCCTGGTCTACGCGGCCGTCACGGCTGTTCGTTCCGAGCTCTACGTCGACGCGGCCCGGGTCTCCGGCCTCAGCGACGCCCGCATCATCACCAGACACATCCTGTCGGTGGTTCGGGCGCCGATCATCATCCAGTCCGCGATCATCGCGGGCATCGCCATCGCCATCCAGTCCGGCCTCGAGTTCCTCGGACTGGGCGATCTCTCCGTGCCCACCTGGGGCGGGATGCTGAACGACGGCTTCGGGAACATCTACAAGGCTCCGACACTGATGCTCTGGCCGTCGCTCGCGATCGCGCTGACCTGCATCGCCCTCACGATCCTGGCGAACGTTATGCGCGACGAACTCGAGCGAACGACGGCGAAGCGGCGCAGGCGCCGACCAGCGGCGATCGCCGCATCTGCCGCGACAGTGGCTGCGGAGCACGTCGCGGGCCGGGTTGCCACGATCGAGCACACCGACGACACCGGAACCGCGAGAACGTCGCCGGACGTCCTCCTGCGAGTGGAGGAGCTCCGTGTCGGCTACGACCAGCCCGGCGGACAGGTGACAGAGGTGGTGCACGGCGTCTCGCTCGACATCCGAAAGGGCGAGGTGCACGGCCTGATCGGGGAATCCGGCTCCGGCAAGACCCAGACCGCTTTCGCGATCCTCGGTCTCCTCCCCGACGGGGGCGGCATCCACGGCGGCACGATCGACTTCGACGGCGCGCGCCTGTCCGGGCTCGGCGAACGGGAGTACACGGCGATCCGCGGCAAGCGGATCGGCTACATCCCCCAAGAGCCGATGTCGAACCTCGACCCTGCCTTCACGATCGGCAGTCAGCTCGTCGAACCCCTTCGCGTGAGCCTCGGCCTCTCGAAGCGAGACGCGACAGCGCACGGTCTCGACCTGCTCGACCGGGTCGGAATACCAGACCCGAAGCGCACCTTCGCCGCCTACCCGCACGAGATCTCGGGAGGGATGGCACAGCGTGTGCTCATCGCCGGAGCCGTGTCGACCGACCCGGATCTGGTCATCGCCGACGAACCGACCACGGCGCTCGACGTCACCGTGCAGGCAGAGGTGCTCGATCTGCTGCGAGACCTTCAGCGCGAGCGGGGAATGGCGATGCTGCTCGTCACACACAACTTCGGTGTCGTCGCCGACCTCTGCGATCGTGTGTCGGTCATGCGGTCGGGCCTGATCGTGGAGACGGGGCCTGTGCGGTCGATCTTCCGGAACGCCGAACACCCTTACACACGATCGCTGCTCGCCGCGATCCTCGACGAGGGCCCCGCACGCCCTCCGCTCGGATCGCTCCAGGCCGGAGGAAGCCGATGACCGAGACCCTGCTCCAGGTGACCGACCTCGAGGTGGAATACCCCGGAACCGGTTTCCGAGCTCAGCCGTTCCGCGCGCTCAAGGGTGTGTCGATCGACATCGGACCGGGAGAGACGGTCGGGCTGGTTGGCGAGTCCGGGTCTGGCAAGACCACACTCGGCCGTGCGGTTCTCGGCCTCGCGCCGGTGACCGGCGGAAGCATCCGCTACCGCGACCGAGAGATCGGGCACATGAGCCCGCGTGCCCGGCGCGAGCTGAGCTCCGAGATCCAGGTCGTCTTCCAAGACCCGTACTCGTCGCTGAACCCGTCGCTCACGATCGAGCAGATCCTGATCGAGCCCCTCACGGTGCGCGGTGTGTCTGCCGCCGAGTCGAAGGCCCGTGTCGGCGCTCTGCTCGACCAGGTGCAGCTGCCGGCGGATGCTCGCAGCAGGCTTCCCCGGGAGTTCTCGGGCGGTCAACGGCAGCGCATCGCTATCGCGCGGGCGCTCGCTCTCGACCCGAAGCTCATCGTGTGCGACGAACCGGTGTCGGCGCTCGACCTCTCGACGCAGGCGCGTGTGCTCGACCTCTTCATCGAGATTCAGGAGCGCACGGGAGTGGCCTACCTCTTCATCTCCCACGACCTCGCGGTCGTGCGGCACATCAGCCACAGGGTCGCCGTGATGTACCGGGGCGAGATCGTCGAGTCGGGCGAGTGCGATCAGGTCACGGCGCACCCCGAGCATCCATACACGCAGCGCCTGTTCATGGCCGCACCGGTTCCCGACCCCGACCGGCAGGAGCAGCGTCGCAACGACCGCCGCCGGCTGTTCGAGGCGCAGCGCGAGGCCGATGAGCAGGCCGGCGCCGGCGTCGGCGCCGTGTGATTCGCGCTCCCCGCACACACCATGGAAGAGGACACTCAATGACCCGCTCGACCGCCGATCTTCACCGGCTGCTCGGCCAGCTCACCCTCGAGGAGAAGGTCTCGCTCGTCTCGGGCGCCACCTTCTGGACCACAGCGGCGCTGCCCTCCATCGGGCTCCGCGCCATGGTGGTCTCCGACGGGCCGGCCGGGGTGCGAGGGCCGGAGTGGGACGAACGCCATCCGTCGTTGAACTTCCCGTCCGCCACCGCGATGGCCGCGTCGTGGGACGCGGGTCTCGCGCACCGCTACGGGGTCGTCGCCGCGGGCGAAGCGCGCCGCAAAGGGGTCGACGTGGTGCTCGGGCCCACCATCAACCTGCACCGCTCGCCGCTGGGCGGACGGCACTTCGAATGCCTCAGCGAAGACCCGCTGCTTACGGGGGTGCTCGCAGCGGCCTACGTGCGCGGTCTTCAGCACAACGGCGTCGCGGCCACGCCCAAGCACTACGTCGCGAACGACTCCGAGACCGACCGATTCACGGTCGACGTGCGCGTCGACGAGCGGGCTCTGCGTGAGCTCTACCTGCTGCCGTTCGAGCACGCCGTCGAAGCCGGTGCGTGGGCGATCATGACCGCATACAACTCGGTCGACGGCGTGACGATGACCGAGAACGACCTGCTCGAGACACCGCTGAACGGCGAGTGGGGATTCGACGGGGTCGTGATCAGCGACTGGGGCGCCGTGCGAAGCCTCGCGTCGGTGCCCGCCGCTCAGGACCTCGCCATGCCGGGCCCGGCGCAGGCCTGGAGCGATGCGCTCCTCACGGCGGTGCGCAACGGCGAGGCCGACGAGAGCGATGTCGATCGCAAAGTGCTGCGCCTGCTCGCCCTCGCCGATCGGGTCGGCGCCCTCGCCGGCGAAGAGCCTGTGCGACCCGAGGGGGCGGATGGCGTCTCGTTCGTCCGGGAAGCCGCGGCCGAGGGAACCGTGCTGCTCACCAACAACGGCATCCTGCCGCTCGAGCCGGCGGCCATGTCGCGTGTCGCGGTGATCGGCCACAACGCCAGGGATGCCCGCTCTCAGGGGGGAGGCAGCGCCACCGTTCTGCCCGAGCACGTTGTGAGCCCGCTCGAGGG
Organism: Okibacterium endophyticum; assembly: GCF_054780075.1. Taxonomy (NCBI): domain Bacteria; kingdom Bacillati; phylum Actinomycetota; class Actinomycetes; order Micrococcales; family Microbacteriaceae; genus Okibacterium; species Okibacterium endophyticum. The sequence continues at coordinate 213,443 of NZ_BAAGXA010000004.1, read as the reverse complement.
GATCAGGTCGGCTCTGCCGAACGCGCGCGTCGACTACGCCGTTGGCGCCGTTGTGCAGGAAGGCGTCAGTAGCATCCCCCTCAACCGGCTCACCAACCCGGAAACGGGTGAACCCGGTCTTGTGGCTCGATTCGAAGATGACGAGGGCCGCTCCCTCTTCTCCGAGCCGCGGCGGTCGACGGCCCTCGTCTGGTTCGGAGGCGACGCCCCGGTGGAGGAGGCGCACCGCCTGGTGCTTCACACCGTCTACACGCCGGAGCGGAGCGAGACCCTGAAGCTCGGATTCGCGACGTCGGCGCACGGGCGGCTGTTCGTCGACGGCCGGCTGATCCTCGACGAGTCACCGTTCGTCGAGGGAACCGACCTGGGAGCGGCATTCCTCGCCCCCGCATCGGCCACCGGAGTCGTCGACGTCACCAGCGGGGTGCCGGTCGAGCTGCGGGCCGAGTTCGAACTGCAGGGCGGACCGGGCGCGCCCAACACGTTCTCGGTGACTCTCGGCCTCGCTCCAGACGACTCAGACCCGGACGGACTCCTCGCCGAGGCGGTGCAGGTGGCCGCAGAGGCCGACGTCGCGATCGTCGTCGTCGGCACGAACTCGCAGGTCGAGTCTGAGGGCTACGACCGCTCGTCCCTCGAGCTCCCCGGCCGTCAGACCGAACTGGTGCGGGCGGTCGCCGCGGTCAATCCGCACACGGTTGTGATCGTGAACGCCGGCTCTCCGGTCGAGCTTCCGTGGATCGACGAGGTGCAGGCGGTGATGCTCGGCTACTTCGGGGGCGAGCAGATGGGATCGGCTCTCGCCGACGTGCTGTTCGGCCTCGCCGAACCGGGTGGACGCCTGACGACCACGTGGCCTGTCGCACTCGGCAACGTCCCCGTGGTCGACGTCTCCCCGCAGAACGGTGTTCTCCGTTATGACGAGGGCATTCACGTCGGCTATCGGGCCTGGCTGCGCGCCGGGACACAACCGCTGTTCCCCTTCGGCCATGGTCTCGGATACACCACGTGGACGATCGGCGACACAGCCGTCGACGGGTCGCTCGAGGCGGGCGACGCCCGCCTCGTCGGCACCGCAACGAACACGGGTGAGCGCGCCGGCAAACACGTGCTCCAGGTGTACGCCGAACGCTCCGACTCGACCGTGGACCGTCCCGTGCGCTGGCTGATCGGCTTCGCGGTCGTCCGGGCGGCGGCGGGACGGACCGTCGCGTGGAGCGTCGATCTCTCCGCGCGCGCCTTCGCGCACTGGTCAGACGGGTGGCAGTATGAACCGGGCGAGTTCACCCTCTCGGTGGGCGATTCGGTCGCGGACCTGCGCGTCTCGAACACGATAACGATGGCGCCGGCCCGTCGGCACAACGGCATCCACACGACCGACGACGTCACCACAATCGATCAGTACGAGCACGAAGGGGCAGCGCAGTGACCGATACGGAGACGGCGACACAGGAACAGGGGCGTCCTCCTGCCCGGATCGGCCGGCTTCGCGCCGAGTCGCGCGACGACAGCCCGATGGTCGGCACTCCGACGCCCCGCCTCAGCTGGACGGTCGAGACGACCGAGCCGGACTGGCTCCAGGGGGCGGCCGAGCTGAGAAGCGGCGACGAGACAGTGTTGCTCGACGGACCGGACTCGGTGCTGGTGGAGTGGCCTTTCGCGCCGCTTCTGCCCGGCGAGTCGCGCGAAGTCCGTGTGCGGGCGACGGCCCTGTCTGGACGTGCGACGGACTGGAGCGACCCGCTTCGGGTCGAGGCTGGTTTCCTCGGCTCCGGGATGTGGGTGGCGCGGCCGATCGGGCTCGCCGATCCCGGGCGTCCCGCACAGCCGGTGCTCCTCCGCCGCCCGTTCACCGTCGACCGGCCGATCGAGCGGGCGCGGTTGTTCTGGACCGCGCTCGGCGTTGCGGAGCTCGAACTCGGCGGTGTGGCCGTCGACGATTCGGTGCTCTCGCCCGGGTGGACAAGCTACCGCGACCGCCTCGTGCACGAGACCGTCGACGTCACAGCGTTGATCGTGCCAGGGGAGAACGTGCTCGCCGCGACCATCGCGGGCGCCTGGTACACGGAGAAATACGGGTTCTTCGACTTCGCCGAACGCGTCTACGGAGACCAGCCCTCGCTCCTCGCCCAGCTCGAGATCGAGTACGCCGACGGGAGTCGCGAGACCGTCGCCACCGACGAGAGCTGGCTCGCCTCGGGCGAGGGAGAGGTCGTCGACAGCGGTCTCTACGGCGGTGAGCATCAGGATGCCCGGCGGCGCCAGGCAGGATGGTCAACCCCTGGGTTCGACGACGCGCACTGGGCAGCCGCACGGATCCTCCCGGTGACGACCCCTGCCCCAGAGGCCCGAGTGGCGCCACCGGTTCGGCGCATCGACGAGGTGCCCGTGGCATCCGTTCTCCGCTCGCCCTCCGGTGGCACGATCCTCGACTTCGGGCAGAACCTCGTCGGCAGGCTCCGGCTGCGCGTGACGGGGCCACGGGGAACGCGCCTCACGCTCCGGCACGCCGAGGTGCTCGAGGACGGGGAGCTTGCCCTGCGTCCGCTCCGCAACGCCGCCGCGACGGACGTCTTCGAGCTCGACGGCTCGGGGGACGAGGTCTTCGAGCCGCGGTTCACCTTCCACGGCTTCCGTTACGCTCAGATCGACGGATGGCCTGGCGAGGTGGATCCCGCTGCCGTCACAGCCATCGTGCTGCACACCGACATGACCCGCACCGGCTGGTTCGAGTCGTCTCACACGCTGCTCAACCGGCTGCACAAGAACATCGTGTGGAGCATGCGCGGCAACTTCCTGTCGATCCCCACGGACTGCCCGCAGCGCGACGAGCGCCTCGGCTGGACGGGAGACCTGCAGGTCTTCACCCCCGCGGCGACGTTCCTCTACGACTGCTCCGGCTTCCTCGAGTCCTGGCTGCGCGACCTCAGCCTCGAGCAGGAGCGCCTCGGCGGCACGGTGCCGGTGGTCGTGCCTTCGGTGCTGGAGGGGCCGGGGGAACCGCCCGCGCTGGCGGCATGGGGTGACGCGGCGACGATCGTGCCCTGGGTGATGTACGAGCGGTTCGGCGACAGCGGGCTGTTGCGGGCTCAATATCCGAGCATGCGCGCGTGGGCCGAGGTTGTGCTGCGGGTGTCGTCCGACGGGCTGTGGTCAGGCGCCTTCCAGAACGGCGACTGGCTCGACCCCACCTCACCTCCAGACAAACCGGCCAAGTCCAGAGTCGACCCAGACATCGTCGCGAGCGCCTATCTGGTCCGTTCGCTTCGCATCGTGTCGGGCGCAGCGGCGGTGCTCGGACTCGCGGAGGACGCGGCTCACTTCGCCGAACGGGCGGAGAGGAGCAGGCGCGCCTTCGTCGCCGAATACGTCACTCCGGCAGGGCGCATGATGTCCGATGCGCCGACGGCATACGCCCTCGCCCTGCGATTCGGTCTCGTCACCGAGCCCGACGTGCGTGAGCGGCTCGCTCGTCGTCTCGCCGAGCTTGTGCGCGCAGACGGATACCGCATCGGCACCGGCTTCGTCGGCACACCTCTTGTGGCCGACGCCCTGGCCGACGGCGGCCAGGTCTACACCGCTGGCCGTCTCCTGCTGCAGACCGAGAACCCCTCGTGGCTCTACCCGGTGACCATGGGCGCGACCACCGTCTGGGAGCGCTGGGACAGCATGCTCGAGGACGGCTCGGTGAATCCCGGCGAGATGACCTCGTTCAATCACTACGCACTCGGGGCGGTCGCCGACTGGCTCCACCGGACCGTGGCCGGGCTCGCGCCCGATGCCCCCGGCTACCGTCGCCTGCGCATCGCACCACGGCCGATCGCGGGTCTCGACCACGCCGAAGCCAGGCACACCACCCCGTACGGGCCCGCAGAAGTCGCCTGGCGTCGCGAGGGCGGGGCGATCGTGGTGACAGCCACCGTTCCACCGAACGCGACAGCCGTCGTCGACCTGCCCGGCACGCTCGTCGGCGACGCACCGACCATCGGGTCTGGCCGGCACCAATGGGTTGTCCCCGATGCACCGTCCCCGGCTCCGAGCGGACCGTACGGTCTCGATTCGGCGACGGCCTCGATCATCGACGACCCGCGCGCCTACCGAGCCCTGCTCGACGCCATCGCCCGCCACGATCCGGGCAAGGCAGACGCCGTGCGGCGTGAGACCTCCTGGTCAGAGGGCCTCACCGTGCGGCAGGTCCTGATGTTCACGCCGCCGACACTTGCCGATGACGTCGAGGCCGCTCTCGCGGCTGTCGGGGTGGACTAGGGCGATCAACGACCCTCGGCGGGCATCGTCCGGTCGACGTCAGTTCTTTGCCGGACGTCCGCTTGTCGCGCGGACCTCCAGAGTGGTGGGCAGATATCTGCGCCGGGGATGATCGGCGAGAGGGTGACTGAGCAGCATCTCTCCGGCGAGCCTGCCCTTCTCGAACAGAGGCTGGCGCAGCGTGGTGAGGCCCGCACGAGTCGCCTCGGGGATGTCGTCGAAGCCGGTGATCGTGAGGTCGCCCGGCACGCTCAGCCCCCGTTGGCGTGCTCCCTCGAGAGCGCCGATGGCGAGCACATCACCGAAACAGCAGACGGCCGTGATGTCGGGATGACGCTGCATCAGGGCGTGGAGCGCCGTGGTCCCTGCCTCGACGGTGTTCTCGAAGCGCTCCTCGATCGCCAGCGGGCCGCCGCCGGCCCCGAAGAGGCCTTCGATGAGGCCGTGGATGCGATTGCGCTGCACCGAGTACGCCGCGTCCTTCCATGTCCCGTCCTCCGCTGGCCCGTTGTGGCGCGAACGGCCGAGTCTCGTTGTGATGACCCCGACCCTCTGATGCCCGAGCCGGCCCAGATAACGCCCGAGATCGGCAGTCGCCGAGTGGTCGTCCACGCCCAGCCAGTCGGCGTCGCCCGCGTCTTCCGGCTCGTCGACGACGACGGTGGGCAGACGTCGTTTGAGGGCAGCGGCGAGGTGCGGGTCGCCTTCCGGAACGGAGTAGACCACAAAACCGTCGACGACCGCCCCCATAACGTTGGACACCCGCGAGTCGCCGAGGGGCGGGCCCGCGGGCAACAGGAGCAGGTTGAGCCGAGCTTGCTGCAGCACGGTGGAGAGACCGGCGAGGAGTGAGACCGAGGCCGGGTCTGCCAGAGCGAACGACATCTCGTCGGTGAAGACGACGCCGATCGTTTCGGACTTTCCACGACGAAAACGACGGGCGACGGCGTCCGGTCCCGCATATCCCGCAGCCTCCGCAGCAGCGAGCACACGTTCCCGCACCGCTTCAGAGACCCGTTCCGGGTGGTTGTAGACGTTCGAGATCGTCGCGGGGGAGAGCCCGAGTGAGCGGGCGATGCTCGTCAGCGTCGGCGGCGGTTGCTGTTTTCTCGGCCTACTCACGTCTCAATGGTATCAAGATAAACGTTACAAGGATCATTTCTCCTCGATTCAGAACGATAAGACCTGAATTCGTAAGGATGTATGTTCACAGTTGACGTTTCGGTTTTGTACGTTCTAATATGCAACAAACCCGTATCCCACCCCGCAGGCCTCGAACGAAGGAGTTCACGTTGTCAGCCGTCGATCGACGTGACCCGACTGGTCGCAGCACCGTGACAACCGGATCCGTGCTCGCCGGGGTGTCTGCGCGAGAGTCGGGGGCTCCTCCCTGCGCTCAGTCCGGGATGAGCATGTCCGGGATGAGCATGGGGCGGTGCGTCGGAGGGGACCGGCGCCATGGCCCGGCGGCCCTGATGTCAGAGGGCGCTTCCGTCCCGGGTGTGTTCGCCGTGCCCGTGAAACCCTGAAGCACTTTCCGCAGACCTACGAAATGAAGGAGACAACATGAGCGAGATCCCGTCGAAGATGACCGCGAGCGTGCTTCGAGGAGTGCGTGACCTCGTCCTCGAGGAACGGCCGGTGCCGGTGCCCGCCGCCGACGAGGTTCTGATCCGCGTGCATAGCGTCGGCGTGTGCGGTTCAGACGTGCACTACTTCGCACACGGGCGCATCGGCCCGTACGTCGTCGAGTCCCCGCTGATCCTCGGCCACGAGGTCAGCGGCGAGATCGTCGCAGTCGGCTCAGACGTCGACGCCGCGCGCGTGGGACAGCGTGTGGCGGTCGAACCGCAGCGTCCGTGCCGAGTGTGCGACTTCTGTCGTGAGGGCGCATACAACCTCTGCCCCAAGATGGAGTTCTACGCGACGCCCCCGGTCGACGGTGCGTTCTGCGAGTACGTCCTCATCCAGGACGACTTCGCATACGAGGTCCCCGACTCGATCAGCGACAACGCGGCCGCCCTGATGGAACCCCTGTCGGTCGGCATCGCCGCCGCCCAGAAGGGCGGCGTCAAGGTCGGCGACACCGTCCTCATCGCAGGCGGCGGCCCTATCGGCATCATCGCGGGCCAGGTCGCACGCGCGTTCGGCGCAGCCGACGTGGTCATCGCCGACATCAATCCGGCACGGCGCGAGCTCGCCGCTCGCTACGGCGTCCGTGTCGTCGACCCGGCCGCCGAGTCGACTGAGGGCCTCGCCGCGAACGTGTTCATCGACGCCTCCGGCGCCACACCGGCTATTCTCAACGGCATCCGCTCGGTCCGTGCGGGCGGGACCGTTGTGCTGGTCGGAAGCGCCGACGAGTTCCCGCTCTCCGTTCCCGACGTCGCGATGCGCGAGCTGAACGTCACCGGCACGTTCCGCTACACGAACACCTGGCCGATCGCCCGGGCGCTCCTCGCGTCTGGCCAGGTCGAGCTCGACTCCCTCGTCACCCACGTGTACGGGATCGAGCAGGTCGAAGAGGCGCTGACGGGAGACGGTGCGATCGACTCGCTCAAACGCATCGTTCAGCCGGGAGTGCGCGTCGTCGAGGATCCGCTGGTGCGAGGCGCCGTATGAGCGACACGATGCTCTCCGTGAAGACCGTCTCGAAGTCTTTTCCGGGTGTGAAGGCGCTCGACGACGTGTCGTTCGACGTGCGTCCCGGGACGGTTCACGCGCTCTGCGGCGAGAACGGCGCAGGCAAATCGACGCTGATGAAGATCATCAACGGCATCTACCAGCCTGACACCGGATCGATCCGCGTCCATGGCGAGGACGTGCGCATCAGGAACCCGATCGAAGCGCGAGCCAACGGGATCGCGATGATCGCTCAGGAACTGAACTACGTCCCCGAGATGACGATCGCCGAGAGTTTCTTCCTCGGCCGCCTGCCGATGAGATTCGGAAAGGTCGACTGGCGATACATCCGCAGCGAGACCAGGCGGCTGCTCGAGGAAGAAGGCCTGGACTTCTCCGTGAACCGTCGTCTCAGCACGCTCACGGTGTCGGAGATCCAGACCCTCGAAATCGTGCGTGCGGTCTACCACAGCGCCGACATCCTGATCATGGACGAGCCGACCTCGGCCATCGCGCACCGCGAGGTCGAATCGCTCTTCGCAAAGATCCGCGATCTGCGCGCTCGCGGCAAATCGATCATCTACATCTCCCACAAGATGGACGAGGTCTTCGAGCTGGCCGACGACATCAGTGTTCTCCGCGACGGCACAGTCGTCAGCTCGCAGCAGGCGGTGCAGATCACACCGAGCCAGGTCATCGCCCAGATGGTCGGTCGGGACCTCGACCACCAGTCCTATCCGAAGGAACGCATCGACATCGGCGACACCGTCTTCGAGGCCTCAGGACTCTCGAGAGCCCAGGTGTTCGAGGACATCGATCTGAGAATCAACGCCGGAGAGATCGTGGGCCTCGCCGGCCTCATCGGGGCGGGGCGCAGCGAGGTGGTCCGCGCCGTGTTCGGTCTCGATCCCCTCGACAGAGGGACGATCACGGTGGAGGGCAAAGAGGCCAAGCTCACCACGCCGCAGAAGGCCATCGCGCACGGCGTGGCGATGCTTCCGGAGGATCGGCGCCTGGACGGCATCATCCCCAAGCTGAGCATCAAGAAGAACGCGACCCTGGCAAGCCTGAAAAAGGTGATCCACGGCGGCTTCACTCACGTCCGCGACGAGGAGAAGCTCGTCGAGGAGTACTTCACGAAGATGAACGTCAAGGCGCCGAGCACCGAGACGCGCATCGAGTCGCTCAGCGGCGGCAACCAGCAGAAGGTGCTGCTGGCCCGCTGGCTGATCGCCGACCCGAAGGTGATGCTGCTCGACGAACCGACACGAGGCATCGACGTCGGCGCCAAGTTCGAGATCTACAAGATCATGACCGAGCTCGCCAGGCAGGGGCGCGGCATCCTCATGATCTCCTCCGAGCTGCCCGAGCTGATCGGCATGTGCGATCGCATCTATGTTATGTCGGCAGGCCGGATCACCGCCGAGCTGACGCCGGACCAGTTCTCGCAGGAAACCATCCTCACGTACGCCATGAACGAAATAGAGGTGGCATAACAATGCCGTTAAAGCTGAAAACCTTCGAGGCGAGCCGTTACTCCATCTTCATCATCCTCCTGGTGGTGTTCGTGGCAGCGAGCTTCCTGAGCCCCAACTTCCTGAGCAGCGACAACCTGTTCAACGTGCTGCGACAGGTGGCGGTGATCACGATCCTCGCCTATGGGGCGATGACCCTGATCATCGGCGGGATGATCGACCTCTCCGCCGGCGCCGTGATGGCGTTCGCCGGGGTCGCGTCGGTCATGGTGTACAAAGCGACCGACAACATGCTGCTCGCGTTCCTCACGGGCATCGCTGTCGGCGTGATCTGCAACCTGGTCAACGCCTTCCTCGTCGCGACCCTGCGAACCCCCGCGTTCATAGTCACTCTGGGCATGATGCTGATGGCGCGCGGGGCGGTGCTCGAGCTCACACAGGGGCAGAACGTCCTGCAACTGGGTGACTTCATCCTCATCGGGCAGGGCAACCTCGGCTGGATGCCGATTCCGGTGCTGATCCTTCTCGTCATCACGGTGATCATCTGGTACCTCATGAACCAGACCCGCTACGGACGCTCCGTGTACGCGGTCGGCGGCAACGAGGAAGCTGCGCGCGCGGCCGGCATCGCCGTCGAACGGGTGAAGTACCAGGCGTTCCTCGTCAATGGCGCCCTGGTCGGAATCGCCGGTGTCATCTTTATGTCGCGTGTCAACGCCGGTCTTCCCAACGCGGGCATCGGCTACGAACTGCAGGCGATCACGGCGCCGATCATCGGCGGGACGAGCTTCTCAGGCGGAGTGGGCACCGTGGCGGGCACCCTCGCCGGGGCTCTCATCGTCGGCGTGCTGGGCAACATCATGAACCTCATCGGCATCGGCTCATACGTGCAGCAGATCGTGATGGGGCTGATCATCGTCGTCGCCGTCGCCTACGACGTGTTCAGCAAGCGCGGCAAAGCCAAGACCATCATTCTCAAAACCGACGCACAGGGCGAGACGGTTCCACCGGGGAGCGGATCGTCCGCAGCGCCGTCCGGAGGTGCAGAACCCAGGCCCTGACACACGCACACCCTCAGAACGCACATTCGCAACCCACCCGCTAGGAGAACTCAATGAAGACTTTCACCCGCAGGATCATCGCGCTCGGCACTGTAGCCGCCGCCGCAGTCAGCCTCGCTGGCTGTGCCGTCACCACCGGCAACCCCGGCTCCGGTGGCGGCGACCGCGAGCAGAAGGACGAGTACCGCGTCGCGTACATCGCCCGTGCGCAGGCAGACTCGTTCGCCGCATGGCTCGCGAACGAGATGAAGACCGAGGCCGAGAACTACGACGACATCACCCTCGAGGTGTTCGACGGACAGGCCGACGACGAGGTCGAGAACCGGATGATCGAGAACGCGATCGCCAACCAGTTCGACGCCATCATCATCCAGGCGAACAACGCGGACGCACAGCTGCCCTACATTCAGCAGGCCGTCGACGCCGGCATCGTCACCATCACCACGAACCCGCGCGTCGAAGACGTCGAAGGCGCCAGCTCTGTTGATGCGAACCCCTACGACCAGGGCGCGGTGGTGGCGCAGACCGCTCTGGAGCAGATCCCTGAGAACGCCAACGTCGTGGTGCTCAACGGGCCCGCCGGCAACTTCCACAGCACCGCGCGCCGCGACGCGTGGCAGAAGGAGTTCTTCGACAAGCGCCCCGACGTCACCATCGTCGCGGAGGACATCGCGAACTGGAACAAGGACGAGGCCCTCACCCTGATGGAGGACTGGTCTCTGGCGAACTCCCAGATCGACGCGATCGTCTCGATGAACGACAACATGGCATCCGGGGCCCTCGAGGCGGTGAAGGGCAAATCCGGATTCGACGGCATCCTCGCCTACGGTGTCGACGGCACTCCCGAGGCCACGCTCCTCATCCAGGAGGGCATCATGACCGCCACCTCGCTGCAGAACGCCCGCGAACTCGCCCAGTTGAACCTCAAGGCGGTGCACGACCTGCTCACAGGTGCCGAGGACGAGGTGAACGTCGACGTGGGCAACCCGTTGATCACGAAGGACAACGCGCAGGAGTACGTCGACCTCTATCGCGAAGCCGGCCTGATCGAAGACTGACGCAGTGACGAGGGGGCGAGGCTTCGGAACGCCTCGCCCCCTCGCCGCGAGAAGAAGGAGCGCCCGCAGGGAGCGGGGCTCCTCCGACGTCACCGAATACGCATCCGCGCCGCCGCAACACCGCGCCGGCGCGATCATCGACCACCTCACATAGGAGAAACGCATGACAGTCCTCGACACTTTCCAGCTCACCGATCGGACAGCCCTGGTGACCGGCGCCACACGAGGCCTCGGGCGCGCCTTCGCGCTCGCGCTCGCCGAAGCGGGAGCGGATGTCGTTGTCCACGGCCGTGATGCCGAGGCCGCCGCCGAGCTCAGGACCGAGATCGAAGCGCTCGGACGCAGCGCATACGTTGTGCTGGGAGACCTGACAGACCGCGCGAGCGTGAACAGCATCGTCGCCGACGCGATCCATCAGGCGGGGCGCGTCGACATCCTGATCAACAACGCCGGCGCCTGTGTCCACAACCCGGCACTCGAGGTCACAGACGATGAGTGGTCGCATGTCATCGACACGAACCTGACAGCGCTCTGGCACGTCTCGCAGCAGGTCGGCGCCCACATGATCGCTCGCGGCTCCGGCAGCATCGTCAACATCGGCTCGATCTCGGGCATGATCGTCAACCGCCCGCAGATGCAGCCCGCGTACAACGCGTCCAAGGCGGCGGTGCATCAGCTCACAAAGTCTCTCGCCGCAGAGTGGGCGCCTCTCGGCATCCGCGTGAACGCGGTCGCCCCCGGCTACATCAAGACCGACATGTCGCCCGTCGACGAACCCCGGTTCCGCCGCTATTGGATCGAGGACGCACCCCAGCAGCGCTACGCGAGCCCGGACGAGGTGAGCCCGTCCGTCGTCTTCCTCGCGTCAGACGCAGCGAGTTTCATGTCGGGGACGGTGCTTGTGGTCGACGGCGGGTACACGCTGTTCTAAGCCGCCACGCCGCTGTCCTCGTCTGCACAGCTCCTCGTGCGCAGACCGCTGTCGTTGTGATGACTGCGATCGAGCCTGGCCACACCGCCGAATCGCCGCGCACAGCGACCACGCGGCTACGCCCGGTTCCCTGCCGGTACCGCCCACCGACAGGGAACCGGCGGGAATCGTCAGAGATAGGAAAAACATAAGCGGCTGATGGGTGGGTCATAACTTGCTCTCGTAACGTCAGAATCGATGCGGCACAGGGTCGCACAAGTGAGGATTCTGAATGTTCGCCACCTATCTGCGGCGTGAGCTTGTCGGGCGCCGCAAACAAACAATCATCATTGCCATCGGCATGGCTCTGGCGATCGCGCTCGTGATCGTCGTCAACGCCGTGTCGGCGGGCATCAAGGACGCACAGACCAGTGTGCTCAGCTCCGTCTACGGCGTTGGCACAGACGTCACGGTGACGGCGACCCCCACGACGCCGGAAGACGGGGAGATGGGCGAAGGGCCTGGAGCTTTCTCTTTCGGCGCTGAAGAGGGAACAACGACCGAGGACGGCACCGCCGAGATCAGCGAGTCTCGGTTGAGCGCCGACCGAGGCACAACGACCTTCGACCAGTCGCTGCTCGACACGGTGCTCGGGATCGACGGCGTTGCCGCAGCATCGGCGACCTTGGCCCTGACGAACACGACCTTCGACGGCGAACTGCCCGAGGCCGGCGCGATGGCCGAGAGCCCGGAAGGGGACGCTGCTCGTCCCGAAGGCGGGGCGGGTGGCTTCGGCGGCAGCTCCTTCAACGTCGAGTCGTTCACCGTGATCGGCGTCGACCTCGCCGGTGCATCCGTCGGCCCGCTTTCGGCTGTCGAACTCGACGAGGGCCGTAGCCTCAGCGCGAGCGACACGGGCGAGCAGGTCGCCGTGCTCGACGCGAACTATGCGACCTCGGCAGAGATCGCGATCGGTGACACGATCGACATCGGCGGTTCCGACTTCGAGGTCGTCGGCACCGTGGCGTCGACGTCGGCCGACGCCGAGACCGCGGCGAACGTCTACATCTCACTCGACGTCGCGCAGGCTCTCGCCGAGGTCGACGGTCAGGTGAGCACGATCTCGGTGCAGGCCGATTCGGCCGACGCGATCTCGCAGGTGAAAGCCGATCTCGAAGCAGCACTGCCCGATTCCACCGTGTCGACTCAAGAAGACCTCGCCGCGGGCGTTTCGGGATCGCTGTCGTCAGCGGCCTCGCTCATCGCGAACCTGGGCACGTGGCTCTCGCTGCTCGTGCTGGCGGCGGCCTTCCTCATCGCCGTTCTGTTCACGATCTCCGGGGTCACCCGCCGCACCAGAGAGTTCGGCACCCTGAAGGCAATCGGCTGGTCGAACAGGCGAATCGTCGGGCAGGTGGCCGGTGAGTCGACAGTGCAGGCTCTCATCGGCGGAGTGATCGGTGTCGCCGTCGGGCTGTCGGCGATCCTCATCATCAATGCGGCGGCGCCCACGCTCAGCAGCGCGACGACCACAGAAGCGGCAGGTGCTGGCGGTATGCCGGATGCCGTTCCTGAGGGCGCTGCGTCCGGCGGCTTCGGTGCCGCGCAGTCGTCTGCCGCGGCGTCTGTCGACGTCGCCCTGAACGCACCTGTCACACCGTCGGTTCTCGTCATCGCAGCGGCCATCGCGATCATCGGCGGCCTTCTCGCCGGGGCGATTGGCGGCTGGCGCGCCTCGAGGCTGCGCCCCGCCGCCGCTCTCCGTTCCGTTGCCTGATCCGCTGCCGCACCGACCCATCTCGATCCCGACCACTATCGACAAGGACTCATCATCTATACCCTCAACCAGGTCACCAAGACCTACACCCAGACGAAGAACAAGGTCACAGCCCTCAACAAGGTCGACCTGACGATCCCAGACGGACAGATGGTCGCCATCCAGGGCCCGACGGGCGGTGGCAAATCCACCCTGCTGCAGATGCTCGGCGCGCTTGACCGCCCGACGTCTGGAAGCGTGACCCTCGGTGACGACAACCTCGCATCCCTCGGCGAATCGGCGCTCACCCGGGTGCGCGCTCGCCAGATCGGCATCGTCTTTCAGAACTTCAACCTCATCCCGACGCTGACGGCGCGTGAGAATGTCGAAATGGCCCTTGTGCCGTTCGGCACCGCGGTCTCGGAGCGCGAGAAGAAGGCGACGGATGCCCTCGCATCCCTCGGCCTCGGCGACCGCGGGGGCCACCTGCCCGGGCAGCTCTCGGGGGGTCAGCAACAACGCGTTGCGATCGCCCGCGCCCTTGTGAAGGAGCCGAGGGTGCTGCTCGCCGACGAACCCACGGGCAACCTCGACGAAGAAACCCGAGACGACATCATGATGCTGCTCGAAGGGCTTTGGCGCGAACACGGGCTCACCCTCGTGATCGTGACCCACGACACAGCGGTCGCGAAGCGCGCGGAACGCCGCCTTCACCTCAAGCACGGAAAGGTCAACGAGATCGCCAGAAGCGCGCCGTGACCATATGGGGCTCCGCAACGCCGGAGGGGGAGCGCTGACGTACGCGAGCATCTGCCGCTGTCATCCCCCTCCCGGCTGGTCCCCTGTCCTCGCCCCGCCGTCCTCGCCCCGCTGTTCCCGCCCCGCTGTCACCCCCGCGTCCGTTGGTCTGGATGCGCAGATTCGCCGCAACCTGCTCTTAAGAGCAAGTGTCTCGGGCACTGTTGCTCTTGTGTGGAGACACCGGAATCGGGTCGTGTTTCGCTCTAGGATCTGGCAGGAAACCCTTGTGTAACGCTTCAGCTGCGAATGCGCAGCGTGACGGGAAGCGTTCTTAACTTTGGGTAACGTTGTGCCATATCGACCCTGCGTCCTGCGCGGGACAGCACCTTGGAGGACACCTTGACAATCACAAAAAGACGAGCGGGGCTCAGCGCCATTGCCGGTGCCGGAATCATCGTCCTGCTCGCCGGCTGCGGCCAGGCTCCCGAAGAGAGCGGAGGGGACGACGGAGGCGACGCTGCATCTGACTTTCTCCCGTGTATGGTCTCAGACGCCGGCGGGTTCGACGACAAGTCGTTCAACCAGCTCGGTTTCGAAGGCCTCACCAAGGCGGCGGATGAGCTCGAGGTCGAGCCGAAGACCGTCGAGTCCGCCACGGAGACCGACTACGAGCCCAACCTCGAGAGCCTGATCGACCAGGGCTGTGACCTCATTGTGACTGTCGGCTTCCTGCTCGCCCCGGCGACGGCCAAGGCAGCCGAGAACAACCCAGATGTCGAGTTCGTCTCGATCGACGACACCGTCGACATCGACCAGGACGGCGAGACCGACTCGCCGAACATCAAGCCGATCATCTTCGACACGGCGCAGGCCGCATACCTCGGCGGTTACCTCGCCGCCGGCGTCTCTGAGACCGGTGTCATCGGCACCTTCGGCGGCGTCAACATCCCGACCGTGACGATCTTTATGGAAGGGTTCAAACAGGGCGCAGACCACTACAACGAGGTCAAGGGCAAAGACGTGCAGACGCTCGGACTCGACACCTTCACCGGTGGCTTCGAGGCCGGGATCGAAGCGCAGACCGCGGCTCAGGGCCTGATCGACCAGAACGTCGACGTTCTCCTGCCCGTCGGTGGCCCGATCTACCAGAGCGCTGCGTCCGCAATCCGTGACGCCGACCGTGAGATCGCACTCGTCGGCGTCGACGCCGACGTCTACGAGAGCGATTCCACCGTCGCCGACCTGCTGCTGACCTCGATCCGCAAGGGCATCGACGTCGGTGTGTATGACGCCGTGCTCGCCGCCGGGCAGGACGAGTTCGACAGCACGCCATTCGTCGGCACGCTCGAGAACGGCGGCGTCAGCCTGGCCGACTTCCATGACTGGGCGGATCGCGTTCCCGCAGAGCTCGCCGATGAGGTCTCAGCCCTGCAGGAGCAGATCATCAGCGGTGAGGTCACTGTCGAGTCGTACCTCGCGCAGTAGCCAGCACTGCTCCCGGGGAGGCCACCAGGTCTCCCCGGGAGCGTGTCGACCGTGTCCCGAGAATCAGGAACCATGAAGTTAGAACTTCGCGGCATCACGAAGAGATTCGGTGCCCTGGTCGCAAACGACCACATTGACCTCACCGTCGAGTCAGGCGAGATCCACGCCCTGCTCGGTGAGAACGGCGCGGGAAAGTCCACGCTGATGAACGTCCTGTACGGCCTCTACCAGGCCGACGACGGCGACGTTCTGATCGACGGCGACGTCAAGCACTTCGCCGGCCCCGGTGACGCCATGAACGCGGGAATCGGCATGGTGCACCAGCACTTTATGCTCATCCCCGTCTTCACCGTGGCCGAGAACGTGATGCTCGGCCACGAGCAGACCGGATTCGGCGGCAGGCTCGACCTCGAGGCGGCGCGTGCACAGGTGCGCGAGATCTCTGATCGCTTCGGTTTTCATATCGACCCTGACGCCCTCGTCGAAGACCTGCCCGTCGGCGTGCAGCAGCGGGTCGAGATCGTCAAGGCGCTCTCACGCGATGCCAGGGTGCTCGTCTTCGACGAGCCGACGGCCGTGCTCACGCCGCAAGAGACCGATGAGCTGATGAACATCATGAGGCAGCTGCGAGACGCAGGCACGTCGATCGTGTTCATCACGCACAAGCTCCGCGAGGTCAGGGAGGTCGCCGATCGCATCACCGTCATCCGACTGGGCAAGGTGGTCGGTGAGGCCTCTCCGACGGCGACGAACACCGAGCTCGCGTCGCTGATGGTCGGCCGGGCGGTGTCGCTGACCGTGCAGAAGAACGCGCCGACCCTGGGTGACGCCGCACTTGTGCTGAGGAACGTCTCTGTGATCGACCCTCACGGTCAGACCGTGGTCAAAGACGTGAGCTTCGAGGTGCGAGGCGGTGAAGTGCTCGTCATCGCCGGAGTGCAGGGCAACGGCCAGACTGAGCTCACCGAAGCGCTCATCGGGCTGCAGCCGCGCGTCACCGGCACAATCGATCTCGACGGTGCGCCCCTGCGCGGGCTCACGGTGAGGAAGATCCTGGATGCCGGGGTCGGCTTCGTGCCAGAAGACCGCACCGAAGACGGTCTCGTCGCGGAGTTCTCGATTGCCGAGAACCTGATCCTCGACCGCATCACGTCTGCTCCGTTCGTCAAAGCCGGCAACCTGCAGCTGGGTTATCTCGCTGCGTTCGCGCGTGAGAAGGTCGGCGAGTTCGACATCCGAGCGCAGGGGATCGACACGAAGGCCGGACGACTGTCGGGAGGAAACCAGCAGAAGGTCGTTCTCGCCCGCGAGCTGAGCCGCGACCTGCGCCTGTTCGTCGCAGCCCAGCCCACCAGAGGGCTCGACGTGGGTTCCATCGAGTTCGTGCACTCACGCATCATCGAAACACGAGATGCCGGTCTTCCCGTTGTGGTTGTGTCGACGGAGCTCGACGAGGTGCTCGCGCTCGCCGACCGCATCGCCGTGATGTACAGGGGAGAGATCGTCGGCATCGTGCCCGCAGACACCCCCCGTGACGTTCTCGGTCTTATGATGGCCGGAGAAGCCGGGGCGGGAGAAGCCGCATGAGCGACAAGAACTCCGAGAAGCCCGTGACGGGCGGCGAAGACGGCCGCGTGATCGACGGCGAGATGCCGACCGCCGGTCAGCTGAACGACGGCAACACGATCGCGGGCAGTCAGAATCGCACCGGTCACGACGGAACAGACGAGCGCTGGTCGCGCGCACTCCGCGACATCGTCGGCGGGAACGCCATGATCTCGGTGCTCGCCGTTGTGCTCGCCCTCGTTGTGGGCGCCGTGCTCATCGCGATCACGGACGAGCGGGTTCACGAGACCGCCGGGTACTTCTTCGCCCGCCCCGGTGACCTGGTCGGCGCCATCTGGCAGTCCGTGAGCGGTGCATACTCC
The DNA here is from genome assembly GCF_054780075.1 of Okibacterium endophyticum. NCBI lineage: Bacteria > Bacillati > Actinomycetota > Actinomycetes > Micrococcales > Microbacteriaceae > Okibacterium > Okibacterium endophyticum. The sequence goes on along the minus strand of NZ_BAAGXA010000004.1, from coordinate 196,141 downwards.
GCGTTGTTCCAAGGCTCCATCGTCAATGTCCGACGAGAGGGATTCCTCGGCGCCGTCAAGCCGTTCACTGACACACTCCTCTACGCGACGCCGCTGATCGTCGCCGGCCTCGGTGTCGGGCTCGCGTTCCGCGTCGGGATGTTCAACATCGGCGGACAAGGGCAGATGCTGGTCGCCGCCGCCGCTGCAGGGTGGGCCGGTTTCGCCTTCGATCTGCCGCCTGTCATCCATCTGATCGTGGCCGTTGTGCTCGGACTCGTCGCAGGGGCGATCTGGGCCGGGATCGCCGGCGTTCTCAAGGCTCGCACGGGCGCACACGAGGTGATCGTGACGATCATGCTCAACTACATCGCGGTCTATCTGATCTCGTTCCTGCTGCGAACCCCCGGCGCTCTCCAAGCGCCGGGCAGCAACAACCCGAAGACCCCCGCGATGAAAGAGACGGCCGTCTTCCCCGATCTTCTGGGACCGCAGTTCAACCTGCACGGGGGATTCATCACGGCCGTCGCCGCCACTGTTTTCGTCTGGTGGCTGCTCAACAGATCGAGCCTCGGCTTTCAGTTCCGCGCCGTCGGTGAGAACCCGAACGCCGCACGCGTCGCCGGCATCAACGTCAAGGGCGTCTACGTCTACACCATGCTCATCGCCGGGGGGCTCGTCGGCCTCGCTGGCGTCAACCAGGTGCTCGGCACCGTGACGACCGGTTTCAGCTCGGGCATCGACGCCGGCATCGGTTTCGACGCGATCACCGTCGCGTTGCTCGGTCGTTCGAAGCCCGTCGGGATCTTCATCGCCGGCGTTCTGTTCGGCGCCTTCAAGGCCGGTGGGTTCTCGATGCAGGCCGCAGAGGGGATTCCGATCGACATCGTGCTCGTCGTGCAGTCGGTCATCGTGCTGTTCATCGCAGCGCCTCCGCTTGTGCGGGCGATCTTCCGTCTGCCGGCACCCGGTTCACGGCCGCGCAGACAACTGCCGATCGTCACGAGGGAGGTGACGGCCAAATGAGCGCAGTCACCCCGTCTTCGACGGCATCCGCCGGGCAGGCAACACCCGTCCCAGAACTCCGCAGCCGCAAGGCCCCGATCGCACTCGGTATCTTCGCTCTTCTCGCGCTCCTGCTCTTCGTGGTCGGGGGCAGAGAAGGCTCCACCAGCTTCCGGCTCTCTCAAGGCAACGACGTCATCCAGCTGCCCGTGCTGGTTCTGCCGACGCTCGCGACCGGAATCGTCGTCGCCCTGCTGCTGGTTCTGATGACCGTGTGGGCGTTCGTGCGCGTGCAGCGATACCGAAAAGTCCCGATCTGGTTCATAGCGGTCTTCGCCGCGTTCTTTATGATCGGGTTCCTCACCTGGGCCGCGGCAGATGCGACGGTCCCCGTTCCCGGCCTGCTGATCGGAACCGTGACCCTCAGTGTTCCGCTGATCTTCGGCGCAATGGGCGGGGTCATCTCGGAACGCGTCGGAGTGATCAACGTGGCCATCGAGGGTCAGCTGCTGGCCGGCGCCTTCGCCTCGGCGGTGATCGCCTCGATCACGGGCAACCTCGTCCTCGGATTGATCGCGGCCGCGATCGCGGGAATGCTCGTCTCGTTTGTGCTCGCGGCGTTCTCGATCACGTACTTCGTCGACCAGGTCATCGTCGGAGTGGTGCTCAACGTCCTGGTCATCGGGCTCACGAGCTTCTTCTACTCGCAGGTGCTCACGCAGAACCCCGAGCTGCTCAACTCACCGCCCCGTTTCGGCGCGATAGCGATTCCGGTGCTCAGCGAGATTCCCATTCTCGGGCCCGTGCTGTTCGAACAGACCGTCATCGTGTACATCATGTATGCCGTCGTCGCGCTGGTGTACGTTGGCCTCTTCCACACCAGGTGGGGCCTGCGCGTGCGCGCGGTCGGCGAGCATCCGACCGCCGCAGACACCGTCGGCATCAACGTGACGGGCACCCGGTTCTGGAATGTGTCGCTGGCGGGTGCGATCGCCGGACTCGGCGGCGCGTTCTTCACACTCGGCTCTGTCGGCGCGTTCGGCAAAGAGATGACCGCGGGCATGGGGTTCATCGCCCTCGCGGCGGTGATCTTCGGCCGCTGGGACCCGATCAGGGCGACCCTCGCGGCACTGCTGTTCGGCTTCGCAACCAATCTGCAGAGTGTGCTCGGAATCATCGGGTCCCCTGTTCCGAGCGAGTTCATGCTGATGCTGCCATACGTTGTGACCATCTTCGCCGTCGCCGGGCTGGTCGGCCAGTCCCGGGGGCCGGCGGCAGCGGGAAAGCCCTACATCAAATCATGAACGCTCACGTATCAGGCGGCGACATCGGCTGGGGCGCACTGCGCGACGAGGCGATGGATGCCATGGGAAAGGCCTACGTGCCGTACTCCCGGTTTCCGGTCGGGGCAGCGGCGTTGGTCACAGACGGTCGCATCGTCAGCGGGTGCAACGTCGAGAACGCGAGTTACGGTCTCACACTCTGCGCCGAGTGCGGGCTGGTGTCAGCCCTTCACGCAAGCGGCGGGGGCCAGCTGGTGGCGTTCGTCTGCGTCGACGGCGATGGTCACACGCTGATGCCGTGCGGTCGCTGCCGGCAGCTGCTGTTCGAACATGCCGTGCCGGGCATGCTGCTTGAGACGGTGTCGGGCATCCGCACCATCGACGAGGTGCTCCCCGACGCCTTCGGTCCGCGCGACCTGCGGGAGCTCAGGGGCCGGTGACCTCGTTCTGCGAGTTCGCACGGTGCGCGGGGTCCCAGGGCCGGCGCGGATTCCTGCTCCCGCATACGACGGAAGGCCCGCAGACGAGGGATGCGACACAATCACGAGGAACGAGGACGTAGGCCGCACATGAGCACCATCAATCAGACACCCACCGTCGAGGCCTTCGACGCCGTGGACCTCATCCGTACCAAACGCGATGGGGGCGAGCTGTCGACGGACGCCATCAACTGGCTGATCGACGCATACACCCGCGAGTACGTCGCCGACGAGCAGATGGCCGCCCTGGCCATGGCGATCCTGCTCAACGGCATGAGCAGGCGCGAGATCAAAGACCTCACGCTCGCGATGATCGCGAGCGGCGAGACGATGAGCTTCGCCGACCTCGGCAAGCCGACGGTCGACAAACACTCCACGGGCGGCGTGGGAGACAAGATCACCCTGCCGCTGATGCCGCTCGTCGCGAGTTTCGGAGTGGCCGTGCCGCAGCTGTCGGGGCGAGGTCTCGGTCACACGGGCGGCACCCTCGATAAGCTCGAATCGATTCCAGGGTGGCGCGCCGAGATCGCGAACGACGAGATGTTCGCCCAACTGCGCGAGGTGGGAGGCGTGATCTGCGCGGCTGGCGCCGGCCTGGCCCCCGCGGACAAACGGCTCTACGCCCTGCGCGACATCACCGGCACCGTCGAGGCGATCCCGCTCATCGCGTCGAGCATCATGTCGAAGAAGATCGCAGAGGGCACGGGCTCGCTTGTGCTCGACGTGAAATTCGGCTCCGGCGCGTTTATGACCGAGTACGCGCGTGCTGAGGAGCTCGCTCGCACGATGGTGGCGCTCGGCAACGATGCGGGGGTCAAGACATCCGCTCTGCTGACGAACATGAACGTTCCGCTCGGCCTCGCGATCGGCAACGCGAACGAGGTGCGTGAATCCGTCGAGGTGCTTGCGGGAGGAGGACCGCCGGACGTCGTCGAGCTCACCGTCGCACTCGCGCGCGAGATGCTCACCCTCGCCGGGCAGCCAGACGCCGACGTCGAGGCCGCTCTCGCCGACGGCCGCGCCATGGACGTCTGGCGTCGCGCGATCGCCGCACAGGGCGGTGATCCGGATGCCGCGCTTCCGGTGGCCCGCGAAACGCACGTCGTCGTCGCGGAGCGCGACGGTGTGCTCGTGCAGCAGGATGCCCTGCCGTTCGGGATCGCGGCGTGGCGCCTCGGCGCGGGTCGCGCGCGCAAAGACGACAGAGTGCAGCACGCCGCGGGCATCGACCTGATCGCCAAACCCGGTGACGGGGTGAAAGCGGGGCAGCCGCTCTTCACCCTCAGCGCAGACGAACCGGCGCGTTTCGAGCGCGCGCTCGAGTCGCTCGACGGCGCGTATCGGATCGGTGACGAGTCTGAGCCCGTGCAGAACGGCGGACCGCTCATCGCCGCGCGGCTCTGAGCTGGCGCCACGTGCAGCGCGGCTGCGCGGCGTTCGCACGCCGCCGGCTCTGTTCAGCCGTCGCCAACGCACCGAATGCCGCGTGATTCGGTGCGTTGGCGACGGCTGAACAGGTCACGATGGCAGCTCGCAATCGCCCAGCCGGTTCAGACGCCGCGCGAAGACACTGCGTGAGGCGCCGGCGGCGCGATAGTCTGAGCAGGTGACCAGGGCGAGCGACTACTACACCAGCGGCGGCATCGACATTGCGGCTCTTCCGAAGGTGTCGTTGCACGACCACCTCGACGGTGGACTGCGGCCGCAGACCATCATCGAGCTGGCAGACGAGATCGATCTCGATGTTCCCGCCACCGATGCCGAAGCGCTCGGCGAGTGGTTCCTCACCCAGTGCAACGCGGGAAACCTCGTCGACTACCTCAAGACCTTCGATCTTTCGACAGCTGTGATGCAGACCTCGGAGGGGCTCACCCGTGTCGCACGCGAGTTCGTCGAAGACCTCGTACATGACGGTGTGATCTATGGCGAGGTGCGGTGGGCGCCCGAGCAGCATCTCGGTCGCGGGCTGACCCTTGACCAGACCGTCGAAGCCGTGCAACGCGGCATCGACGAGGGAATCGACGAGGCCGCGCGCGCGGGCAGGCAGATCAGGATCGGACAGCTCGTCACCGCCATGCGCCACGCAGACCGCGGGCTCGAAATCGCCGAGCTCGCCGTACGACACCGCGAACGCGGCGTCGTCGGGTTCGACATCGCGGGCGCTGAGCTCGGTTTCCCGCCGTCCAGGCACCGTGTCGCCTTCGACTACCTGGCCCAGGAGTACCTGCCCGTCACCGTGCACGCCGGAGAAGCGGACGGCATCGCCTCCATCAAGGGTGCGCTCTTCGACGGTCGTGCCCTCCGGCTCGGGCACGGTGTGCGCATCGCAGAAGACATCACGATCGAACGCAGCGACGACGAGAACATCTACGTCACGCTCGGCCCTGTCGCTCAGTGGGTCAAAGACCGTCAGATCACGCTCGAGCTCAGCCCGTCGTCGAACCTGCAGACCGGGGCGATCGCCGCGTGGGGGCCTGAGCTCATCGACCACCCGTTCGACCTGCTCTACCAGCTCGGATTCCAGGTGACGGCGAACGTCGACAATCGCACCATGAGCGGCACAACGCTGACCCGCGAGCTCAGCCTGCTGAGCGATGCGTTCGGCTATGACCTCGACGACGTCGAGATGTTCCAGCTGAACGCCGCGTCCGCCGCCTTTCTGCCGCTCGAAGACCGTGAAGAGCTCGCGGATGCGATCTCAACCGGCTTCGAGGATGCCGAGAATTAGCGAGTTCGGTTCACACCGCTCAGGTTCGCCGACGAGTGAACCGGTAGCCTAGAGACGGCTCGACCGAGTCGCCCGATGATCCTGAATGTGACCCCCGATGGCGCTGCCTCCGCTCCCAGACAACGCAGTGACACTGCGCGCACACGCCAGTGACTGGCGTGCAGCGGTGTCGCTCGCCGGCGAGGCGCTCGAGAACAGCGGCTCGACCGGATCGGGCTACACACAGCGCATGATCGACGTCATCGACGAATTCGGCGCATACGTGGTGATCGCGCCTGGGCTCGCCCTTGCCCATGCGCGTCCCGGCAGCGACGTGCTGCACGAGGGCATCAGCGTGGTCACGCTCGACGAAGGGGTCCACTTCGGGCACCCGCACAACGACCCGGTGAATGTTGTGCTCGGGCTCGCCGTCACCACCGCGGAGAGCCACGTCACATCGATCGCCGAACTCGCCAACGTCTTCAACGATTCGGCAGCCATTCCGGCTCTCGCCGCGTCGGCCACTCTCGACGACGTGCGTGCGGTTCTCTTCGGCGGCGCCCAGACGGGCGCGGGGGAACACAACGCAGAGACGGGCGGGCACTCGTGAAGATCGTTGCGATCTGCGGAGCAGGCGTCGGGACCTCAGGCATCCTCAAGGTGAATGCCGAACGCGCCCTGAAACGCCTCGACATCGAAGCGGATGTCACGGCGAGCGACGTCGCATCCGTTGCGGTCGAGGCGGCAGACGCGCAGGTGATCCTCACCTCGCCCGAGCTCGTCGACCGCATCGGCAAGACCTTCGCCGACATCGTTGTGGTGCAGAACTACTTCGACCTCGACGAGCTCACCGAAAAGCTCGAACGGGCCCTCGGCTGACAACGCCCGCGGCGGCGGTCCCCACACCCGGTGTTCGGGATGCCCGGGTCCGGGGCCCTCGGGTCGCCGCACGACCGCATCGCTAACCTGCCTCGGCGGCGCGCTCTGCGAACGACTGCAGGTCTGCTCTGATCGCCGCGAGCAGCTCTGCCGAACGAGCACGTTCATCGTAGGGGAGCGTGACATCGAGATAGAACTTGAGCTTGGGCTCCGTTCCGCTGGGCCGGACCATGACGCGGGAGCCGTCTTCGAGGCGGAACCTCAGGGCATCCGTGGCCGGAAGGGAACCGAAACCGTCGAGCAGATCGTCGATCTCGCGCACCCGCATTCCGCCAAGGCTCAACGGGGGCGCCGTGCGCATGGCCTGCATGATCCGCTTGATCACGCCGAGGTCGACCACCCGTATCGAGAGCTGATCGCTCGCGAACGCGCCAAAGGTCCGGGCGAACTGGTCGAGAAGGTCGGCGACGGTCTCACCCCTCGCCTTCGCCTCCGACGCGAGCGCGAGAAAGGCGAGGCCGGCCGAGATGCCGTCTTTGTCTCTGATGATGTGTGGATTGACGAGGTAGCCGATCGCCTCTTCATAACCGAAGACCAGGCCGGGAACACGAGAAACCCATTTGAAACCGGTCAGCGTCTCGGCGAAGTCGAGGCCGTAGTGCTTCGCGACGGCGCCGAGCGCGGGCGACGAGACGATGGTGCAGGCCAGCGTGCCGGCTGTCGGCAGCTCGGACTCCGCGATCATCCTGGCCGTGCGCCACCCGAGCAGCCAGCCCACTTCGTTGCCGCTCAACTGGCGGTAGCCCTCTGCTCGTGTGTCGTCTGGGATGGCGACAGACATCCTGTCGGCATCGGGATCGTTGGCGATGATCAGCTCTGCGCCACGCTCGCGGGCGAGATGGAACGAGAGATCGAGTGCGCCCTCTTCCTCTGGATTCGGAAAGGTGACGGTCGGGAAGGCGGGGTCGGGCTCCTGCTGCTCGGCGACGGGAACCGGCTCGGCGAAACCGGCGGTGGTCACCACCCGCGAGAACGTGTTCCAGCCGACGCCGTGCATTGCGCTGTAGACCACGTCGAGGGGTGCGCGTTCGCCCGGGTGCGTTGTCGCGAGCGCGGCCGTCTCGGCGATGTACGCGTCGACGAGATCGTCGCCCGCGACCGTGAAGTCACTGGACCGGGGAAGCTCCCGCACGCTGAACGAGTCGGAGATTCGATTGATCTGGGCGGCGATGTCGCCGTCGGCGGGCGGAACGATCTGCGAACCGTTATCGTCGCCGCCGAGGTACACCTTGTAGCCGTTGTCGGCCGCGGGGTTGTGGCTCGCCGTCACCATCACGCCTGCGGAGGCACCGAGATAGCGCACGGCGAAGGCGAGCACGGGGGTCGGAAGCACACCGGGCAGCACGATGGCATCGATGCCTGCGCCGGCCATCAGCTCGGCAGTGTCCGTGGCGAAGAGGTGCGATTTCACCCGGCCGTCGTAACCGATGACAACCCGCGGTGTGGTGTCTGGAGAGCGCTCCAGCAGGTACGCGGCCAACCCGGCTGCCGCCTGGGACACCACCACCCGGTTCATGCGGTTCGGCCCTGCCGCGATTCGGCCCCTCAGGCCGGCTGTGCCGAAGGTGAGACGGGTGTCGAAACGATCGTGCAGGTCGTCGAGTGCTATCTGGCTGCCCGCCCTGGCATCCCGGATCAGGGTGTCGAGTTCGGCGCGAGTGTCGTCGTCCGGGTCCTGGGCGAGCCAGGCGGTGGCGAGATCGAGCACCGCGTCGTCGGCCGGTGTCTGTTCCTTCATCTGGTTCTCGGTGCTCATCAGAGGACTGCCACGATCTGCGCGAGCAGGGCGCTGATCCGGGTTTCTGCAGCACGACCGGCCTCGAGCACCTCTTCGTGGCTCAGGGGCGTTGCCTGGACGCCTGCGGCGAGGTTGGTGATGAGCGACATCCCGAGGATCTCCATCCCGGCCTGCCGCGCGGCTATCGCTTCGAGCGCCGTCGACATGCCGACGATGTGCCCACCGATCGTCTTGGCCATCTGCACCTCGGCCGGCGTCTCGTAGTGAGGCCCTCTGAACTGGCAGTACACCCCCTCCTCGAGGCTGTCGTCGACGCTTCTGGCGACGTCGCGCAGCCGAGCGGAGTACAGGTCGGTGAGGTCGACGAAGGTGGCGCCCTCGAGGGGTGAATCGGCTGTGAGGTTGATGTGGTCGCTGATCAGAACGGGTGTTCCCGGTTTCCAGTGCTCCTTGATGCCGCCGGCGCCGTTGGTCAGGATCATCGTCTTCGCACCTGTTGCCGCTGCAGCGCGCACGCTGTGCACCACCCGTCTCACGCCGTGGCCCTCGTAGTAGTGTGTGCGCGCACCGATCACCAGTGCGCGTTTTCCGCCCGGAAGCAGGATCGAGCGCAGAGTGCCCACGTGGCCGTCGAGGGCGGGCTTCGAGAACCCGGTGATCTCGTCGGCGGGGATCGTTGCGGTCGTCTCGCCGATCACCTCGGCGGCCCTGCCCCAGCCGGAGCCGAGCGTCAGCGCGATGTCGTGGCGGTCGACGCCGGTCTTCTCCGCGATCTCCCGCGCGGCTGTCGCGGCGACGTCTGCGGGATCGATGTCCGCCTGATCGAGCGGATTCACTGCAATGTGTGGCATCCCTCGAGTCTAAACACTCTCTCGTCGCGGTGTGCCGGCAGTGGACCATGGTGTGCGGTGTGCGGTGTGCGATCGGCTTCGTGCTTCGTGCTTCGTGCTGCGTGCTTCGTGCTGCGTGCCGCTGGTGTCTGTTGTGCTGTGTCGCCGGCTTGTGACGGATGCCGCTGGTTGGTTTGGTCGCGCCCTCCGCAGCCTGAGAGAATGGGGTAATGGCCTATGAGTTTGAGCGCAAGCAGCGGATCGCGATTCTGGGCGGCGGACCGGGTGGCTACGAGGCGGCGCTCGCGGGGGCTCAGCTCGGGGCAGACGTCACCGTCGTCGAGCGCTCGGGCATCGGCGGCTCGGCTGTCATCACTGACGTTGTGCCCTCTAAGAGCCTGATCGCCACGGCGGAAGCCGCTCTCGCGGTTCAGGCCTCGAGCGAGCTGGGTGTGCAGTTCTACAGCCGCGGCGACTCGGGAAAACCCGTTCGCCCGGAGGTCACCGTGAACCTCGCGGCCGTGAACAAACGGCTGCTCGGGCTTGCCAGGCAGCAGTCAGAAGACATGCGCAAGAACCTCACAGAGCTCGGGGTTCGGCTCATCACGGGTGAGGGCAGGCTCGACGGCCCCGACGCCATCATCGTGTCGACGGAGCAGGGTGGCGGAGGAACCGATTTCGACCGCATCGAGGCAGACACAGTTGTGGTCTCTGTCGGCGCGAGCCCGCGGATTCTGCCCACGGCGCAGCCAGACGGTGAACGCATTCTCACATGGACCCAGCTCTACAACCTGAAGGCGATTCCCGACCATCTCATCGTCGTCGGTTCCGGTGTGACCGGTGCCGAGTTCGCCTCTGCCTACCGTGCGCTTGGCGCCCAGGTCACGCTGATCTCGAGTCGCGACCAGGTGCTGCCCGGCGAAGATGCCGATGCGGCCGCTGTCATCGAGAACGTGTTCACGCGCAACGGCATGACGGTTCTCTCGACGTCGCGCGCGCAGAAGGTGGAGCGCACAGAGGACGGAGTCGTGGCGACGCTCTCAGACGGGCGCGAGGTCACCGGAAGCCACTGCCTGATCGCCGTCGGCTCGGTTCCGAACACGGCGAATATCGGTCTTGAAGAGGCCGGCATCCAGCTGACCGATTCCGGTCATATCCGCGTGAATCGTGTGGCGCGGACGTCTGTGCCGAACATCTATGCCGCCGGTGACTGCACGACCTTCATGCCGCTGGCATCCGTCGCCTCGATGCAGGGGCGCACGGCGATCTTCCACGCGCTGGGTGATGCGGTGAGCCCGATCGAGTTGCGCAACGTGGCGGCGAACATCTTCACGCAGCCTGAGATCGCGACAGTCGGGTGGACGCAGAAGCAGATCGAAGACGGAATCGCTCAGGGTGACATCTACAAACTGGCCCTCGAATCGAACCCGCGGGCCAAGATGATCGGCATCAAAGACGGCTTCGTCAAGGTGTTCGCGCGCACGGGCTCCGGCACGGTGATCGGCGCTGTTGTGGTGGCTCCGAAGGCGAGTGAGCTGATCTTTCCGCTCACCCTCGCGGTGGAGCACAGGCTCACTGTCGACCAGATCGCCCGGGCGTTCTCGGTGTACCCCTCGCTCAGCGGGAGCATCACCGATGCGGCGAAGGCCATGCACATCGTCCTCTGACACCCTCCGCACCCGCACCCTCTCATCACGCGCTACACCTTTTGTGACGCGCTACCCGAGCTAGGGGCGCGCGTCACAAAAGGTGTAGCGCGTGCTCGTCGAGGTGGTTCTGCACAGGGCGACGACTGTCGGGCGGATGTCCACATCGTGCGGCCGCTCACACCCTGTGGCTCGCGAAGGCACCACCCTGGCGGTATGACTTTTGTGAGTGACGGCAGCGCATTCATCCGTCGACGAGAGGTCGCTGCACGCGGGATTGCCGACTATCGACTTCAAACCCGCGTCAAACGCGGTGAGATCGTGCGCGTGGTCACCGGCGCCTATCTGAACACCGCGGATTGGCGTGCTCTCGTCGAGATGGAACAACACCGGATGCGCGTGCTCGCCACGAGCGAGAGGGTGCGGTCAGGCGTTGTGTACTCGCACTTCGCTGCCGCGGCGCTCTGGGGCATCCGCCTTCTCGGTCGATGGCCTCGGTTGGTCGATGTCACGCTGGACCGAGCGTCTGGCGGGCGCAGCACGGGCGGACTCCGTCGCCGATGCACAGGGCTCGACGGCGTCGAGGTCACAACAGTCGACGGGCTCACCGTGACGACTCCCGCCCAGACGGCAGTGGACCTCGCGCGCGTGCTGCCGTTTGCCGATGCTGTGGTTGCCCTGGACTCGGCGCAGTGGTCGAGACGTCGACCCGTGCTCGCGCAGCGAGACGAGATTCTGTTTCTCATCGAGAGAGCGCGTGGAAAACGCGGGTACCGTCGCGTGCGTGCTGCTGCTGAGTTCTCGACATCGCTCTCTGACTCGCCGGCGGAGTCGGAGAGCCGCGTTCAGCTGCATCTTCTGGGTTTTCCGGAGCCGGTGTTGCAGAAACGTTTTCTGACCCCGGGCGGCAAGGAGTACTTCACGGATTTCTACTGGGAGGAGTGTGACCACATCGGTGAGGCGGATGGGCGTTCGAAGTACCGTGACCCGCTGTTTCTGCACGGTCGCACCCCGGAACAGGCCGTGATCGACGAGAAGAATCGCGAGAACGAGCTGCGCAGGTTGGTGACGGGGTTCTCGCGGTGGGAGCCACGGGATCTTCACCCTCCCAGCAGGCTGTACGACATCCTCATCGGCGACGGACTGCCGTCGGCGCGGCCCAGACCGTGGGCGCGCTGACTTTTCTGCGGGAGCAGCTGAGCCGTCGCTGCCACGCGCCACACCTTTTGTGACGCGCTACCCGAGATAGGGGCGCGCGTCACAAAAAGTGTGGCGCGTGAAGCGAATCGCGAGGGTGAGAGGAGAGGAGAGGAGAGGAGAGGAGAGGAGAGGAGAGGAGAGGAGAGCGAGGGGGGAGGCGCGCCGCCTCAGCCGCTGATCGTCAGCAGCTGGTGCCCCGAAGACACGGTTGTGCCGACGGTTGCGTTGATGTCGCCGACCGTGCCGTCTTTGTGCGCGGTGATCGGCTGCTCCATCTTCATCGCCTCGAGCACGACCACCAGATCGCCCTTCACCACGTGCTGACCGTCCTGCACAGCGATCTTGACGATCGTCGCCTGCATCGGCGACGACACTGAGTCGCCGGTCGACGTCACAACGGTTCCCGCTCCAGAGGAGCCGCGCCTCGGAGCAGGGGGCAGCGCCCGCCCGCTTCCCCCGCCGGGAAGCACACTGGTCGGAAGGCTGACCTCGATGCGCTTGCCCTCGACCTCGACGACGACGTTGTGCCGAGCGGCCGGCGGCTTTCCGGTCTCTGGCTCTCCGGTCCACGGTTCGATGTCATTCACGAACTCGGTCTCGATCCAGCGGGTGTACACACCGAACTCACCGTTCTCTGCGGTGAACGCCGGGTCACGAACGATCTTGCGGTGGAACGGCAGAACGGTCGGCAATCCGGCGATCTCGAACTCGTCGAGAGCACGACGGCTTCTGGCCAGTGCCTCTTCGCGCGTGCGACCGGTGACGATGATCTTGCCGAGCAGCGAGTCGAAGGCCCCCGAGATCTCATCGCCGGCGGTCACACCGGAGTCGAGACGGATGCCGGGGCCGCCGAAGGTCTTGAACACGTGGATCGGGCCCGGCTGGGGCAAGAAGTTGCGTCCGGGATCTTCACCGTTGATGCGGAACTCGATCGAGTGCCCCATCGGCTCGGGGTCGTCGTAGTCGAGCACGCCGCCCTCGGCGAGCCTGAACTGCTCGCGTACGAGGTCGATGCCCGTGATCTCTTCAGAGACAGGATGCTCCACCTGAAGGCGGGTGTTCACCTCGAGGAATGAGACGGTTCCGTCTCGGCCGATGAGGAACTCGCAGGTTCCCGCGCCGACGTAGCCGACGGCCTTGAGTATCGCCTTCGATGCGCGGTAGAGCTCGGTGTTCTGCTCGTCGGTGAGGAACGGCGCAGGGGCTTCTTCGACGAGCTTCTGGTGCCGGCGCTGCAGCGAGCAGTCGCGCGTCGAGACGACAACGACGTTGCCGTGGGCATCCGCCAGGCACTGGGTCTCGACGTGGCGAGGCTGGTCGAGGTACTTCTCGACGAAGCACTCGCCGCGGCCGAAGGCGGCGACGGCTTCTCGGGTGGCCGACTCGAAGAGCTCCGCGACCTCGGCGCGGTCCCTCGCCACCTTGAGGCCGCGCCCACCGCCGCCGAATGCGGCCTTGATCGCGACAGGAAGACCGTGCTCATCGACGAACGCGAGCACTTCGTCTGCGCCAGAGACCGGGTTGATGGTGCCAGGCGCCAGTGGTGCGCCGACCTGCTCGGCGACATGGCGTGCAGAGACCTTGTCTCCGAGTTTCTCTATCGCCTCTGGTGACGGTCCGATCCAGATCAGCCCCGCGTCCGATACGGCGCGAGCGAAATCGGCGTTCTCGGCGAGGAAGCCGTAGCCGGGGTGGACGGCATCCGCACCTGAGCGACGCGCGACCGAGAGGATCTTGTCGATGACGAGGTAGGTCTCGGCGCTCGTCGCACCGTCGAGGGAGTAGGCCTCATCTGCGAGTGTGGTGTGCAGGGCATCGCGGTCCTGGTCCGCGTAGACCGCTACCGACGCGATTCCGCTGTCGCGGGCCGCGCGGATCACTCGAACCGCGATCTCGCCCCTGTTGGCAATCAGAACCTTCGTTATGCGTGGCACAGTTCTCTAGCCTACGGGCAGGCCACCTGTCCCTTTTGGACGACTCAAACAAAAATGAGTCGAAAACCAGCACGGATGCCTACAAGCAGCACCGGTGACCGTCCGGTTCTCGCGGGCTACAGCGCTCCCCGGCCGCGGTTCCACAGCGAGGGCCAGAACACCCCGAGCTCGGCGAACGAGCGTCGCAGCGCCGGAAGCGAGAGCCCCACGACGGTGGACGGGTCGCCGTCGACGTGGGTGATGAACGGGGCGCCGAGGCTGTCGATCGTGAAGGCGCCGGCCACCTTGAGCGGTTCCCCGGAATCGACGTATGCGTCGAGCTCGTCGTCTGCGATGTCGGCTGCGAACGTGACGCTTGCCGTCGCGACGGCTCCGACCGCCGGGCCGGGCGTTCCGCCGCGATGGTCGATGACCCAGTGCCCTGAGTGCAGCTCGCCGGTGCGCCCGCGCTGAATCTGCCAGCGTTCCCTGGCCACCTCGGGCAGGTGCGGCTTGCCGTAGATCACCCCGTCGAGCAGGAACGCCGAGTCACCGCCGATGATGAATCCGTCCAGGGGTTCGCCGTCGACCCGGTGTGCTCGCACGGCCTCTGCCTTCATCCTCGCGAGAAGCAGCACCATGTCCCGTGCAGACAGCTGGCCGTTCTGCTCGGCGTCTCGCACAGCGGCGTCTTCGTCGACGTCGCTCGGCACGATCACCGGTTCGATCCCGCTCGATCGCAGCAGCATCAGCCGCGCGGGGGAGGTGGAGGCGAGGTAGACGGTCACGGGATGTTGCAGGCCTTTCTCTGTGGAGCGAAGTCGCGATCGAGGAGGGGGCAGAGGCGTGTTCGCGGGCTCCGATTCACCTGTTTCGGACGTTCTCACCGCGCACAGCGGGTGAGAACGTCCGAAACAGGTGAATCGACGGAGAATCCCGCACGTCCACGCCCTGCTGTTTCGTGTCATGCTCGAGAGGTGAATGCACACCCCGAAACCCCCTCAGATGACGCAGAAGAGGTCGTCGAACTCGACATCACCAACGTAGCCCACGGCGGCATCAGCGTGGCCAGGCTCGAGGGCCGTGTGGTCTTCGTCTCTGACACGCTTCCGGGTGAACGGGTGAGAGCTCGCATCGTCGAACGCAGCAAAAAGAGCTTCTGGCGTGCAGAGACCCTCGAGGTGCTGGACGCATCGCCGCATCGCCGTCCGCACGTCTGGGCCGCGGCATCCGTTGACCGCGACCCCGTCGACCGCGCGGGCGGCGCGGAGTTCGGGCACATCGAGCTCGGTCACCAGCGCGAGCTCAAGCGGCAGGTGCTCGCCGACTCTCTGCAGCGCTTCGGCGGTGTGCCCCAGGAGCACGCAGACGGCGTGTCGGTCGAGGCGGCGCCGGGCGACGACGAGGCCGATGGGCTGGCGTGGCGCACTCGCGTCGCCCTGCACGTCGACGTCGACGGCCACATCGGCCCGTTCGCCGCCCGAAGCCATCGCGTCATCCGGGTAGACGATCTGCCCCTCGCGACGGGTGCCGCGGCGTCGGCGGCACCGCTCGAGCAGGTGTTCCCCGGTGCAGAGGGCGTGGATGTCGTGGCGCCGAGTGTCGGCGGGGCACGCGTCGTCGTGCGCGGTGAGTCGCGCAAGGCCGGACCGCCGCTCGTCGAACGGGTGGGCTCGCGTGAGTTCCGCCTCGACGAGGGCGGCTTCTGGCAGGTGCACCGCCTGGCGGCGGAGACGCTGACGGATGCCGTCACGTCGGCGATCGACGAGGCGAGGTTCGACCCGCGTGCGCCGAACCTCGATCTGTATGGCGGTGTCGGCCTGTTCGCTGCCGCCGTCGGCGATCGTTTCGGACCGGGAACACGCATCACGAGCGTCGAGTCCTCTGAGCGCGCCACGGACCACGCGTCAGAGAACCTTGCCGAGTGGATCGGCGCACGGGCGGTGACCGCGCGCGTCGATGCCTATCTGCGCACACTCGAGCAGCAGTCCGGCCGGGCGGAACGGGCGCGGATCGGTGCGGCGACGGTGGTGCTCGACCCGCCGCGCGCGGGCGCGGGCAGACAGGTCGTCGACCGCCTGGGCGCGCTCGCACCCGCGCAGATCGTGTATGTCGCGTGCGACCCCGTCGCGTTGTCGAGGGATGTCGGACTCTTCGCCGGCCAGGGCTACGAACTGCGCTCACTTCGCGCCTTCGACCTGTTCCCGCACACACATCATCTCGAAGCCGTTGCCCTGTTGACCAGGTGAGACCACCCTGCCGATACGATGATCCCGTGGTGCGTGTCGGGATAATCGATGATCATGAGTCCGTCAGACTCGGACTGACGGCTGTCCTCACCGCGGCCGGGCACACGATCGTGCAGAGTGTGTCGAGTGTGAGCACCTTTCTCGAGGGGCGCAACGGCGAGCCATGCGACGTTGTTGTGCTTGACCTGTCGCTCGGAGACGGATCGTCGATCACCGACAACGTGAAGGCCGTGCAGAACGCCGGCAGCCGTGTGCTCATCCACTCGATCGCCGACCGGGTGCCCGCGGTTCGCCAGGCGCTCGCCGCGGGCGCGGCGGGCGTGATCCCGAAGTCGGCGCCCACAGATGACGTGGTCGCGGCGATCGAGACGGTTGCGTCCGGTGACCCGCTCAACAATCTGGAGTGGGCGAGCGCGATCGATGCGGATGGCGAGTTCAGCACGGTGCAGCTCGGTCGTCGTGAACGTGACGTGCTTCACCTGTATGCGTCCGGGCTGCCCATGAAGGATGTCGCCGTGCAGCTCGGGATCGCCCCGTCGACGGTCAAGGAGCACCTCGGCCGCATCCGCACAAAATATGTGGAGGTCGGCAGACCGGCCCCCACCAAGGTCGACCTTCTGCGTCGGGCGATGGAAGACGGGATTCTGCCGAACCTCGACCGCGGCGGCCAGGATGGTCGATAGCCCCGCACCGGCGCCGCCGATCTTCGAGACGAGTCAGCGGCACTTCGGCGCTGAGCGCGTTGAAGAGATGTTCTCGCTGGCGATCAGCGTGATAGCTTTCGTTTTCGGGTTGCAGACCATCGCGTTCGCGATCGGAACGGAGCCGCTGTTCGTCGATGGCGATCGGACCTGGCTGGTGGTCGTGGTGATGCTCTCGCTGGCCGTAGTCATCGGGACGGGGGCGGTTCCGCGTCTGCAGCGCGTCTCGAACATCGGTTTCGCGCTCATCTATCTGGCCGCGATGCTTCTGTGGCCGGTCGTATCCGGGGGTGCTGATGCTGCGCTCCCGACCGAGCCGTGGCTCTGGTACCTGAACTCGGTCGCGTGCGCGTGTGCCGCGCAGGCGCTCTCGACGGCGCTGGCCGTTGTGTATGCGGTGGTCGCTCCCATCACGTATGGCATCGTGCGCACCATCGGCCCCGACGGTGTCTTCCTGAACGTCGACATCGGCATCTTCGACGCATCGTATGCGTTGATGATGGGGCTGATCGTCGTCTCGCTCGGGGTGGTCTTCAGGAGCGCGGCATCGCGCGTCGACGAAGCCCGTGCGTCTGCCCTCGCCCGATACAACGAAGCAGCCCGCGGGCATGCGAACCAGGCGGAGCGCGTCGAGGTGGATGCCATCCTTCACGACACCGTGCTCGCCGCCCTGCAGGCTGCAGAGCGTGCGGCGTCGCCCGAGCAGGCGCGGGTCGCCGTCGACATGGCGCGGGATGCCGTCGGGCGGCTCGCCAGTGTCGACGGTGCCGCACGGACGTCGGGCCCGGTGATGTCGACCGAGCGCCTGCTCGAGTCGCTCTCACGCTTCGCCGAGTCGCTCGACAGGCACTTTCGTGTCACGCGGACCGGTGAGCACGACCGCGAGCTGCCCTGGGCGGTGGGAGAGAGCCTGTACCTGGCCGCCGTGCAGGCGATGGCGAACAGCGTTCAGCATGCCGACGGCGAGGACAGACGCGAGGTGGACCGAGAGGTGATCCTGCGGCTCGACGAGCCGGGTGTGATCGACCTGAACATCGTCGACGACGGCGTCGGCTTCGAGCGTGATGCCGTCGACCCGTCTCGGCTCGGCCTTCGGGTGTCGATCGTCGAGCGGGTGACATCCGTCGGAGGGACGGCAGACATTCTCACAAAACCGGCAGAGGGCACGCGGATCAGGATCGTCTGGCCGTCGCAGGCGGTGCGCCCGCTATGATCCCCCTGAACCGGTACACGATCGTCGCCCTCGCGGCGCTCTTCTCCGTGTATCACACGGTGAGGGGCGTTCTCACGCTCGACAGGGCCGATTCTCCCTGGCCGAGCGTTGTGGCGATCGTGGTCTACCTGGTGGCCACCGGGTGTGCGCTGTGGCCTGTTTCTCCCACGAAAGTGCCGTTGTGGGTCGGAGTCGTCGGCCTGGTGGCGTCGATAGCGGTCCCTCTTCTCGTCACGAGTCAGCTCGACCCTGCCGTCAACAACGGCTATGCGACCTGGCACGTCGCCAGCGTGGGCACTCTGCTCACCATTCTCGCCGTGAGGGGGCACGCGCTCCTCGCCTGGGTCGGAGTCGGCTTTCTGCTGATTCAGACCATCGTGTGGGGCGGACCCATCGTCTCGGTCGAGGTCGGCGTCACGGGCAGCGTGATGTGGGTGGCGGTGGCGAACGTGCTCACCCGGTCGCTCGCGCGGCTCGCAAAAGACGCCGACCAGCTCGCAGACGCTGAGCGCAGGGCCGCGCAGTGGCAGGCGTCTCAGCACGCACACGAGAACGAGCGCCGAATCCGCCTCGCGCAGACCAGCCGGCTCGCGCAGCCCATGCTCCGCAAGATCGTTCTCGAGGGCGGTGAGCTCGGCGAGGCCGAGCGCTCTGAAGCCCGGGTGCTCGAAGCCAGCCTGCGCGATGAGATCCGTGGGCGTGAGCTTCTGAACGACGACGTGCGTGCGAGTGTGCTTGCGGCACGTCGACGTGGTGCAACCGTGTCGCTCCTCGACGAGGGAACCATCGACGATCTCGATCAGGCGGACCGCGATCGTGTGCTCGGCACAGTGGCTCAGTCGATCGCCGAGAGCACCGCTGAGCGTCTGATCGTGAGGACCGCTCCCGCGGACGGAGCGGTGGCCGTCACCGTCGTCGGTCTCACGCCGTCGACGGATGCAGCAGAGCCGGGTGACACGGTGACCCTTTGGCTCGAGATCCCTCGGTCGGTCGGCCGATGAGAGCCGTCCGGATCGAGGCGTCCGCCCGCACCGCGTGGAGGACCGGATGAGCATCGATCGCCCGTGGAAACGGCCGGGAGCACTCCGCTATGCACGGGAGCGGGTCCGCGGCATCCTTCGACCCCCGGTGACCGTCACGCCGAGCCCCGGCGAGATGGTCAAAGACGTCGACGTCGCCGTGCGGATGCGTGACGGCGTTGTGCTCCGTGTGAACGTCTACCGCCCGGCAGGTGACGGCCCGTTCCCCGTGCTGATGTCCGCTCACCCCTACGGCAAAGACGCAGCGCTCCCGCAGCGCACTCGACGGGGCTGGCGGGCGAGCTTTCAATACCGGATCCTGCGTCAGCCGACACCCGTCACCTTCTCGGACGAGACCGGGTGGGAAGCCCCGGACCCCGCATGGTGGACCGCGCGTGGTTATGCCGTTGTGAACGCCGATCTGCGTGGCGCGGGCACGTCGGACGGCACCGGCACGCTGATGTCCGAGCAGGAGGGCACAGACGTGTACGACCTGATCGAGTGGGCGGGCGCAGAGCCCTGGTCGACGGGGAGTGTCGGTATGCTCGGCGTCTCGTACCTCGCGATGTCCCAGTATCGGGCCGCCGCACTGCATCCGCCGTCGCTCAAGGCGATCTGCCCCTGGGAAGGCTTCAGCGACGCCTACCGCGACCTGTTCGCCCCCGGCGGCATCCCGGAGCGGGGGTTCTCGCGCATCTGGCAGCTTATGATGAAACGAAAAGTCCGGCTGACCGAAGACCTCGCGACGAGGCGCAGACAGCATCCGCTCAGGGACGAGTGGTGGCAGTCGCTGGTTCCGGACGCGTCCGAGATCGACGTGCCGATGTTGATCTGCACCAGCTTCTCAGACAACAACCTGCACAGCCGAGGCTCGTTCCGCCTGTTCCAGCGGGCCGGGTCTGCGGAGCGATTCGCCTGGACACATCGGGCGGGCAAATGGTCGACCTTCTACAGTGACGAGGCTCTGAGCGCGCAACTCGGCTTCTTCGAACGGTACCTTCGCCTGCAGGACACCCCGGTGCCGGCCCGTGTCAGGCTGGAGGTGCGCGAGCGCGGAGACAGGGTCTTCGAGGTGCGCGACGAGAGCGAGTGGCCCCTGGCGCGCACCGAGTGGACGAAGCTCTATCTGCACACAGGCGGCGTCCTGTCGGGTCGGCCGCAGACGCGCACGGGAACCGCGCGGTTTCGAACACGCCGTCACGGGCTGCGATTCGACCGTGTCTTCGATGCGGACACCGAGCTGACCGGACCGATGAGCCTCGACCTCTGGGTATCGGCAGAGGGAGCGGACGACGTCAACCTCTTCGTGGGCGTGGAGAAGTGGAGGGGCCGGGAGTATGTGCCGTTCGAGGGAGCATACGGTTACGGACGTGATCGGATCACAAGCGGCTGGCAACGAGTGTCGCTGAGGGGACTCGATCCGGTGCTGAGCACACCGCAGGAGCCGGTGCACACCTTCAGCAGGGCTGAGCCCATCGCCGGCGGCGAGATCGTGAACGTTCGTGTCGCCCTCGGGCCGTCGTCGACGTTCTTTCGCGCGGGCGAGAGCCTTCGCCTGGTCGTCGCGGGGCGTCCTCTCTCGTCGCGTAATCCTCTCACGGGTCATTTCCCCGCCTGGTACGAGCCGAGCAGGCCGTCGACGTGCACACTGCACTGGGGGCCTGGCGAACCCGCTGCGCTTCTGGTCCCGGTGATTCCCGGCATCGGGAGCGGCCGGCGGTCGTGAACGGGCCCCGCATTCGGTGATCGCTGCAATCCGGGGCGTTCTGCCGATGACGCCCGATAGCCCTCACCCGTTCACGGGTTATAGGCCCGTTCACGTTCGTGCGCACCCGGCAACGGAAGAGGGGCCGATTATCAGAAACCGGCCCCTCGTAACCCCGGGTCGGAGCAGTAACCCGAATAATGCTCCAACCCGCCCCCAAGATGCTTGCCCCTTACCCTAGTCGAGCAAGCACCTGGATGTAGCTCTCAGAACGAGAGTCACCTACATCTATATTGTGGGGGGTCGATCGGATTATTACTAGTCGGCTCTTTGGGGGACAAACCCGTACTCGTTCTGTGGTCACGCCCAGCTCGAGAACCGGCCGGCACCGGGTTCGAGAGGTGTTCGCAGCCGGCGCCTGCTGCGCTGCCAGGCCGACTCTGCGGCCTGCGGAACGGCATCCTGCGCCCCGGCCTGCTCGACCAGCGCGGCGGTGAGCACGGCCGTCACCGCGGCGATGTCGCCGGCGGACGGCGACCCGTTGACGACACGCACGGCGATCTGTGCTCCGTCGGAGCCGAGGGGGATGCCCTCGGCGACGAAGGTGTTGTGCGGCGCGTGTGCCGCCCCCTCTCGCCCGGCAGCATGCCTGACCGCGCGGCGCGAGGGCACGGGTGGCTGTGTCGAACCGGTCACAGCGGAATGTTCCCGTGTTTCTTCGGCGGCAGCGACGCGCGCTTTCCCACGAGCGATCGCAGCGCCTTGAGCACGGCGACCCGCGTCGCGGCGGGTTCGATCACACCGTCGAGCTCGCCGCGTTCCGCCGCGAGGAACGGGCTGGCGACGTTGTACGTGTATTCGTTCGCGAGGCGAGTGCGCACGGCTGCGACGTCCTCGCCGGCTTCCTCTGCTCGCCTGATCTCACCGCGGTACAGGATGTTCACGGCGCCCTGTCCGCCCATCACGGCGATCTCGGCCGTCGGCCAGGCGAGGTTGATGTCTGCACCGAGCTGCTTCGAGCCCATCACGATGTAGGCGCCGCCATAGGCTTTGCGCAGGATGACCGTGACCAGCGGAACAGTCGCCTCTGCGTAGGCATAGAGAAGTTTCGCGCCGCGGCGGATCACCCCTGTCCACTCCTGGTCGGTGCCAGGAAGGTAGCCGGGCACGTCGACGAGGGTGAGGATGGGGATCGAGAACGCGTCGCAGAACCGCACGAAACGGGATGCCTTCTCGCCGGCCTCGATGTTGAGGGTTCCGGCCATCTGCTGCGGCTGGTTCGCGATGATTCCGACCGACTTGCCCTCGACGCGCGCGAAGCCGATGACGATGTTCGGGGCGAAGAGCGGCTGCACCTCGAGGAACTCGCCGTGGTCGACGATGTGCTCGATGACCGCCTTGACGTCGTAGGGCTGATTGGGGGAGTCGGGGATGAGCGTGTTGAGCTTGCGGTCCGCGTCTGTGATCTCGAGCTCGACCTCGCTCATATAGACGGGCGAGTCCGCGAGGTTGTTGTCCGGCAGGTAGCTCACCAGCGTGCGGGCATAGTCGAGGGCATCGGTCTCGTCACTCGCGAGGTAGTGCGCGACGCCGGAGCGGGTGTTGTGGGTGAGGCCTCCGCCCAGCTCCTCCATGCCGACGTCCTCACCCGTGACGGTTTTGATGACATCCGGCCCCGTGACGAACATCTGGCTGGTCTTGTCGACCATGATCACGAAGTCGGTCAACGCGGGGGAGTAGACCGCGCCGCCCGCCGCCGGGCCCATGATGATGGAGATCTGCGGGATGACGCCGGATGCCGCCGTGTTGCGGCGGAAGATCTCGCCGTACTTGCCCAGGGCGACGACACCCTCCTGGATGCGGGCGCCGCCGGAGTCGAGCATGCCGATGATCGGGACACCCGTTTTGAGCGCGTGGTCCATGATCTTGATGATCTTCTCGCCGGCGACCTCGCCGAGGGAGCCTCCGAAGATCGTGAAGTCCTGTGCGTACACGGCGATCTGCCTGCCGTGGATGGTGCCCGTTCCGATGACGACGGCATCGCCGTATGGACGCGACCTGTCCATGCCGAAGGCCGTGGTGCGGTGACGCACGAACTCGTCGAGCTCCACGAAGCTGCCGGGGTCGAGCAGTCGCTCGATCCTCTCGCGTGCGGTGAGCTTGCCCTTCGCGTGCTGTTTCGCGATCGCGGCCTCACCGGAAGCGGTGACGGCTTCGTGGTAGCGCTGCTTGAGATCGGCGAGCTTGCCGGCTGTGGTGTACAGGTCTGGCGCTGACTGCTGGTCTGCGCCGGGGTCGAGCGGGGGATCGAGCTTGTCTTCGGTCACGCGCTTCACTCTATCCCCCGAAGGCTTGCCCGGACTGTTGACGGATTCCTACAAGTTGACGGTGTTTTCTGTCTTGACGTCGACAAGCATCACCGCATCGTACGCTGGACAGATGACACCTGAGCTTTCACGCAGTTCTGCAGTGGCTGCGCGTCTTGTGTGGCGCGACGAGAGCACCTCGACCAATGCCGAGCTGATGGCGCGTGCCGTCGAAGACGAGTCGGCTTGGCCTGACTTCTCGGTGCTGGCCACCGATCACCAGACGGCGGGCAGGGGGCGCCGCGATCGGACGTGGGAGGCAGACCCGGGAGGCTCGCTGGCGATCTCGGTGCTGCTCAGGCCGAGCGTCGCGCCGGATCGTCTCGGGTGGCTTCCGCTCATCGCGGGGCTGGCCATGACCCGCTCCGTGCGGTCTTGCCTCGCGAGCGCGGGTGTCGACCCCTCTCGCGCACAGCTGAAATGGCCGAACGACGTGCTCGTGGGTGAGCGCAAGATCTGCGGAGTGCTGTCTGAACTGGCCGTCGCGCCGGGCGGCGGTGTGGTGGTCGTCGTGGGCGCCGGGGTGAACACCAGCATGACCGAGGCCCAACTGCCCGTCGACACCGCGACGTCCCTTGCCGTCGAGGGGGTGGTGAGCCCGGACGCCGATGTGGTCCTCTCGGTGTATCTCACGGAGCTGCGCTCGCTGTACACACGGTTCACCGCTGCCGACGGGGATGCGGCGGCCGGTGGCATCCGTCGTGTGGTCTCTGATGCCTGCCTCACGCTGTCGACGAGGGTGCGGGTCGAGCGCCCGGGCGGCGAGGTTCTCTCGGGCGTGGCCACGGCTCTCGACGCCGACGGCCACCTCGTTGTGCGTGACGATGCCGCTGCCGGCTCCGAGGTCAGCGTCGCTGCGGGTGACGTGGTGCACGTGCGGCGCTGAGCGCCGCCCCTGCGAGGCTAGCGGGTGCGAGTGAGCCTTCCCGAGCGGTAGAGCAGCCAGACGAAGTAGGGCGTTCCGATCACCGCCGTGAGCAGACCGGCGGGCAGCTGCGCCGGCGCGATGACCGTGCGGCCGAGAAGGTCCGCTGCGCAGACGAGGATGCCGCCGAGCAGCGCGGCGGTCGGCAACACCCGGGAGTGTCGCCGTCCGACGAGCGAGCGAGCCGCGTGGGGAGCGATCAGACCGACGAAGCCGATCACGCCGATCCCCGCGACAGCTGCCGCCGCGAGGCCGACGGCGCCCGAGAGCAGCAGCAGGCGCGACCGTGCGACGCGGATGCCGAGCACACGGGGTGTGTCGTCGTCGAGTGAGAGCAGGTCGAGTTCGCGACGCGCGGACACGAGCAGGGGAACGACGAGAAGCGCGATCGCCAGCATCGGGATCAGGTGCTCGGGGGACCGGCCGTACGTCGACCCCGACAACCAGGTGAGCGCCTTGGTCTCCGTCCACGGGTCGGTGAGGGTGATGACCAGGCTCACAAGGGCGGTTGTTCCCGCCGAGACCCCGACCCCCACGAGCACCAGGCGGTCGCTCGCGAACCCGCCCCTCGCCGACAGCCCGAACACGATGACCGCGGCGACAGCGGCACCCGCGAGGGCTCCTCCCGCGATGCCCCAGAAGCTCGTGAGCGGAACGAACGAGATGACCAGGATCGCACCCAGACCGGCGCCGCCAGAGACGCCGATGATGCCTGGCTCGGCGAGCGGGTTGCGGGTGACGGCCTGGATGACGGCGCCTGACACGCCCAGGCACGCGCCGGCGAGAAGAGCGGCACCGATGCGGGGCAGGCGCGTGTCCAGCACCGTGCTGACGAGGGGGCCTGCCTGCCCGGTGACCCAGTTGGTGAGGTCGCCCAGCAGCAGTTTGGTGTCGCCGAGAAGGATCGAGGCGATCGTGAGCGCGGCGGCCGCGGCGACCAGTGCGATCACGAAGACGGTGAATCTGCGACGGGACGCACTCGTGCGTGCGGCCGCGGCAGGCGGCTCGTCGACAGTCGACGAGTTTCGCACGCGCTGCGCGAGGACGACGAGCAGGATCGCTCCGAAGATGGTGGTGATGACCCCTGTCGGCACCTCGACGGCGCTCTGCGACCCGATGACGGCGCGAAGCAGCACATCCGCTCCGATGATGAGCACCGCGCCAGACAGGGCTGCCGCCGGAATGAACGCCGCATGCCGGGCGAGACCGGGGATGCGGGAGGTGAGAAGCCTGATGACGGCGGGGGCGGCGAGGCCGACGAACCCGATCGGGCCGGCCAGGGTCACCGCGGCGGCCGCGAGCAGCACGGCGAGCACCACGGCCGCGACGCGTGTGCCGACGACAGGCACACCGAGGGTGCGTGCGTGGTCATCGCCGAGGGTGAGCACGTCGAGGCGGCGGCAGAGGATCAGCAGTCCGACGACGCCGAGGCCGATGAGGGGGAGCGCGCCGACGATGCCGTCGAAGCCGTTCTGACCGAGTGAGCCTGAACCCCAGGCGAAGAGCCCGCGGGTCTCGTTGGAGAAGAGCAGGATCAGCGTGGTCGTGAGCGAGCTCAGGCCGAGAGCCATCGCGGAACCGGCCAGAACAAGCCGCACCGCAGACGTTCCGCCCGCGCCCGAGAGTGCGAGCACAAGGGCCGCGGCAGCGAGCCCGCCGACGAAGGCGACACCGCTCATGCCGAAGAACGGCAGCTGGATGCCGAGTGCCGCGACGGCGACGACGGCCAGATGGGCTCCGGCGTTGACCGCGAGGGTGTCGGGCGAGGCCAGTGCGTTTCGGGTGACGGACTGCAGCGCCGCGCCGGCTGCACCGAGGGCGACGCCCACGATCAGACCGGCGGCGAGTCGCGGCAGGCGCGAGGCGACGACGATCGCACTGGTGTCGCCTGCCCCGCCGCCGAGCAGCATCCGCACGATCTCAACGGCATCGACGGCCGACGTGCCCTGCGTCACGTGCACGATCGCCACGGCGGCAAGCAGGGCGATGGTGACGGCGAAGAACGCCGTGAGACGCAGGAGCGACCGGCGGGGCGGCGCTGCCGCAACGCCCCGCCGGATGCCGGGTGCCGTTGTGGTCACGCGCTGCTACTGCTGGAGCGCGTCGACGGCGGCGTCGACGATCTGCATCATCGAGGTGGGGCCGCCGAACATCCAGATCGAGTCGGGAAAACGGTGGACCTTGCCGGACTCGACGAAGGGGAGTGAGGTCCAGATCGGGTTGTCGGCGAGTTCTGCGTAGGGGTCTGCTTCGCTGTCGTTGGCCATGTACCAGAAAGAGACGTCTCCGAGCGCGGTGAGGCCTTCGACGTCCGTCTGCGCGAGGCCGTAGACCTCGTCGCCCTCCATCGACCAGGCGTTCTCGAGGCCCATCTGCTGCAGGACGTCGGAGACGAGAGATCCCTCGGCGTACGGGCGTACGGACACACTCCCGGCATCCAGCCAGGCGTCTGAGAACGCGACCTCTGTCCCCGTCGCACCCGCGGCCTCGACGGCCGCGGCCCCTTCGTCGACCTTGTCGTCGAACGCCGTGCGCAGCTCGGCGGCGCGTTCTTCAGCACCCGTCACCTGGGCGATCAGGTCGAGGTTCTCGAACATCTGGCCGATGTTGTCCGTGGCGTCGCCACCGGGAACGACGATGACCGGTGTCGTCTGCTCGATCTGCTCGATCGCGCCGTCGACGAGCGAATCCGTCACGAGCACCAGATCGAGGTCCAGGGCGGCCAGGGTGTCGATGCTCGGCTCGCCCCGCGTGCCGATGTCGGTGACGTCGTCGTCGAGTGGCTCAGAGGTCACCCAGGTCTCATAACCCTCGATGTCAGACACACCGACGGGCATCACACCGAGTGAGACCAGGTTCTCGACCACGTTCCACTCGGTGCCAGCCACACGCTCGGCGGGTCCGTCGAGGGTCACCTCTTTTCCCCGTGCGTCTGTGACGGTGATCGATTCACCTGATGCCGCCGCGGCATCGTCGTTCGCAGCCGGTTCCTCCGTGGCGCCGCAGCCGGTCAGAGCGAGCGCGGCGGCCACGGCCACAACGCTCAGTCGCAGGGTTTTTCGCATGGGGGACTCCTTGGTGTGTGGGTGTAGGGACGATCGAGACGATCGGGACTGACAGAGGGGGGTGTTGTATCAGACGGCCACGGCGGCGTGTTGCCGGCGGGCTCCCGGCTGCGGGGTGTGTTCGCCGGCCGGATCGTTGTGCATACGCCGGTGATGCGCGTTATGCCGCCCGACGGCTGCCGTCGACACCGCACCAGAAACAGGGTCGACCTCGACGTCGACCCTGATGCCGTAGGCGCGGGAGAGGTTTTCTGCCGTCAGCACCTCGATGGGCGTTCCTGTCGCCGTGACGGTCCCGTTCTCGAGCAGCACAACGGTGTCTGCGATCGCGGCGGCCTGGTCGATGTCGTGGAGCACGATCCCGATCCCGATGCCGTGGTGGTCGGCCAGATCACGCACCACATCGAGAATCTCGACCTGGTAGCGAAGATCGAGATAGGTCGTCGGCTCGTCGAGCAGGAGCAGGCCCGTCTCTTGGGCCAGGCAGGTGGCGAGCCAGACCCGCTGTGCCTGTCCGCCCGAGAGGGCGTCGACCGGATGATCGGCCAGATCCGCGATGCCGGTGAGCGCCATCGCCTGATCGACGGCCCGGTCCGCGCCCGGGTCCTTTCCGGTGAACCGCGAGCGGTGAGGGTGCCGGCCATATGCGACGAGCTCGCGAGCCGTGACACCGCTCGGTGTCACCCGCGACTGGCTGAGCAGGGTGATCCGCGTCGCGAGGTCGCGTGCCGAGAGGCCGAGCAGATCGGTGGTTCCGCCGATCTCGATGTGACCGGATGCCGGCGGGTGCAGTCGGGCGAGCGAGCGCAGCAACGTGGACTTTCCGCTGCCGTTCGGGCCGATCAGAGCGGTCACGGTGCCCGGGCGCAGGGTGATCGACGCGTGAGTGACCACCGTGTTCTTGCCGTAGGCCACGTCCAGGTCTGTCGCATCGAGCCGTGCGATCGGCCGGGCGGAGGAAGGCGTCGAGTTCATCGCAAGCAACACTAAGGTAAGCCTCACCTCAATTGCAAGAGGGTCCTCAGAGAACCTGCCCGTCGCATCCGCTCGCCCTCACCCCGGCCGCCTGCTCGAGACAAGGAAATAATCACGAGGCTAGGACGCGAGCGGGCGACGTCGTCCTCTTCCCGTCGCTTTTGCCTTCTCCCCGGGGCCGGAGGCCGCCGTGAGACCGGTGCGCACGGGGCGTCAGGCGGTCGTTCGGGTGGCCAGCTGATAGGAATGAGGCATGCCAGACAACTCGAACGCGCCGCAGACCGGCGTCTCTGCCGCCGGAGGCCACTCGGTGGTTCCGACGGAGCGTGTTGTCGCCCGGTTGAGGTCACACGGGCGTGTGCTCGTGTGGCCGGCGATCGCGGCCATCGCTCTCGCGGGGGCGACTGCATACTTCTTCGGCGCGCTCGACGTCGCCTGGCAGCAGTGGGTTCTGCTCGGTTCAGCGGTGGTGGCCGGCCTGATGTTCGTGCTGCTGCCCTACCTCGTCTGGCTCAGCCGGCGTTACACGATCACCAGCAGGCGGGTGATCGCACGCTCCGGCTTCTTCGTGCGCGAACGCCGTGAGCTCTTCCACAGCCGCGGCTATCAGGTGATGGTCAAGCGCAGCTGGCTTCAGGCGATGTTCGGATGCGGGAACGTTGTGCTCAGCACCGGCGTCGACAAACCCGTCGTCCTGCGCGACATCCCGGGCGTGAAGCTCGTCGCCGAGTCGCTGAACGCCCTCGTCGAACGCAACCAGACGAGCCTCTCCGGCACACACGGTCACGCCACAGGCTCAACCGGCCCGGTCTGATTCTCGGCGTATGCCGGCCTGCCCGTGACCCTTGTGGCGTCAACGCCTTCGCGGGTGTGCGCCTGCCGTGTCGGTGAATAGACCCAGTAGCGATACAGCGCGAAGCGAAAGACCGCGCCGAGGGCGAGGCCGACCACGTTGCCCGAGATGTTGTCTGCCAGCACCGAGGTGAAGCCGAGCACATAGTGCGACAGGTAGAGACAGCAGAGCCCGATGCCCATGCCGGCCACGCTCACCACGGCGAACTCGACGCCTTCTCGAGCCGTGTTCTTCTGACGGTGCGCGGCGAAGGTCCAGTGGCGGTTGCCCAGCCAGTTCGCGAGGATCGCCAGCGACGTCGAGATCACCTTCGCGATCAACGGTCCCTCGTGAACGGTCTCCGGCGAGAGCAGCGTCAGGCGCAGGGCGTTGAACACGGCGATGTCGACGACGAGCCCCGCCGCGCCGATGATGCCGAATCGCACGAGTTGCGTCAGCAGCGACCGCAACCGGCTGCCTCGGTCAAGCGGGCTGCGTGTCATGGATGCTCCGGCGGCGGTGAGTCGTGGGGATTGGCTGCCCGGGCCGGGCATGCGCGAAGATGGACGTGCACAGGCAGTTTAGGCGACCGGGGCTATGAGGGCACTGGGGATCGTGACATGTGCGAACGTCTGCGCGACACGCGTCGACGGCTGGACACGAGGGAGATGATCGCGTGGTTCGTGTTGGAGTGATCGGCGGAGGCCAGCTGGCCCGGATGATGATCCCGCCCGCCGTCAACCTGGGAATCGAGTTGCGAGTGCTGGCTGAAGCCGAGGGGATGGCTGCAGCGCTCGCCGCGACCGACATCGGCGACTACCGCGATCTCGACACCGTGCTGCGCTTCGCCGAGGGCGTCGACGTTGTGACGTTCGACCACGAGCACGTGCCGCAGCACGTGCTGCAGGGGCTCGTCGAACGCGGCGTTCGGGTGCACCCCGGCCCCCACGCACTGTTGTATGCCCAAGACAAACTGCTGATGCGCGAGAAGCTGACAGAACTCGGGCTCCCCGTCCCGCCGTGGGCCGCCGTGCGCACTGTCGGCGAGCTGCAACGGTTTATGGACGACAACGGGGGCCGCGCCGTTCTGAAGACGCCGCGCGGCGGTTACGACGGCAAGGGCGTGCGGCTGGTCGAGGCCGCCCATGAGGCACAGGACTGGTTCGCCACCCTCGACGAGAACGGCGCGGACGGCGCGTTGCTGGCCGAGGGGGTCGTCGAGTTCCGGCGTGAGCTCGCGCAGCTCGCCGCACGCCGGCCGAGCGGCACCCTCGTCGTCTGGCCGGTGGTCGAGACTGTGCAGCGCGACGGTGTGTGCGCCGAGGTCTTCGCGCCTGCGCCGCAGTCCGCCGGCAACGTGGGCGCAGTGGCCGCGCAGATCGCCGTCGACGTCGCGACCGGGCTCGATGTCACGGGTGTCTTCGCCGTTGAGCTGTTCGAGACGACGGACGACAGGCTTCTGGTGAACGAGCTCGCCATGCGCCCGCACAACTCCGGGCACTGGACCCAGGACGGCTCGACGACGAGCCAGTTCGAACAGCATCTGCGCGCCGTTCTCGACCTGCCGCTCGGTTCGACGGGGTGCCGAGACGAGATCACGGTGATGGTGAACATTCTCGGTGGTCCGGCGACCGGCGCCATCGCCGACCGCTACGCGGCGGCTCTCGACAAGCATCCGATGGCCAAGATCCACAATTACGGCAAGGATCCGAGGCCCGGCCGCAAGGTCGGCCACGTTAATGTCGGCGGCGACGACATCGACGACGTGGTCTATGAGGCCAGGGCCGCGGCCGCCTTCTTCGCAGACTGACTGAGCTGGACCCGCGAAGGTCTCTGAGGCCAGGGCCGCGGCCGCCTGCTTCGCACCGACCGGATCCGGCGAACGTTACCGCGTGCCGCTCGGGCAAACATTCAGCCCGGAACTCTACGATTGTGGGCATGCCATTCCACGATTCTGCGCGCCCGCTCGTCGGTGTTGTTATGGGCAGCGACTCCGACTGGTCGGTCATGAGCGACGCCAGTCAGGTGCTGAGCGACTTCGGTGTCGACCACGAGGTCGAGGTGGTCAGCGCCCACCGCACCCCGCAGAAGCTGATGACATACGGCGCGGATGCCAGGGGGCGGGGCCTGAAGGCGATCATCGCCGGCGCAGGCGGCGCCGCACACCTGCCCGGCATGCTGGCGTCTGTGACGACGCTCCCCGTCATCGGGGTTCCGGTGCCGCTCGCGCGGCTCGACGGACTGGACTCACTGCTGTCCATCGTGCAGATGCCCGGCGGCATTCCCGTCGCCACCGTCTCGATCGGCGGCGCGAAGAACGCAGGACTGCTCGCGGTGCGGATGCTTGCCGCGACCGACGAGGCCCTGGCCGGTGCCCTCGCCGACTACCAGCGTGACCTCGCCGCACAGGTCGAGGCCAAGAACGAGGCGCTCAAGTCACGCATATGAGCGTCTACACGGCCAGCCCGATCCGCCACCCGGACCCGCGTTCACCCCAGGTGATGACGAAGCGGGCCTGGTGGCTCGTTGTTCTCAACTTCCTGATTCCCGGGTCGGCGCAGTCGCTGGCCGGAAGCCGTCGACTCGCCCGTCTTGGGCTCGGAGCGACTCTCGCGCTGTGGGCGTTCGCCGTGATCACCGTTGTGCTCTATCTGGTCTGGCCCACTGTCGTCTACACACTCGCCACCAAT
The DNA here is from genome assembly GCF_054780075.1 of Okibacterium endophyticum. Taxonomy (NCBI): domain Bacteria; kingdom Bacillati; phylum Actinomycetota; class Actinomycetes; order Micrococcales; family Microbacteriaceae; genus Okibacterium; species Okibacterium endophyticum. The sequence goes on along the minus strand of NZ_BAAGXA010000004.1, from coordinate 164,682 downwards.
TCCCTTGTGCTGCTCGCCGCACAGGCCGTGCTCATCGCCTATGCCGTGCTGTGGGTGGTGCTCACCGTCGACACCCTGCGCCTGGTGCGCATCGTCAAGGCAGCGCCCAGTGCTCGCTTCTGGATCGCCGCCCTGACCGTGGTGCTTCTCGTGGTGTCCGCCGGCGGCGCGACAGCCGGCGTCTATTACGCGGGCGTCACGCGCGGCGCTCTCTCGAGCATCTTCGGTGGCGGAGCAGCGGCAGAGCCGCCTGTGGACGGGCGCTACAACATCCTTCTGCTCGGCGGCGACGCCGGACCCGACAGAGACGGGTTGCGACCGGACAGCCTGACCGTGGTCTCGATCGACGCCGACACCGGTGAGGCGGTGATGATCGGGCTTCCCCGCGACATGGAGTACGTGCCGTTCGCCGAGGACTCACCGTTCTATGAGCGCTATCCAGACGGTTACCAGAGCTGCGATGTGAGCGCGTGCAAGCTCAACTCCGTGTATACAGAGGCCGAGGTGGTGCATCCGGACTGGTATCCGGATGCCGCTGCACGCGGAAGCGCACCGGGCATCGAAGCGACGAAAGACGCCGCCGAAGGCATCACCGGGCTCACCATCCAGTACTACGTGCTCATCGACATGCAGGGCTTCAGCGACCTCGTCGACGCGCTCGGCGGCGTGACGATCAACGTCACCGAACGTGTTCCGCTCGGCGGCGACGAGAACCTCAACGGCGTGGCCGAGTGGTTCGAACCCGGGGAGCAGCACATGGACGGGTACCATGCTCTGTGGTATGCCCGTTCCCGGCACGGAGACAGCGACTACGCGCGCATGGAACGGCAGCGGCAACTGCAGGAGGCCATCCTGCGGCAGTTCACGCCGGCCAACGTGCTGTCGAAGTTCCAGGTGATCGCCGAGGCTGGAGCACAGGTGGTCAAGACCGACATCCCCGAGAGCATGCTGGGTTATTTCACCGATCTCGCGATGAAGACGAAAGAGCTGCCGATCTCCGCCATCGAGCTGACTCCGGCGAACGACATCGACCCGGAGAATCCGGACTTCGCTGCCATCCGTGAGCTCATCAACTCGACCCTTCACCCGCCGACGGACGAGCCCGGCGAGGGCTGACGGGCATCGTCCGCCGACTCTATGTGACCTTTGCGGACGCATGTGCGCGCAAGACCGGCCACCTACGTCCGGAAAGGTCACATAGAGCGTCGGCGTCGGCGGCGGGCACGAGAGCGAGCCCGCGCGTCAGCGGCGCAGGATCTTGCGCGCCAGCGCGTTGCCGGCGAACTGCACGATCTGCACGAGGACGATGATGATCACAACCGCAGCCCAGGTGACGACCGGGTTGAACTGGCGGTAACCCCACTGGATCGCGAACGAGCCGAGCCCGCCGCCGCCGACATAGCCGGCGACGGCAGACATGTCGACGAGCGCGACGAACACAAACGTGAAGCCGAGGATGAGAGGGCCGAGGGCTTCGGGAATGACAACGGTGAAGATGATCCGCAGCCGGCTCGCCCCGACGGAGCGCGCTGCCTCGACCACACCGGGCGAGACCGTGAGCAGGTTCTGCTCGACGATGCGGCTGATGCCGAACGCGGCGCCGACCGAGATGGCGAACACCATGGCGTTGTTGCCGATTCCCGTGCCGATCGCGAGTCTCGTCAGCGGCTGAACTGCGGCGAGAAAGATGATGAACGGAATCGGCCGGAAGATGTTCACGAGCACGTTCAGAACCGTGAACACAGCGCGATTCGAGAGGATGTTCCCCGGCCTCGTCGCGTACAGGCCGAGCCCGATGGCCAGTCCGCCGAACCCGCCGAAGAACAGGCTGAGCACAACGAGGTAGAGCGTCTCGAACGTGGCCTCGCCGAGCTTGGGCAGCAGTGCGATGATCTCGTCCACGTCAGGCCGCCTCGACGACGTCGATGCGCTCGCCGATGCGCGCCAGCACGGCGTCGACGGCCTGCCGGTCACCGGTGAGCGCGAGGGTCAGATGACCGAACGTCCGCCCCTGAACATCGTTGATCCCGCCGTAGACCAGCTCGAACGCCACGTTCGCCTCGGCCAGCTCCACAAAAACGGATGCCTGTGAGGCGTCTGCGTCCGAGAACGAGAACGTCACGATCCGGCCGGCGTGACGTTCGCGAAGTGTTGCCAGCTCGGCCTGAGACGGCACGCCCTTCACCACCGTCGAGACGAACCGCTGCGAGGCCGGATGCGTGGGGTTCGAGAACACGTCGAAGACGTCACCCCTCTCGATGATCTTGCCCTCGTTCATCACGGCGACCTTGGTGGCGATGGTCTGGATGACGTCCATCTCGTGGGTGATGACGACGATCGTGATGCCGAGCTCCCGGTTGACGCGTTTGAGCAGGGCGAGCACCTCGTGGGTGGTCTCGGGGTCGAGGGCGCTCGTCGCCTCGTCGGCGAGCAGCAGCCGCGGCGAGGTTGCGAGAGCGCGTGCGATGCCCACGCGCTGCTTCTGCCCGCCGGACAACTGCTCCGGATAGGCGTTCGCCTTGTCGGAGAGCCCGACGAAATCGAGAAGTTCGGCCACCCGCTTCGACACCTCGGCCCGCGGCATCCGTGCGACCTCGAGCGGGTAGGCGATGTTGCCGCGGATCGTACGCGAGCTGAAGAGGTTGAACTGCTGAAAGATCATGCCGATGCCCAGCCGCACCCGCCTGAGCCTGCTCTCCGACAGCCGCGCGATGTCGGTGCCGTCGACGATGATGCTGCCGGACGTCGATCGTTCGAGCGCGTTGATCAGGCGCACGAGAGTGCTCTTTCCCGCTCCTGAATAACCGATGATGCCGTAGACGTCGCCCGGCTCGATATCGAGCGAGACACCGTCGATCGCGACGGTCGGCGCATCACCCGGTCGCGGTGGCGGGTACGTCTTGCTCACATCGACGAGGCTGACGATGGACACGGTTTCTCCTTGGGTGCTGGCGATGCCGGCGGTGCCGGCACCGTGTTGCGTGCGGGAACGGGGATGGCCCGGCGCGCGTTTCGCGCGCCGGACCGGTGTGTGCACGGGCCGGCGTCAGCCCTGTGCGGCGATGTCCTGCTGCACGGTCTTGAGGGATTCGATCAGCTCGGCCGCCGGTGTGTCGACGAAGACCGCTGTGCCGCTCGACACCTCTGAGACCCCGTCGAGGACCTCTTGCGAGTTCTGATAGATCTCGACGAGCTGCTGGTACGTCTCGTCCTCGGCGTCTTCTGCACGGACGGCGAAGATGTTGACGTAGGGGAGGGCGTTCGCGTCTTCCGGGTCGTCCTGGGCGATCGCGTCCGCCGGGTCGAGGCCGGCATCCGCGACGAAGTCGTTGTTGATGACGGCGGCGGCGACATCCGGCAGTGAGGTCGCGGTCAGCGTCGCCTCGAGCGCCGTCACCTCGACCTTCGACGCCTCGGCGTCGACGTCGTCGACTGTCGAGAAGGCACTGCCGCCGTCTGCGAGTTCGATCAGGCCGGCCGACTGCAGAACGAGCAGAGCGCGTGACTGATTGCTCTCGTCGTTGGGCACGGCCACCGTCTCGCCCTCTGGAATGTCGTCGACGGAGTCGTACTTCGTCGAGTAGAGGCCGAGGGGATAGATCGCGGTCGCGCCGATCGGCACCAGATCCTCGCCGGATGCTTCGTTGAACTCTGCGAGGTACTGAATGTGCTGGAACTGGTTCATGTCGATGTCGCCGGCGGCGAGGGCCGGGTTCGGCTGGGTGTACTCGCCGAAGTCGACGATCTCGATCTCGATTCCCTGGTCGGCTGCGGCCTGAGTGTACGTCTCCCAGTACGGGTCGCTTGCCCCGACAACGCCGATCCTGATCGGTTCGCTCGCCGCGTCGCCAGAGGCGCCTGTGTCTGCGGATCCGGCGCATGCCGAGAGAACGGCGAGAAGCGGCAGGGCGGCCAGGGCGGCCAGTGCTTTCTTCTGGGGTGACATCGGGTGTTTCCTTTCACTGGATGCAGCTCTCGGTCCCGTGCGGGGCGCGCCGAATCTGCGACCTTCTGGGTCGAGAGAATGCGCTGCTTTCTGGCTGTCTGTCCAGTCTGCGTCAGCGGGAGGCCCGCCGAGAAAGAAGCCGTAACATTCCGGAACACTCGTTGTGCCGAATGGTGCCGAGGATCGGCAGCCCGGGACCGATCACGACACGCAGGCACCCGACGCGACGGGCTCGGTGAGCGACTCGGCCTGTGCGATCACGGGGAGCACCTCTTCCATGGCCAATGCGTAGCCGACGTTCGCCGCGACATCCGATTTCGCGAAGATCACGCCAGCCACCGCGCCGTCGAGGGTGAGCAGCGGGCCGCCGGAGTTTCCGTGCTGCACGTCGGCGGCGAGAGTGGTCACCTGCCGCGGGGCGGGATTCTGGCCATAGATGTCGCCCATGATCGTGGGGCCGCTCGAGAGCACGGTCGCGCCCTTCGCCGAGAACGGGCCGCCATACGGATAGCCGAGGAACGCGGCATCCGTCTCTGGCGGCAGGGTCGTCGTCGCAGGCAGGGCTGCTTCGTCGAGCCCGGGAACCTCGATGACGGCGAGGTCGTCAACGGGGTCGAAATAGACGATCTCGCCCGTGCGCGGAAACTCGCCCGGGGCCTCGACCACGAGTTCGGTGACGCCCGCCAGCACGTGCGCGTTGGTGAGCACACGCTCGTCGCCGATCACGAACCCGCTGCCGACGCTGCCGGTTCCGCACGCCGGCGCGTTTCCGGTGATGCGCACAACCGATTCGGATGCTGCGCGCAACGCGGCGTTGTCTGCGAGGGCTCCCGGAGCCTCAGGGGCGGTGTCGGGGATGCCCACGGCCTCGAGCACACGCGGAACACCGTCATTGAGGATCGTCGACCGCAGCTGGGCGAGAAAGGAGTCGACGGGCGTCGGGGTGAGCGTGTCGAGAGTGCGCAGGATCGTCGACGAGGCGACGGCCTGCGTGAGCGCCGGGATGCCGAGGGAGGCCGTGCTGAACGCGAGGACGGAGAGAACGGCGAGGGTGACGACCGTGTTGGCGATCGCACCGAGCACGCGGTCCACAACCCGCAGCGGCGTTTTGTGCAGCGGCCTGCGCACGAGATTCGTGATGGCCACGCCGATCGAATACCCGATCGTGATCAGCAGCAGGCCGATGCCGATCGATACGGCCACCCTCCACCCGGCGAGGGGAGCCCAGGTGGCGACCAACGGCAGCAGAAAGAACGCGGCGATCGCTCCGGCGATCATCCCGACGAGCCCGCCCGCGATGCGCAGAAGACCACGACTGTAGCCGTAGAGCAGCGCAACCAGAAGAACGACGGCCAACACCACGTCGATCACGACAGCACTGGTCGTTGGCACGATGGGTCCTCCCGGGTTCTCGGACGACTCAGTCTAAGCGGCGTCAGGTCGGCGCAGCCGAGAAGGAACTGAGTGCCGGTGTGTGCGGTGTGGAGCGGGCTGAGGCTGGGACGGCCCGCAGCGGCGCGCCTATCGCGCCGGCCGTTCTACGCGTGTGTGCGGTCCGGTCATCAGTTCTGTTGAACGGAGCACAACTGAGGTCGGGATAACCGCGCGACAGCGGGATATACGCTCGTGGGTTCTCCCGATGCCGGCCGTTCGTCCCGCTGCCAGCTGGGTGCTGTCAGGCGGGCCGCTGTCAGGCCGGACGGGTCTCGGGCGCAAGGGTCTTGGCCGGATCGCGTTCCGCGACGTCACCGATCGCCTCGTCGATACGCGCCATCACACCGGCGTCGAGTGTCACGCCGCTGGCCCGCACGTTGTCGGACACCTGCTCCGGCCGCGACGCCCCGATCAGAGCGGATGCGACGTTGGGGTTCTGCAGAACCCAGGCGATGGCGAGCTGCGCCATGGTGAGACCGTGTTCTTCGGCGATGGGAGCGAGCCGCTGCACGGCCGTGAGCACCCGGTCGTTGAGGAACCGCTTGACCATGCTCGCCCCGCCCTTCTCGTCGCGCGCACGCGAGCCCTCCGGCGCGTCGGCGCCGGGCTTGTACTTGCCGGTGAGCACCCCCTGCGCCACCGGGGACCAGACGATCTGCGAGATGCCGAGCTCTTCCGATGCAGGAACGACCCGGTCTTCGATCACACGCCAGAGCATCGAGTACTGTGGCTGGTTCGAGATGAGCTGGATGCCGAGGTCACGGGCGAGCTCCGCACCGGCACGCAGCTGCTCCGCGTTCCACTCCGACACTCCGATGTAGAGCGCCTTGCCCGCTCGCACGACGTCGGCGAACGCCTGCATCGTCTCTTCGAGCGGTGTCTCGACGTCGTAGCGGTGCGCCTGGTAGAGGTCGACATAGTCCGTCTGAAGTCGTGTGAGCGATCCGTTGATCGACTCGAGGATGTGCTTGCGCGAGAGGCCGACATCGTTGTGTCCCTTCGGACCGGTCGGCCAGTACACCTTGGTGAAGATCTCGAGCGATTCCCTGCGCTCATTCTTGAGGGCGTCGCCGAGCACGGTCTCCGCTGCCGTGTTGGCGTAGACATCCGCCGTGTCGAACGTGGTGATGCCCGCGTCGAGCGCCGCACGCACGCACTGGGCCGCGACGTCGTTCTCGACCTGCGAGCCATGGGTGAGCCAGTTGCCGTAGGTGATCTCTGAGATCTTGAGTCCGCTGTTTCCGAGATAACGAAATTCCATGTATGTCACGTTACGCAGTTCTGTCACGTGATGCAGTTCTGTCACGTGATGCAGGAATGCCGGCGAAGCGGCGGGTCTATCGACTCCTGTCCTCGGGTCGGTCGAATCGATCCGGTCGACCGGCGCCGTTGATCCCGGACCACACGTGACTCGGCGTTGTGTGTGCGCCGGCTACGCACCCCAGATCGTGCGCACCATGCTCGGTGTGTAGTCGGGAGGAGTGGCGTTGATCCACAGGGTTGCCAGCCAGAGATCGTCTCGCAAGAAGTGGGACTCGCCGCTGCGGTTGACGGTGCCGTCCTCGTTCGTCTCCTGCTGGGTCACACAGCGTCGGCCGTCGAGTTCTGCGTAGCAGCGGTAGCCGAGCTCGTTCAGGCGGGCCTCGACAGTCAGACTCTGCTCCGGAGTCACCTGCGAGACGTTCGTGATCAAACCGGATTCGCTCGCGCCGCCCCAGGTGCACCGCAGAGTGGGCAGAGTGGGAATCAGCGCGGCGAGCACCTCGTCGCGTGTGCCGACCTCGAGCGTGAAGGTCGGGTCGTTCAGGGGATAGTTGTTCTCCTGCATCATCGCGATGTAGTCGGCGGCGAACACGCCCGTGCAGTCTGCCGGCACCGAGCTGGCCGTCGGTTCTGGCGCCGGTTCGGATGCCGGTGTCTCGGCAGGTGGCGCGGTGGACGAGGCGCTCGGCGTCGCCCCTGCCTCCGGAGTGTCTCCGGAGCCCTGCGTGACCAGGGTGGTGACCGCTCCCGCAGACACGGCGAGGACCGCGGCAGCGATCCCGCCGGCAATCCATAGCCGGGCGCGGCGTTGTGCTGAGTGCTGCGTAGATTCGCTCATCGAAAACTCCCGGGTACAGCGTACCCGGGAGTTTTTCGGATTCGTTATTCGGCGAGGATCAAGTAGAGCGCACGCCTGGCCTCGTCGAGCTTCTCGGCTGCCGCGGCACGTTGCTCCTCAGTGGCGGCGACGCGGAACTGGTGCACAACGCCCATCAGCTTGCCGACGCTCTCGTGGAGCGTCGCATCCGCTTGCGTGCGTCCCGGCGCGGAGTCCCACGCCTGCTGCAGTTCGTCTTCGTGCTCTGCGACGTATGCCGTGCCCGCGTCTGTGAGCACGAACTCGGTCTTGCGGCCTTCGCCGATCGAGCTGATGAGGTCTTCATCGACGAGTTGCTGAAGCGTGGGGTATACCGAGCCGGGGCTCGGTCTCCACGCGCCGCTCGTGCGCTCTGCAATCGCTTTGATCAGCCCGTATCCGTTCGATGGGGTCTCGGCGAGAAGCGACAGGATGGCCGAGCGAACGTCGCCGCGGCCGGCTCGCCCGCCGCGTGGTCCGTGAGGCCGGCCGTCGAACCCGCGGCCGAAGCCTCGAGGGCCATGGCCGTAGTGGCTGCGGCGAGCGATATCAGGCCCGGCCTCCGGTGTGTGGAAAGGGTCTTCACTGTGGTGGAAAGTGTTTCTCATGGTGTCTCCTTGACTGTGGGCGAGGGTGCCGCCCGATGCGGCACACAACTCGAGAGTCGCTCGAGAGGAGCGGTATATCGCATCCTGTCAGCGATAGTTAACGATATATCGGTGAATATCGCGTGTCAAGCCCCGCAGGCCGATCTGGGCCCCGGCGCCGGGACTCGGCGCTGTGGGCCCGGCGCTGTGGTCCGGCGCTGTGGGGCGCGGCGCTGGGGTCCGGCGCTAGGAAAAAGTCACGGCGCGAGGACGAATCCGCGGATTTCATCCTCGCGCCGTGACTTTCTCCTCGTCGGCGCTCGCGGAATGCGCCACCCATGGTCCCGCCCGCACCCACAGCACTCAGAGCACTCAGAGCACTCAGAGCACTCAGAGCACTCAGAGCACTCAGAGCACTCAGAGCACTCAGAGCACTCACACACCCGCCGCACTCGCCGCACTCGCCGCGCGGGGGGAGTCGCCCGCACCACGCGCAGCCCACAAACAAACGGGGCGCCGCGCGTGTGCGCGACGCCCCGGTGAACGGATGTGTATGCCTACTGGCCCTGCTGCTTGTAGCGTGCCTCGGTGGTGTCTTTCTGCGGCGCCCACCAGGCTTCGTTGTCGCGGTACCAGCCGATGGTGTCGGCGAGGCCCGACTCGAAATCCGAGAACTGCGGCGCCCACCCGAGCTCGGTGCGCAGCCGGGTGGAGTCGATCGCGTAGCGCAGGTCGTGGCCGGGGCGGTCGTTGACGTGGTCGTAGGCATCCGCCGGCTGCCCGAGCTGGGTCAGGATGAGCTCGACGACCTCTTTGTTGTTCTTCTCGCCCTCTGCGCCGATGAGGTAGGTCTCGCCGATCTCGCCTTTGTCGAGGATCGTGAGCACCGCAGAGGAATGGTCGTTCGCGTGGATCCAGTCGCGCACGTTCTCGCCGGTGCCATAGAGCTTGGGGCGCTCGCCGCGCAGCACGTTCGTGATCTGACGGGGGATGAACTTCTCCACGTGCTGGTATGGACCGTAGTTGTTGGAGCAGTTCGAGATCGTCGCCTTCACTCCGAACGAGCGGACCCAGGCGCGCACGAGCAGATCGCTGCCGGCCTTGGTCGACGAATACGGACTCGACGGGTTGTATGGCGTCTGCTCGGTGAACTTGTTCGGATCGTCGAGGTCGAGGTCGCCATAGACCTCGTCTGTCGAGATGTGGTGAAAGCGGGTTCCGTGCTTGCGCGCCGCCTCGAGCAGTGTGTAGGTGCCGATGATGTTGGTGTCGAGGAACGGCCGAGGGTCGTCGAGCGAGTTGTCGTTGTGGCTCTCGGCCGCGTAGTGCACAACCGCATCGTGGTCGGCGACGAGGCCGTCGACCAGCGTTGCGTCTGCGATATCGCCCTCGACAAAAGCGAAGCGGTCTTGTGGCAGACCGTCGAGCGAGGCGAGGTTGCCTGCATACGTGAGCTTGTCGAGCACCGTCACGGAGTGATCGGTGTTGTCGAGCACATAGTGAACGAAGTTCGAGCCGATGAATCCGGCGCCGCCGGTTACAAGAAGTCTTGACACCCGAACATCCTACCCAGCCGCTCGCTGGGAACCCGCTGGCCGCCGGCGCCACGACCTTGCGGGCGTTTCAGGAGGCTCATTCCCCGGTATGCTCGGCGGGTCTGAGCCGGCACAAACGCCGCGAAGGGCACTGGACGCCGCCTAGCCGATCACGACAGGATGGGGAACTATGCCAGACGAACCAGACGAGCTGATTGTCGATGACGCCGAAGCCTGGCGCGACTGGTTGGACCAGCATCACGCGACGTCAACGGGTGTGTGGGTGGTGCTTGCGAAGAAGGGCACAACTCAGCCCACGTCGCTCACCTACGCGCAGGCACTGGACGAAGCTCTGTGCCAGGGGTGGATCGACGGGCAGAAACGCAGTCGCGACGCCGCGACATCGCTGCAGCGGTTCAGCCCGCGCCGGCCGAGGGGCCGGTGGTCGCAGCGCAATGTGGGGCACATCGAGCGTCTGCAGAAAGAAGGCAGGATGCGTGAGGCCGGGCTGGTCGAGGTCGAGCTCGCGAAGGCGGACGGCCGTTGGGACGCCGCATACGCCGGTCCGGCGACGATCGAGGTTCCCGACGATCTCGCCGCCGCGCTCGCTGCAGAGCCACGAGCGCAACGGATGTTCGAGATTCTCACGAGCCAGAACCGCTTCGCGATTCTGTTCCGGATCGACGGTGCCAAACGGCCGGAGACCCGCGCCCGCAACATCGAGCGGTTTGTGATGATGCTCGCCAGGGGCGAGACCGTCTATCCGCAGAGGCGCAGCCTCGACTGATCGCGGGTCGAGCCCGCCCCGGCCGTCGTGGTCGCATTCCGCACCCCGATCCCTACTCCACGAGCTTGCCCTCGGTGTCGACCTCGCGGATCAGGTCGGCGATCTCAGCGGGCACCGGCGGGATGTCCTCGCGGACGACGCCGGTGGTGGGGGACCAGACGAGATTAACGCGGAGGGCGGGGTCGATGTCCGGGAAATCGCTTCGGTTGTGGCACCCGCGGGTCTCTCGGCGCTCCAGCGCGGTCGCGAGCGTCGCGCGGGCGGCGAGCGCCGAGGCCTTCAGGTCGAACGCATGGGCGAGATCCTGAAAACCGGCGATGTCTGGGTGGATGCCGACGTCTGTCATGCGGGTCTCGATCGCGTCGAGCTCGGCGAGGCCGGCGGTCAGGCCCGCCTCGTCTCGCACGACGCCGGCGTGCTCGGTCATGGTGTCGCGGATCGCGCGTTGAAGGGCGCGGACGTTCTCCGTTCCATCGGCGGAGAGGAGGTCGTTGATCTCCGCTCGCGCCTGCGCGACGGCATCCGCGGATCGCCGTTGGGCGTCGAGACCGGCGGAGTGGGCGACCGCCGCCTGCCCGACGATGCGTCCGAAGACGAGGAGCTCGATCAGCGAGTTGCCGCCGAGGCGATTGGCGCCGTGCAGGCCGCTGGACGCCTCGCCGATCGCGTAGAGGCCGTCGACGTCGGTGCCGTGGTCTTCTGGCCGCACCCAGACCCCGCCCATGGAGTAGTGCGCGGTGGGGGCGATCTCGATCGGATCGGTTGTGATGTCGAGCATCTGGAGCTCCATCATCGTCTGGTACACACGAGGCAGCCGCGACATGATCGTCTCGCGAGGCAGGTGAGACACATCGAGCCAGACACCGCCGTTCTCTGTGCCGCGACCCTCTTTGATCTCTGTGTATGCGGCCAGCGCCACCCGATCACGTGTGGAGAGCTCCATACGCTCCCGGTCGTAGCGCTCCATGAACCGCTCGCCGAGAGCGTTCCGGAGAATGCCGCCCTCGCCGCGCGCGGCCTCTGAGATGAGCGTTCCGGCCGCGTTCTCGGGCTCGATGATTCCCGAGGGATGGAACTGGACGAGCTCAGGGTCACGCAGGCGCGCACCGGCGTCGACGGCGAGGCGAAACGAGTCACCGGTGTTCTCGTCGCGACGAGAGGAGGTGCGACGCCAGATCCGATTGTGGCCGCCGGCGGCGAGGATCACGGCGTCGGCGTGGATGAGGTGCCGGGTGCCGTCGAGCACGTCGAACCCGTATGCGCCGAAGACCGTGTTGCCCTGCACGAGGATCCGGGTGATGTAGACGGTGTCGAGGATCGGGATGTCGAGCTGCTCGGTGCGATTCACGAGCGCCCGCTGGATCTCGAGCCCCGTGTAGTCGCCGGCGAAGGCGGTGCGGCGGTAGGTGTGTGCGCCGAAGAAGCGCTGCGAGATGCGGCCGTCCTGCTCGCGGGCGAAGGCCATCCCATAGCGCTCCAGGTCGCGGATGCCCTGCTCGGCGCCCTGCGTCACGATCTCGACCGTGTGCGGGTTCGCGAGGAAGTAGCTCTCTTTGATCGTGTCGGCGGCATGTTGCTGCCAGCTGTCGTCGGCGTCCATCGTGCCGAGCGCCGCATTGATCCCGCCGGCGGCCAGAGAGGTGTGGGCGTCGTGGCGCGGGCGTTTGCCGACGGCGAGCACGTCGACACCCTGTTCGGCGACCTCGATGGCTGCGCGCAGCCCCGACCCGCCTGTTCCGATCACGAGGACGGTGGTGGACAGCTGGTGCTCGATTGCTTTCGATCCGTTCATGCATCCCACGTTAGGAAGCCGAGAGCCATTACTCCAATGCATTATTCTCGTCGAGTCGATGCGAGTATGCTATCGACGTGAATCTCGAACAACTGCGAGGCTTTGTGGAGATCGCCCACCACGGGCATTTCACGCACGCCGCCGTATCGTTGCATCTCGCCCAGCCCTCGCTCAGCCGGCAGATCGCCGCGCTGGAGCGGGATCTCGGTTCAGAGCTCTTCCATCGGGCGCGGGGCCATATCTCCCTGACGGCAGCCGGTGAGGCGTTGCTGCCGCTCGCCAAGCGCATGCTCGCGGACGCAGAGACGGTTCGCCGCGAGATGGCCGGGCTCGCGGGTCTGCGCAAGGGAAGGGTGCGGCTCGGTGCGACACCGAGCCTGTGCATGAGCCTGGTGACCGAGGTGGTGGATGCCTTCCACAGTGCTCATCCCGGCATCGAGATCCATCTCACCGAGCGCGGTTCTCGCGGGCTGATCTCCGAGCTGGCCGAAGGCGCCCTGGATCTCGCGCTGCTCACGTCGTCGGCGGGAGGGGCGTCGTCCGCCGCGCGCCTCACCCGCACCGCTCTCCTCACGGAGGAGCTCGTGGTCGTCTGCTCGTCGGCCCATCCGCTCCTGACGTCGCGGCGAAGCATCACCCTCCCGCAGCTGGCACGGCTGCCGCAGATCGTGTTCCACGAGAGCTACGATCTGCGCGCGGCGACCGAGGCGGCGTTCGAGAAGGCCGGGGTGACCCCGTCCGTCGTTCTGGAAGGAGCGGAGATGGATGCCGTGCTGCGGTTCGTGGAACGCGGCCTCGGCGTCGCCGTCGTGCCGGCGATGGTTCCGCTCGACCGACCCGAGCTCCGGGCCGTTCGCCTCGCCGAGCCGAGGCTGAACCGCACAGTCAGCCTGGCCCACCGCGCCGATGTGACGCTCACGCGTGCCGCGGTGGCGATGCGGGATTCCATCATCGCCATCGCCGATGCCCTCGCCTCGCGTGGTCCGTCGCGCAGCCGCCTCGTGACGCGCGTCCTCTGACGGGGGTGTCGGTGACGACCACGCCTCATTCGCCGCATACGAGCATCGGAGGCGCGCCTATGCCGATGGCAGAAGCGGAGCAACCTCGGCGTGCTCCTTTCTCCGCGCAGCGCGGCGGGGCCGAGGGGGCGCACGTTCTTCACATCTTCGCTCGGCCGGCATATGCTCATTCCGAGCAGCAAATCGCTCATACCTTCCCGACTATCCCATCGACCTGCGCGGCAGGAATCCACACATGCCAGGAATTGAGGACAGGAGGCAGTGACATGCCGACATTCATCACGATCGGCTACGGGGACAGTGCCGGCTACGAACGGACAGACGCTTCGGTGCGGGAGGCAGCACACGCCCACGACGAGCGTCTCAGGGCCATGGGCGCGGTGATGGGGATCGCCGGTGCGCCGGTCCAGGTCCGCAACCCCGGGGGCAGCGGCACACACCACAGATGGCCCCTTCATGCGGTGCGACCTGCCCGTCGCAGGGTTCGCCGTGATCGAAGCCGCCGACATCGAAGAAGCCGCACAACTCGTCGCCGAAACGCCGTGCGCGGTAGCTCACGGTGTCGTCGAGGTATGGCCGCTCGACGCCACGTCGTGATCGCCACTGCTGCGAGCTTGCTCTGGTTCGCTCCGACCGAGTGACGGCGCATCGTGACCTGACGGCGGTCGCTTCGATTGCCGGTCACGTCGATCGGAGGGGCGTCCCGTTGGCGGCGGCCATGTGTGTCCCGTGTCGACGGAAAGCAGCACAAGGTGTGAGCGGGTGTGCGGCCAGGGCTCTTCGGGATCCGTCTCGTGGGGGACGCGTGTCAGGCTCTTGGTTTCTTAGAGTTGGATCGTGAACTCAGCGCATGCCGGACGATCACTCGTCGAGGATCGCCGTGGTGTGCGTTCAGGGTCCACGGGCACCGGTGCGCCGGGATGACGTTTGCGTGGCTGTCGCGGATGCTCGGTCTGCCCGGGTCCGTGTCGTTCGCTCGTTTCGACGCTCTGGTGCGCCGCGCTGGCGCGCTCGAGAGTGAGATCCGCACGTGGAGCGATGCCGTCTTTGCCACGGAGGCCGCTGCGCCGGCCGCGTCGGCCCGCAGCGTTCTTCAGCGGACGGCGACGGAGCGGTTCCTCGCCGTGGCGCGTGAGGCGGCACGGCGCACGGTCGGGATGCGGGCTTTTGACGAGCAGCTCGTCGCCTGCTGTGCGTTGCTGTCGGGCCACGCGGTCGAGATGGACACGGGTGAAGGAAAAACGCTCGTCGGTGCGCTCGCCGCGGCCGGGCACGCGAGAGCCGGCCGTCGGGTGCACGTGATCTCGGTCAACGACTACCTCGCTCAGCGTGACGCGGAGTGGATGAGACCGTTCTTTGAGGCGCTCGGCGTAAGCATCGGATGGGTCGGTCAGCACACGTCGCGGAAGGATCGACAGCGGACATATGAATGCGATGTGGTCTACGTCCCGGTGAGCGAGGTCGGGTTCGACGTGCTTCGTGACCGCTTCGTCGTCGCTTCGGACGAGCGGGTCGCGCCGGTGTTCGATGTCGCGATCGTGGATGAGGCCGATGCGGTGATGGTCGACGAGGCGATGCTCCCGCTTGTGCTCGCGGGGACGTCGGACGAGGGCGACGCCGATGACCTCGGCGAGGCCACAACGCTTATCGAGCATCTGCGCGACGGGATCGACTTCGTCGTCGACGCGGAGCGGACGACAGTCGTGCTCACCGACCTCGGGCTCGACAGCATCGAGCTTCGGCTGGGCGGGATCAACCTGTACGACGCCGAGAACACAGATCTGCTGACGCGGATAAACCTGGCCCTGCACGCTCGTGTGCTTGTGCGGCGTGACGTGGACTACCTCGTGGAGGGCGAAGCGATCAAGCTCATCAACACGGGTCGCGGCCGCGTCGCTCATCGTCAACGATGGCCAGACGGCTTGCACGCCGCCATCGAGTCGAAGGAACGTCTGGCGGCGAGCGCGGCGGGGGTGCTCCTCGACTCGATCACGATCCAGGACCTGCTGCTCGGATACCGAACGCTCTCGGGCATGAGCGGCACTGTCCTCGCCGTCGCAGAAGATCTCGCCGAGTTCTACGGGCTCCCCGCCGGTCGAGTCGACCGGCACAAGCCGAACCGGCGTGTCGACGAACCCGATCGTGTGCTCATCGACGAGGCGGAGAAGCTCCCGGCGATCGTTGACGAGGTCGTGAGCCGGCATCGGGCCGGTCAGCCCGCCCTGGTGGGAACGCAGAGCGTCGCCGAGTCCGAGCACCTTGCCGCCAGACTCGCTGAGATGGGGATCCGGGCGCGTGTGCTGAACGCGAAGAACGACGCGGACGAGGCAGCGATCATCGCCGGCGCGGGCGAATACGGTGCCGTGACGATCTCGACGCAGATGTCAGGCCGTGGCACAGACATCCGACTCGGTGGAGTAGACGAACGGGACCGTGATCGCGTTCTCGCCACCGGAGGTCTGGCGGTCATCGCGGCAGGCCGCTATCCGTCTCGTCGGCTCGACGCGCAGCTACGCGGCCGTGCCGGACGGCAGGGCGACCCGGGAACCAGTATTGTTTTTGCGAGTCTTGGCGATGAACTCGTGCAGGCGAACGCACCGACACACTTGCTCACCGAGATCGCACGGGCGGGCGAGAGACTCGCGGTGGGTCGACGGCGTTACATCCTGGACAGATCGCAGGCCATCGCCGAGGGAATGCGGCTCGACCGGCATCGCGCGACGTGGGGCTACAATCGGGCGATCGCTGCGCAGCGAGCGGCCGTTCTCAGGGAACGCCGTGAGATCGCCGACGCGGATCTCGCGGCGACGACCATTCGAGACAGGCTGCCGGATCATCTCCGTCTGCTCGAACGGGAACGAGGTGCGGCCGTCGTGGCCGACGCCGTGCGGGCCGTCGCCCTCCATCATCTCGACGAGCGCTGGGTAGACCATCTTGCTCTGCTGCAGGAGATCCGTGACGGCATCCACCTCCGCGCACTCGCCGGTGAGCGGCCTCTTGAAGAGTTCCACCGCATAGCATTGCGTGAGTTCCACGGGTTCTTCGATGGCGTCTACCGGGATGCCGCTGATTTCGTCGAGACTCTTCGCCCAGAGGACATCGGGCGGGATCTCGAAGATCTCGGGCTTCGACGGCCGTCGGCGACCTGGACCTATATGATCACCGACGATCCCCTCGGAAGCCCGGGCGACCGGCTCGCCAACGAGCTCGGCAAGCGCTGGCGCTCGACGGTGCTGAGGATCGAGTGATCGACCGACCACAACGTGGCGCTAGACGGCGGCCGCGAGCTCCTCGTTCCCGTGGTGCGAGCGCGCCGCCAGCGTTTCCGCCAGTTCGAGCAGCAACTCCTCCGTGGTCTCCCAGCCGAGGCAGGCATCCGTGACGCTCTGGCCGAAGGTGAGTTGATCGACCGGGCGTCCGTCGAGCTTCTGCGCGCCTTCGACGAGGAAACTCTCCAGCATCAGACCAGCTATCGGCTCGCCGGCGGCGATCTGACCGGCCAGCTCGCGTACGACAGCCGCTTGGCGAACGTGGTCCTTGCCGCTGTTCGCGTGACTCGCGTCGACCACGAGTCGAGCGGGGCGGCCGGTGGTGGCGAGAAGCAGCGATGCGGCGGCGAGATCGGGGGTCGCGTAGTTGGGCCCGCCGCGTCCGCCGCGCAGGATGACGTGTGCGGCGGTGTTGCCTGTGGTGGTCACAACGGATGCTGCGCCGTTGTCGTCGACCCCGAAGAAGACGTGCGACTGGCTGGCCACTGTGCATCCGTCGACGGCCACCTGCACATCGCCGTCTGTCGCGTTCTTGAAGCCGACGGGCATCGAGAGCCCCGAGGCGAGCTGCCGGTGGATCTGACTTTCGGTTGTGCGTGCTCCGATCGCACCCCAGCTCACGGCGTCGGCGATGTACTGGGGACTCGTCGGCTCGAGGAACTCGCAGCCGACGGGAAGGCCCAGGTCCAGGATGTCGAGCAGGAGCTTCCGAGCGATCCGGAGTCCGTCGGCCACACGGTGGCTGCCATCGAGGAACGGGTCGTTGATGAGGCCTTTCCAGCCGCCTGTCGAACGCGGCTTCTCGAAGTACACCCGCATAACGATCAGCAGTCGGTCGCTGTATCGGCGGGCGATCGGCGCCAGCCGCCGAGCGTATTCGAGCGCTGCGACCGGGTCGTGTACGGAGCACGGCCCGACGACGACGAGCAGGCGGCCGTCGTCACCTCGGAGGATGGCCTCGGTGGCGGAGCGGCTCGTTGACACGAGGTCTTGATGGGCGGCGGTGAGCGGTAACTCGCGTCGAAGCTCGGCAGGTGAGGGCAACGCGTCGAAGGAGGTCACCCGCAGATCGTTTGTGGAACTCATTCTGATCCGTTCTCGGCGGATCGGTCCTGAACCAACCCGCCTGTTAAAGACGAAAGGCAAGGGCGGTGCCCCTGCCTGCTGGCTCTGGAAGTATCGGTCGGCGTATCAGGCCGTCGGCTCTCCCAGAGCCAACGTGAAATACGCATACCAACGATTGTCCATGCACCCAATCTAGCATCCCCCGGGACGAATGATCGGTGGGAAGCGATGGGAGCGCCGGCACGGAGCGATCGGGCCATAGGCTGTCCGTATGGTCGGCACATATCGTTTGACGCGGTTCCGCCGTGGGATCGACAGGACCA
Source organism: Okibacterium endophyticum (assembly GCF_054780075.1). Taxonomy (NCBI): domain Bacteria; kingdom Bacillati; phylum Actinomycetota; class Actinomycetes; order Micrococcales; family Microbacteriaceae; genus Okibacterium; species Okibacterium endophyticum. Next base: position 146,806 of record NZ_BAAGXA010000004.1, on the reverse strand, counting down.
TGGCGGCGCTCGCGCGGCGCGGGCTCGCGCCAGGGGGGATCGCCTCGCTCACCGTCGTGGGCCGTGTCAGTGGCGAGCCGCGCACTGTTCCGGTGACGCCGATCTCTGTCGGCGGGAACCGCTACCTCGTCGCCCCATACGGTCCTGTGGCATGGGTGCAGAATCTGCGTGCCGCCGGCACCGCGACCCTGCGGCGAGGCCGACTCGACGAGCGCGTCGCCGTCGAGGAGCTCAACACGACGGATGCCGCGCCCATTTTGAAGCGTTACGTGCAGCAGGTGCCCATCGTGCGTCCGCACGTCGGGGCAGGGCCGGACGACGACCTCGCGGCTTTCGAGGCGATCGCGCCCCGGCATCCGGTCTTCCTGCTCGGCCGCGCGGACTGAGGGCGGTACAGCCGCACGGTGAGCCGGGCCGCTGACGGCACTCCAGCGCTCGCCGCCCCGTTGATGCTCGGGATCGGTTTGCTCGGCGACCCCGGAAAGCGTGTATCGGGGATGCGACGCCTTCAGATCGCCTCTGGCGGGGTCATCCGAAAGAGACATCACCCCGGGAATCGATATGCCAGCCCGGGTTGTGCGCGATCTCCCAGATGACGCCGTTGGGATCGCGGACGTGGGCGTGGAAGATGCCGCCGAACTGTCCGCTCTGGGGAGGCTTCAGCACCGTGCCGCCCGCTGTGGCCATGGCGTCGACGAGGGAGCGGACGTCGCCGGGGCTGTCGACGTTGTGCGAGAGAGTGACGCCAGAGACCTGGGATCGATCGGTGTCTGTCTCCAGGTCCTGATTGAACTTGTCGGCGTCGAAGAACCCGAGGACGAGGCCAGGAGCGGTCTGGTAGAAGATGATCTCGCCTTCGACGTCTGCGAGCGGCTTCCAGCCGAGCACACCGTAGAAAGCACGTGTCGCGTCGAGGTCGGCCGTCGCGAGGGTGACGAAGTGCACGTTCTGTTTCATCGGGAAATCTGCCTTTCGAGGTATCGGGATATCGGGGTATCGGGGCCGCTCCGGGGTGACCTGGAGCCCGACCGCTGATGCTGTAACGGATCTGGTGTAGAAGACGTGATGGCGCTCGGCACGAGCTTATGCGCGTCTGCCCGCGTGGGTCGCGGGATCCGTTCGAGAAGATCGCTGATGTTCCCCGTGTGTCGGTCGGCTCGTCGCTAGGCTGTGCGATGTGTCTCGATTCATGAGGGCGGTCGTCTACGACCGATACGGTTCGCCCGATGTGTTGCGCCTCGAGCGGGTTCCTGTGCCCTCGCCGGCGGCGAACCAGGTGCTCGTCGAAATCGCTGCCACCTCGGTGAACCTCTCGGACTGGGAATGTCTGCGGGGAAGCCCGCTGTATGCGCGGGTCGGCGGGCTGCGTTCCCCGGCTCGCCGGGTGCTCGGCTCCGACATCGCCGGCCGGGTCGAAGCCGTTGGTGCTGGTGTCACCCGGTTCCGTGCCGGAGACGAGGTCTACGGTGACAACCTCGACCTGAAGGGCGGTTTTGCAGAATACGCGGTCGCTCCCGAGTCAGCGCTCGCCCGCAAGCCGCGGGGACTGACGTTCGCCGAGGCATCGGCGCTTCCTCAAGCGGGTGCTATCGCACTGCAGGGCACATCCCGTGTGAGCACGGGGCGCCGGATGCTGATCAACGGCTCAGGCGGAGGCTCCGGATCGTTCGCAATCCAGCTCGCCAAGAATGCCGGGGCGCACGTGACCGGTGTGGACAACGAGGGCAAGCTCGAGTTCATGCTGTCGCTGGGCGCCGATGAGGTGATCGACTATCGCAGCCGGGATTTCACGCGGGTCGGACAGTATGACCTTGTGCTCGACCTCGTCGCCCACCGCTCGGTGTTCGCCTATCGGAGGGCGCTGCTCCCCGGCGGCAGGTACTCATGTGTCGGCGGGTCCGTTCCGACGCTTCTGCGGGTCGCGACGATGGGTTCTCTGCTCGGCGGTCTCACCGGCCGCAGGCTCGGGGTCCTCGTTGTGCGGCAGGGCCCCGCCCACTTCGAACCGCTTGCCGAACGATGCGTCACCGGTGAGGTGGACATTCACATCGATCGCACGTTCCGGCTCGACGATGTGCCTCACGCGCTGACCCACGTCGGTGAAGGGCGGGCCCGCGGGAAGGTGATCGTCGAGATCGCCTGAAGGCAGCTCGTGTGCCGTCGCAGTGAGCGCGAGCCGACGGGCGGCCAGTGAGCGGGGTCACGACCCAGCTCGTCGGCGATCTCGCTGAGGGGTTTGCGTTTGAGCCTCGCCTCGTCGACCAGAAGCTGAGGTGCTTCCCCGATGACATCCCGCCCGAGACCGAACTCGCAGATGAGCTCGTCTTCAGCGGGGAGCACGTTCGGGCCCGACCCTCTCGGCAGCCCGGGCTAGAGGTCGGCGTGCAACTGCCAGACACGTTCAGCTGAATCTCTCCAGCTGAACGCGCGTTCGCGGTCGGTGGCGAGCACACTCAACCTCGAGCGCAGCTCGCTGTCGCCGAGCACGTTCGCCAGTGCGGCCGAGAGCCGCTCGGGGTACCCTTTGCCGCTGTGCTCGACGACGAGCCCCGCTCCGCCGGCAACCTCGACGAGCGCCTGGTCGTCTGAATGGATCACCGGAATCCCGAAACGGAACGCCTCGAGGATCGGCAGTCCGAAGCCCTCGTGCGTGCTCGGGTGCACGAACACCGTCGCCCGGCTGAGCACAACGGCCAGGTCGGACTCCGAGACGAATCCGAGCGCCCTCACCCGTCCGTCGCTGAGACCCGCCTCATCGGCGGCCTCGGCGACGGTGATGTCGCCCCAGGTGTCAGGGCCGAGAATGAGGAGCGGCAGGTCGGGGGCGCCCGGCAGCCCGAGCGCGGTGATGAGGTCTGTCAGCCCCCGTCGGGGGTCAAGCGTGCCGACGACGAGGATGTATTCGTCTGGCAGACCGAGCTTCGCGGCGCGGCGGTCGGCGTCTGAGGGAACCTCGAGGTTCGCCCCGGCGGCCCCGCCGATGATGCGCACCCTGTCGTCGAGGTCGACGATCTCGGCAAGACGCTCTGCCACCGCGTGCGACGGAACGACGACGGCATCCGCGTGCTTTCGGGCACGCTTGACCATCGCCTTCGTCCAGGCGACCCGCGCCGGGGTGAGCGACTTCGGGTGGGTCCAGGCGAGGGTGTCGTGCACGGTGACCACGATCTGCGTGGCGTCGTAGTCGCGGTTGTGCTTGACGAGCGGAGCCATAAGGCCGGGGGCGTGCACGAGCCCGTTCGAAAAGCCGGGCGCGATGCCCAGCTGCCACGTGGCCATCAGTTCGCGGCGGGGGAGTGCGGCCTTGTGCAGTTTGGCGAGGCCCGGCAGCTGCAGCTCGAGAGCCTCGATCTTCTCGGGTGGCAGGGCAGACACGATTCCCTCGACCACGCAGCCGGGGGGAGCGGTGTTGACGAGCTCCCGGGTGAGTTCATGCGTGTAACGCCCGATGCCCGTAGGAATCGGGCCGATCATCTGGTCGACCACCACACGAAGCCTGGTGGTCATTCGGATGCCTTCGGCGTCTCGGCGGATGCAGGGCGCGGCACAGCGCCCGCCGCCACAGCTGCCGTGAGGGCGTCGCGCCAGTGCCTGATCTCGGGAAGACCCGCTGCGGCCCATGCGTCGTGGCCGAGCACCGAATACGCCGGACGAGGCGCCGGGCGGGTGAAAGACGTGCTGTCGGTGGGCAGCACTCTGCTCGGGTCGATCCCGACCTCTTCGTAGATCGCCTTGGTGAAGTCGAACCAGCTGCACTTTCCGGCGCTGGTGCCGTGATAGACGCCGGCGGGCGCCTCGGAGTCGGCGAGCAGCACGATCTGCCTCGCGAGGTCTGCCGTCCAGGTGGGTTGTCCGACCTGGTCGTTCACGACGCTCACTGTGGGGTGGCTGCCGGCGAGCCGCACCATGGTGGCGGCGAAGTTTGGCCCGTGCTGACCATAGAGCCAGGCGGTGCGGACGATGTAGGTGCCGTCAGGATGCTCGGCCTGCGCCAGCTTCTCGCCCTCGGCTTTGGTGCGGCCATAGGCAGAGATGGGATCGTGCGGGGTGTCTTCGGCGTAGGGCTCGGTGGCCGACCCGTTGAAGACGTAGTCGGTTGAGATGGTGATGAGCTTCGCGCCCGCTTCTCTCGCGGCGACGGCGAGTGTTCTCACTCCGATGGCGTTGACCGCATAGGCGGCGTCTTCGTTGCTCTCGGCATCGTCGACCTTTGTGTATGCAGCGGCGTTGATCACCACATCGTGGCCGGTGACGGCTGCGCGAACGGCGTTGAGGTCGGTGACATCAAGGTCGGCTCGGCTGAGCGCCGTCACGTCGCGGGCGGCGAGTTCTGCCTGCAGGTCGGTGCCCAGCATGCCCGAGGCGCCGGTGATGAGGTATCGCATGGTGCTCCTTTGTGGTGTCTTCCGATTGTATGCGGCGGTTCTCAGCCTGCGATTTCTGCCGTTGGTAGACTCTCACGGTGCAGATCCGTGAACTGAAGATCCCAGACAGCTACGAAATCACCCCGAAGCAGTTCGGCGATGATCGTGGTGTGTTCCTCGAGTGGTACCGCTTCGACAAACTCGAAGAGGCGACGGGGCGGTCAATCCAGCTCGCGCAGTCGAACACGTCGGTCTCGAAGCGGGGAACCGTCCGAGGCATCCACTTCGCCGACGTTCCGCCGAGCCAGGCCAAGTACGTCACGGCGACCCACGGGGCTGTGCTCGACTACGTGATCGACATCCGGGTCGGGTCACCGACATTCGGCGAGTGGGATTCGGTTCTGCTCGACGACAAGGATCGTCGCGCAATCTTCCTCTCCGAGGGCCTCGGGCACTGCTTCGTGGCGTTGACTGAAGGAGCCACCGTCAGCTACCTCGTGACGGACGTCTACCGACCCGATCGAGAGCACGGCATCAACCCGCTCGATGACGAGATCGGCCTCGTTTTTCCCCACGAAGCCGGGGAGCTGCTGCTGTCGCCGAAAGACACGGATGCTCCTGGCCTTGCTCAGGCTGCCGAATCCGGATCGCTTCCCACGTGGGAAGCAGCGCGTGCCTATTACGACTCATTGAAGAAGGAGAGCTGATCGATGCGAGGCATCATTCTCGCCGGCGGATCCGGCACGCGCCTCTGGCCGATCACCAAGGGCATCTCGAAGCAACTCATGCCCATCTATGACAAGCCGATGATCTACTATCCGCTGTCGACACTGATGATGGCGGACATCAAAGAGATCCTCATCATCACAACACCGGAGTACAACGAACAGTTCAAAGCACTGCTCGGTGACGGGTCTGAGCTGGGCATCAGGCTCGAGTACGCCGTGCAGCCCGCACCAGAAGGACTTGCCCAGGCATTTATCATCGGCGAAGAGTTCATCGGCGACGAGAGCGTTGCGCTTGTGCTGGGAGACAACATCTTCCACGGCACAGGCCTGGGCTCCTCATTGCGCAGCCACGGTGACATCGATGGTGCGACCATTTTCGCTTACCACGTGTCCAACCCGACGGCATACGGTGTCGTGGAGTTCGACGACGACTTCAGAGCGGTCTCCATCGAAGAGAAGCCGGTCACGCCGAAGAGCAACTACGCCGTTCCTGGCCTCTACTTCTATGACAACCACGTCGTCGAGATCGCTAAGACTATCGAACCGAGTGATCGCGGGGAGCTTGAGATCTCGACGGTCAACGAGCGCTACCTCGAGGCCGGCAAGCTTCAGGTCAAGGTTCTTGACCGCGGAACGGCCTGGCTCGACACCGGAACCTTTGAGTCGATGATGCAGGCGTCAGAGTATGTGCGCGTCATCGAAGACCGTCAGGGGTTCAAAGTGGGCTGCGTCGAAGAGATCGCGTGGCGCGCCGGCTGGATCGATGACGCGCAACTCGCCAGACTCGCTGAGCCGCTGGTGAAGAGCGGGTACGGGCGATACATCATGAGCCTTCTCTCATGAGGTGGCCCGCGCTCTCCAGACGAGCGGTGACTGCCATCGCTGTTTTGATCGGTCTCGTTGTTGTGGCCGGAGTCACTCTGAGCCTTGTAACCGCCGACGTGAGCTGGCTGCTTGCGGGGTTCGTTCTTGCGGTCGGGCTTATTGTGATCGCGGCCGCCAAATCTGCCCACAATCAGGCAAACGCATTGCTTGTCGCCGTGCGCGAGGTTCCGATTCCCGCTTCAGAACCGTCCTATGGCCCTGGCTCGTCCTTGGACATGCTCCGCAGAGACGTGCAGCGTGACTCTTCTGCGCTCCTCGCGCTGTACGGCCTCTTACCAGCGACGGGCGCAATGCCTGCACCTGGCGGATGGGCTGCTACTCCGGAAACCTTGCTCGCGTTGGTATCCGAGGTTCTTCACGCTCCGAAGATCGGCACTGTCGTCGAGTGCGGTAGTGGTACGTCTACTGTGTGGATAGCTTCCGCGCTGAAACAGCGTGGAAGTGGTCGACTCATTTCTCTTGAGCACGATGCGGACTACGCTGCGAAAACTCAGGCCAACCTCGTGGCGCTAGGTCTCGCCGAGTACGTCGAAGTACGTACACACTCGCTCGTTTGGCGGGAGGTGCATGGCGAGAACGTGCAGTGGTTCCCCGACAGCGCTCTGGACGGGATCACCGATGTCTCAGTGCTTTTCGTCGATGGACCGCCCGGATACCTCGGTCCGCTGGTCAGGTACCCCGCTCTGCCGCTTCTGGCGGACCGTCTCGCCGAAGGCGCCTGCGTCGTGCTTGACGACACTGATCGGGCAGAAGAGCAACATGTGCTCCATCTGTGGCTGGGACAGCGTTGGGCAGGGCGCCAGTACGGTGTCCGCACTCAGACAGACCGGTCCACCATTCTCGTCGGCCAGCCAGCCGACTAGCGTACCCGGCCGACGAGCGTCTTAGGGCAGGTAGGGGTCTCTCAGCGGTGTGCCCCAGCGCTTCCGCACGATCGCGCGCTCATAGGCCTCTATCTGATTCACGCGAGTCTTCGACTCGAAGTGAAACAGCTCGACGTTGTGCAACCAGATCAATCGATAGCCCTGGCTTCTGAGCTTCAGCGAGAAATCGACGTCGTTGTAGTTGAGGGGGAGCAGCTCCGTGAACCCTCCGGCCTGTTCGAAGGTCTCGCGTCGCACCGCGACGCAAGCAGCCGTCAGCCCCGCCACTTCTCGGTTGACGAAAAGGGTGCTGAACTCTCCGGGGTAATCAGGGGATGCATGAAGGTAGGCGTGAATGAAATCACCGCCGCCGTACCGGTGCCCGCCATGCTGCAACGTGCCGTCCTCGAAATTGAGTCGTGCGCCGGTCATCCCGACGTCCGGCTCTCGAAGCGGGGCGATGAGATTCTCGATGACGCCGTGACTGACCGCCTCAACGTCGTCATTGAGAAAGACCACGACCTCGCCCCGAGCTTCCAGAAAACCGACATTGCATTTGCGGCTGAAGTTGAACGGCTCCTCATAGGGAACGAGCTTCACCCGTGTGGGCAGAGCGCTGAGCTCATCGAGCACGCGGGGCGGGGTTTCGCTGTCGTGCACAACGACGAACTCGAGATCTGAATGGCTTGTTCGCTCAAGAACGGACTTCACCGCGCTCACAACGAAAACCCGCTCTTCGCCACCGATGGTCCCGGTGCTGCCTCGTGTGGGGATGACCACGCTCACCGGGGTCGTCGTATCCGGCGTGCGATCGACGTTGTAATGGCTGGGGGCACGGCCGCGTGAGGCGACGCCCGGAATACCCACGCGTTCCATGTGCTCATGCACCGCCCTCACTCCGGCGTCCCATGCATACGGCTTGGCATTCTCATCTGCCGCTGCCGACCCCTGGATGGCCTTCCAGTGGTAGAGCACCTCTGGAACGTGAACGATGCGACGAGCACGCTCTGTGACGCGCAACACCAGGTCGTGGTCCTGAGAGCCTTCGCATTCGTGCCGAAAACCCCCTACGGTTTCGACCACCGATCGGCGCAACACCGACAGATGGCCAACGTACATGTGCCCGCGGAGCCGTTCAGGTGACCATTCCGGCTTGCGGAACTCGTCATAGTGCTCGCCGTTCTCATTGACTTTGTCTTCGTCTGTGTAGAGATAGTCGACATGTGGCTCGTCGTCAATGGCAGCCGATACGAACTCGAGCGCACGAGGATGCAGCAGGTCGTCGTGGTCCACGAGTGCAATGAACTCGCCCCGTGCTACCGCGAGCCCCGCATTCGAAGCACCGACGATACCTCGGTTCTCCTCCAGTTCGACGATCGTCAGACGAGCGTCTTGTGCTGCGATCTCGCGAAGCTTTGCAGGGACCGCTTTGCGAGGTGAAGCGTCGTCGACGAGTACAAGCTCCCAGTCCGTGAAGCTCTGACCGATCACGGATTCGATCATGGACGTGAGCGCGTCTATCGGCGTGTTATAGACCGGCGTCACGACGCTGAAACGTGGTGTCATCGCAATCCCCCCTGTTATTTGCGTGTCAGTGTCGAGAGTCGAGAACGCACCTTGAAGAGTGGACGGACAATCGCCTGTCCGACGCGCCACGTGGTCGAGTTCGCAATCTCGGTCGCTCTCTGTTCCTGCACCTGAAGTGCCTGCCGTGCAACGCTGGTTTCAGCGGCAAAACCGAGTCGGGCGTCGGTAGCGATCAGTCGGGCGTGTCGGTCTTGGCGGGAGTCACTGCTCACAATTGGTCCTCAGTCGTGTATCGAGATGGTCTGCGGCTAGCCGTGTACGGCGCGGTCGTTTCGTTTGCTTCTGATCTTCAAACCAAGTTTGAGAACCGCACGCAAGGGCATGTGATACCAGTGCGGGTAGCGTTTTGCGAGATAGAGATAGGCGCTCGAATGATGGACTTTTGTCATGAGCTCTGACTGTTTCGCGGTCGAGTGCGCTCCGGTGTGGGTGACGACTGCAGTGGGGTCATACACACTCCGCCAGCCGGACTCGCCGAGACGGTAGCCCAAGTCGACGTCTTCAAAATACATAAAGAACGCTTCATCGAAGCCGTTTACGGACTCGAAGCTCTGGCGTCTGAGGAGCAGGCAAGCACCTGAGAGCCATTCAACCTCTCTCGGGCTGCTGTCATCCGAGTGATTGTGATATCGCTTTGTCCATGGGTTCGTCGGCCACGCAGAGACAAAAAGGGCGTGCGCGGCGCCCACGAAGAGCGAAGGCTGGCGCCGCGCGGATGGATAGACTTCGCCGGCCTGGTCCACGATCTTCGGTCCGACTGCGCCCGCAGCCGGATCCGAGACCGCATACTCCACGAGTTCCTTGATCGCACCGCGATGGAGGGAGACGTCCGGGTTCGAGACGAGTATGAAATCGCACTCGTGCGAGAGTCGTTTGACGCCGGCGTTCGCAGCCGCACCGTAACCGGCGTTCCTTCCGAGCTGAATGGGCGATGCCTCGAAACGGCGTGAGACCTCAACGATCTGATCCCAGTCGTCGGATTGATTATCGGCGACGACGACTTCAGTTTCGAAAGCATCGTTAATGCGCACGGAACGAAGGAAAGTCTCTAGCTCAACGACTGAATTGTGTGTGACTGTGACGACACCCACTCTCGGCGAAGGCATCATTCAGTGTAGCTCGGTGATCGACGGAGTGGCCGCGAGTATGCCTGTGGAGGACGGACTGCTGACGACGTTGAATGACGCTGCTTGGGGTGCATCGAGGAGGTGACGATTCGCATAGTCCAAGAGCGACACGTTGACGAAGTACTTGCCGGTGGCCAGTCGCACGTCGTCGATGGTGAGGCGCATCCGTTTCGTCCCCGCCAGAGGTGGAAGAGTGAGTCCCACCTTGTGCGAGGTCGTTCCGTATACGGCCTGGCCCAGTTCGTTGTCGATCTGAATAGCAAAAACCCAATCTTCGAGCCCTGATCTATTCTCCAGCTCCACGTCGATGGAGAGCGTATCGCCAGGCGTGAGCGGTTCAGTGGGGGAACCGCCTTCTTTGTAGGCAGAGACTTCTCCGACACGTCCACGTTCTGGCTCGGGCGTGCGGGCCTCTCTCGCCTCAGAGAGACGTCGTCCCTCGAGGATGTCGCGAAAGTCGGCGACTGCCTCCCTCGGATTGCCGTCGAGAACCACTTTTCCTTTGTTGAGAAGAACGGCTCGATCGCACAGCTCGACCACCTGGCCCAGCGAATGGGTGACCAGAATGATGGTTCGCCCCTCGTCTTGGAAAGACCTGATCTTGTCGAGGCATTTGCGTTGGAACGCTTCGTCGCCGACCGCAAGCACTTCGTCGACGAGCAACAGGTCTGGATCGGTGTGCACGGCGACTGAGAAGGCAAGCCTCACGTACATGCCAGAGGAGTAGAACTTCACCTGAGTATCGATGAAGTCGCCGATGCCTGAGAAGCTGAGGATCTCATCGAACTTCGACTCGGTTTCATCCCGGCTCAACCCGAGAATCGACGCGTTGAGGAACACATTCTCGCGCCCAGTGAGGTCAGGATGAAAGCCGGCTCCCAGCTCCAGCAGGGCAGCAACGCGACCGCGGCGCTTGACCGTGCCGCGAGTGGGGTCCAGGATGCCGCCGATGACCTTGAGCAGCGTGCTCTTTCCCGAGCCATTGTGGCCGATGAGACCAACAGTGGTTCCGGCCTCAACGGATAGGTTCACTCCGTCGAGCGCCCAGAAGTCTTCTTTGTGTCGTCTTCCGGCGCGGCCGAGCGTGACGATTCTCTCTTTGAGTGAGTTGTCTTTGCGTATGGTGAATCGTTTCGCCACATTCTCGACCTCGACGAGCGTTGGTCTGCTCGCTTGTGGTTCGCTTGTGGTCGTCGCTGGTGTGCTCATAGTCGTTGTTCTCTCACAGTTCCTGAGCGAAGTTCCCTTGGAGTCGGGCGAACACCCGCTGTGCAAAGAAGAGACCGATCAGTCCGACGACGAGCGCGACCCCGATCCGAATCATGAGATCAGGTGGCGACGATGCGGGGTTGTCGTGACCGGCCATCCAGAAGACTCGTTGGAATCCCAGAACGCCGAGCGTGATCGGATTGTTGGTGTATACCTCGAGAAGAAGCAGGTTATTGCCGGCAATGTTCTTCACCATCTCCCACGAATACACGATCGGCGATGCCCACATCAAAAGCAGAATCGCGACCTCGACCAGGTACTGCATATCGCGCAGGTACACATTGACCGCAGAGAGCAATACAGCGAACGCGGCGCCCCATACGACGAGCAGGAGCAGTGAAGGGACGAAATAGACAAGATCCGGCGAGAGGGGGGCGCTCCCGAAAACGATAGTCGCCACAAGAAGGATCGCGAGCTGAATCAAGAAGCTGAACCCAGCCGAGCCGATACTGGCCAGAGGGAACACTTCGCGAGGAAGATATACCTTTTTGATCAGCCCTGCGTTCGCGACTATCGACGAGGTTCCTCCGCCTACGATCTCGCTGAAGAGCCCATAGGCGGTGAGCCCGGTATACACGTAGATGGCGAACTCTGGAATTCCTCGTTCAGCGCCCAGGATCTTCCCGATGACAAAGTAGAAGATCGCGAGCTGTGTAAGCGGGCGAACGAGAGTCCAGACGAGTCCAAGACTCGAGTCCTTGTAACGAGACCGGATGTCACGGCGGACGAGCAGACCCAGCATCTGTCTGTGACGGATGATCTCGCGAAGCGCTGTCCAGGAGTTTCCGACTCTTCCATCGGACGATCCGACCTGCACCAGAGGCTGTTGGCGGAGTGCATCGTATCTTTCTTCTGCAGACATACCGCGTTTCTTTCGTTTCACATCAGGTCCGGCGCAGTCGAACTTGTCCGATCCGCAGGGCACACATGATGTTGTGGACACACGAAGTGCGCTGCGTCGCCTTGCAATGGCTCATCTAGCGGGGTCGCGCTCTTAAACGGCGAACTCTCGTTGCGACGCCGTCGATCAGTCTAACCGCTCGCCTATTGCGTAATGCCTGTACGTCATGTTCGAGTTCGCGAACGCGCGCCCCGGCCGATTCAAGCTCTGTTCGAAGCGCGTGCTCCTTTGCCAGCGCTTCATGTCGGGCGCCCTCGAATTCCGTTGTCAGTTGACGGAGGGCATTTTCGTGAGCGACAAGTTCTAGACCGTCGGCACGAGCGATTGATTCTGTGAAGGCGTCAACCCTGTCATCGGCGACGGGAGCCGCACGTTGCGCGAGAACGGTCTCCTCGGCGAACTCGCCGGATTCAAGTCCGCGTTTGATGGCCTGATCGTCCGGGTGTCGCGCGATGTAGTGCGCGAAAAGAGTACCCCTTTGGAGGCGGTGGTAGTCGCGTATTCCGTGGTGGTTCGGACTCGGCGTCATATCACTGGCTGCGTAAGCGCGCCCTGCGTTTTCGACCTTTTTGCGGTATTGGTCCCATGAGCGCCATGGCAGGTGGAGCACTTCGATCGAGAGCTCAGGTTCGGGCTCACCGGCACTCGCAATACTGACGTAGTGGTTGCCTTGCGCCACTTCAACGTGTCGGTCACCCACGTGAACGGAATCGTGAGTGGAATGGGCCAGCAGCCCGAGCTCGTTCAGTTGTTCGGTAGTTCGCAGGTCGCGGTAGATGAGTCGGCTCATGCCCGATCCATGCATCGCAGGCGGACCTGTCATGTCAACGACTGGAACCACGAACGAACGGAGTTCCTTGGGGATCTTGTCGAACACCTGACTGAGTGTGAGGTGCCTGTCGACCGGCAACCAGAACTCATCCGCGTCTGCATTGATTACCCAGTCGGCCCCATAATGCGTGTACGCGTCGCGCGCCATCGCTGTAACGGTTTGAGACTGTTGCTTCTTGTGTATGGGATCGCTCCGAAGATCGATGAGTCCTCGATCTGCATATGATTGCAAGATAGAGAGGGTTCCGTCTTTGGAGCCGTTGTCCGTGACGATGACTACATCGACGCCTTGGTCAAGATGGTGGTCGAGCATCGGCGCGATGATGTCCGCCTCGTCGCGGACCATTATCGTCATGGCGAGTTTCATAAAGATAGACCTTACGGGTTTCGAGAACGAAGTGATCGTCGTCGTTCAGGCTGTCCATAGCGTCAGAGGTTCAGTAAGACGGCAACTTCGTGCTCTATATTTGCGTGAGTCACGCTGGACAATACGACAATATCGAGAGGTACCTAGTTATGAGCGTTGTTCGATCGGGTGTCGTTTCAGTAGTTCTCGTCAACTTCCGCGGAACCGACGACACCCTCAACGCGATTGCCGAACTCGAAAAGCTGGAGTGGCCGGCTGACAAGCTGGAGATCGTTGTGGTCGAGAACGGCTCCGGCGACGATAGTGAGAGCCGGATTCGAAATGGTGCGCCCCGGGTATCCCTGGTGGTCTCGGACGAAAACCTCGGTTTCGCAGGCGGCTGCAATCTCGGCGTTCGGAAGAGCACGGGCGAGTACATCGCGTTTCTGAACAACGATGCGAGACCGGACAAGCGGTGGGTGGCAGAGGCAATGGCCCGCTTCAAATCGAGTCCACGGGTGGGTGCCGTTGCGAGCAAGGTTCTGGATTGGAACGGTGAGAAGGTCGATTTCATCGGGGCCGCGCTGACCTGGTTCGGTATGGGGTACAAGCCGCTAACGGGTCAAGACCTTCCTAAGAAGGCCGACGAACCCGAGAGCGTGCTCTTCGGAACCGGATCAGCGATGTTCGTGAGGCGCGACGTCTTCGACCGGCTCGGGGGATTCGATGAGAAGTTCTTTATGTTCTTCGAGGACGTCGACTTCGGCTGGCGTCTTAACCTGCTCGGTTATAGATTCGCATATGAGCCCCGCTCCATCGCGTTCCATAAACATCACGCGTCGATGAACTCGTATGGTGAGTACAGAGAGACCTATCTTCTCGAACGCAACGCACTCTTCACTCTCTACAAGAACATCGGGGAGCCGGCGCTTAGTAATGCTCTCTCCGGCGCACTTGCGCTCTCGGCCAGAAGAGCCGTCGCACGTAGCAAATCCGATTCCTCTGATTTCGACCTGCGAAAACACAACGCCGACGCGCGCGAAACAATCGACTTCTCGAAAGATGCGGTTGCAACGCTTTACGGAATTGACCAGTTCGTTGAGAACCTCGACGACCTCTCGGCCGACCGTGAACGCATCCAGGCGACACGTGTCGTCTCGGATCAGGTGATTTGGGGCCTTTTCGGCGAGACCGACGCACCTTCTTACGGAGGCGACCACTACCTGAGAGGTTATTCCTCTGTGGTGCGCGCTTTCGCGCCGCTCGATCCGCCCCCGGCGACTCGCGTCCTTATCATCACCGGCGACCCTATCGGCACACAGATGGCCGGGCCTGCGATCCGTGCTTGGCACATGGCGATGGCGATCTCGGCCGCGAACGATGTGCGGCTCGTTTCGCTCTCGGGGGTCGGGCCAGTAGGTGCTCCCTTCCCCGTGCTCCATATCGCGCCGGGCGACGAACGGGAGATGAAGAAACTCGAGTCGTGGGCAGACGTTATCGTCTTTCAGGGCTTGGCGATGGCGATGTTCAGAACGATTCGTGACACCAAGAAGATTGTCATCGCAGACATCTACGACCCCATGCATTTCGAACAGTTGGAACAGGCGCGGGACCAGGGAGAAGCCGAATGGGCTCATCAGGTCGAAAGCGCAACTCAGGTTCTCAACCAGCAACTGGAGCGTGGCGATTTCTTCTTGTGCGCTTCGGAGCGGCAGCGCTATTTGTATCTCGGACAGCTGGCGGCTCTCGGGCGAATCAATCCTGCCAATTATGCGGATGATCCGGATTTGACCGGCCTGATCAGTTCGGTCCCGTTCGGGTTGGAGGAGGACCCGCCCACACACCAGTACGACGTTCTCAAGGGGGTAGTGGAGGGGATCGAGGCTGGTGACAAAGTTCTTCTCTGGAGCGGAGGGCTCTACAACTGGTTCGATCCCAAGACCCTGATTCAGGCCGTACATGAGCTCTCCGCAAGTCGCCCGAATGTGCGGCTTTTCTTTCAAGGGACAAAACACCCGCATCCCGGCGTGCCGGAGATGGCGATCGTCAGTGAGTGCCGTGCACTGGCAGCTGTATTGGGAGCGAAAGACAAAACCGTCTTCTTTAATGACTCGTGGGTTCATTATGCGGCCCGTCAGAACTACTTGATGGAAGCGGACGCGGGCGTCAGCACGCATCATTCTCACATTGAGACGACGTTCTCCTTCCGGACACGAATCCTTGACTATTTGTGGGCCGGGCTTCCGATGGTGGTGACCGAAGGTGATCATTTTGCTGACCTCGTGGAGCGGGAAGTTCTCGGAATCGTCGTTCCGGCGGAGGACACGGCCAAACTGGCGGCTGCGCTAGAGCGCGTGCTGTTCGACGAAGAATTCATCGCGCAGGCGAAAGCTAATATCGCCCGAGTTCGCGAAGAATACAAATGGGATCGCGTACTACAACCGCTGACATCGTTCATCGCCCGTCCGAAGCATGCGGAGGACCTCGTTAAGTGGGGTCGCTTCGCCGATGAAACCCCGACGCGCGTGGCAGTCAGAAGAACGCCGGCGCCTCATGGTGTGACACGGGATGTTCAGCTCGCCTTCTTCTATCTGAAGAACGGTGGCCCTCGCGCACTTCTGGGGAAGGTGAAGAGCAGACTCTCGAGACGCTGAATACCCGATACAGACATCGGGGCTTGGGCTTACGGTGCGGCGCGCACAGCGCATCGTGATTCGTGAGTAGGCTTGCGTGCTGTCGGACACTGTCGAGAGGGACATCGAGTGGAGCGAGCGCGCGTACGGGGCGGTGTGTTTGCAGTAGTAGCGGCGGTTGTCTTGAGCTTGCTCACGGTGACGACACCATCGCATGCAGCCAATGGGTCGGACTTTGACCCAGGAATGATCATGTCAGACGAGGTCTTTTACGACTCGACAACGATGTCTGAGGCTGACATCCAAGCGTTTCTCAACTCAAAACGCGCCACGTGCACGGCGGGTTACACCTGTCTGAAGGATTACAGAACGCCGACGATTTCGAAGGCCGCCTCTGCCGGACGTTGTAACGGCTACGCGGCATCGTCGAGTGAGAGTGCCGCGCGGATCATTTTCAACGTCTCTCAGTCATGTGACATCAACCCCAAGGTGCTGATCGTTCTTCTCGAAAAGGAACAAGGCCTGGTAACGAGTTCGGCACCGTCGGCAGGCCGCTACCGCAGTGCTACCGGATACGCGTGTCCCGACACCGCAGCATGCGATGTCAACTACTACGGCTTTTTCAATCAGGTTTATCACGCTGCGTTGCAGTTCCAGATATATAGGACCGCGCCGCAGTACTTCAACCACCAGGCCGGGCGGAATAACACGGTCAAGTGGCATCCGAGTTCGGCGTGCGGAACCTCGACCGTTTACATCAAAAATCAAGCTACGGCCGGTCTCTACAACTACACGCCGTATCGCCCTAACGCCGCTGCTTTGAACAATATGTACGGCCTTGGAGACGGGTGCTCGTCATACGGCAACAGGAACTTCTTCGCTTTCTACACAGACTGGTTCGGTTCGACCAATGGAGGCGCGAACGACCCTAGAGGGAGCCTCGAGGCGACTGTCGTCGGAAACGAGTCTCTGCGCCTCTCCGGGTGGGGCCTCGACCCCGACACCGCAAACTCCATCGATGTGCACGTATACGTGGACGGCGTTGGCGCCGCTGTGTTCACCGCGAATCTAGACAGGCCGGACGTTGCGCGACATTATCCCGCGCTTGGTTCCAAGCATGGTTTTGACAAGACCATCAATGTGGCAGCCGGTGAGCGACGTGTGTGCGTCTATCTCTTCAATGTCGGAGCGGGGGGTAATACTCTGCTTAGCTGCCAGGAAGTGACTGTTCCCTCTTCCAGCCCGGTCGGTAGCCTTGAACTTATCCAAGCTCAGCCCGGAGGCGTTAGAGTTTCTGGATGGGCACTAGACCCTGATACAACAGGTCCGTTGGACGTGCACGTTTATATCGGCAGTTCAGGGCATGCCCGAGCAGCAAACCTTGCTCGGGCAGACATAGGTCGTGTCTACCCGGCCTGGGGTCCGAATCACGGCTTCGACATCACTCTTCCCGCCGATAGCGGGTCCCACAATGTTTGTGTGTATGCAATCAACGTGGGACGAGGCGGCCATGCTCTGCTCGGCTGCAAGACCATCACTGTGATGTCGGGGAGCCCGATAGGCGCGATCGATAGCGTCACGAGCAATAGCTCTGGTATTCGAGTATCAGGATGGGCGCTCGACCCCGACGTGAGCGGGCCCATCGACGTTCACGTGTATGTGGGCACTGCCGGCTATGCAGTGCGTGCTGACTTGGCTCGCTCGGATATTGCTCGTGTCTTTCCTGTGTACGGCGGAAACCACGGCTTCGACAGCACCATCCAAGCGAGCGCGGGGACTCATAACGTCTGTGCGTATGCCATAAATGTGGAATCAGGTTCAACGGTCGCGATGGGTTGCAGGAGTGTGACGGTGAGGTCCGGATCTCCAATTGGAGCCCTGGACGCTGTCTCGGCGTCTTCGAGTTCAATCACTGCGTCTGGTTGGGCAATTGACCCTGATACTTCCGCGTCGATCCCCGTCCACATCTATATAGGTCCTCAAGGGTACGCTGTCTCAGCAGACTTGCCTCGATCGGATATCGGCCGAATTTTCTCGTACGGAGCCAACCACGGATTCTCGAATTCTTTTGCCTCGGTTCCTGGCGATTACAACGTCTGCGCATATGCCATTGACAGTGTGGGGGGCCATCCGCACACGCTTCTCGGTTGTAAGCCGGTTACGGTTCGATAATTCATAGAATGTGACGGCAGAATCTGAGTCGGGGATGCTGGCAGGCTCTGCCATGTCGATAGAGGCCCATCCGCAGCGGTCGTCATCACCAGGAGTATCGTCGTCCTCCTCGCCGCGGTATGCAAGCCGACGATCACTGGCGCGGTGACGTCGGTTACTCGTCGCCGGTTCGGAGCCGGGGCGGCGACGTCCCGGTCGAGCAGGTTAGGGGAAACAACGAGGCCGCGCAGGTATCCCGGTCGCCGTCGAAAATTGTCGAGTAGGGCTGAGGTCCAACGGATAGTGCGCGTTCATGCACACTTAGCTCGGCAAATCAAGGTTTTGCCGCACGCGGAGTTCAGGTTCAGTCGAAGCAGGTTGGACTGAGAAGTGCGTTGAACCACTGCCGTCAACGGCCCTCGACAGGAGCAGCATAACGGCCCCGAACGCAATTGTGCCGAGGATCCAGATCGTCATAGGTGAAGGAGCGACTGTCCACCACCACTCGATATGAGAATCGAGATTGAAGGTGAGGATATCTGTTCCCGTGGTATAGCGACGGATGTTCGTGTGAAGCGCAAGGCTGTTCGCGAACGTTAGCCCCAGTGCAATAGCTGTCCGTTGCACGCGGGTGAAGCGGATTCTGTCGCTGGAGTTGCTCAGGAGCGCGAACCCAGCAAGCAAGGTCAGTAGGGGAAGGATATAGCGTGGTTGGACGTGCTCTCCGACAAAGGCGCCGCTCTTGGTCTGGAGCACGGTGGGGATCGCCCAGCAGCAGACGAAAATCAGTACAAAAGAGATCACCTTGCGTCGGTTGACGGCAGACAGACCGAGAAATACGACTGCTGCAAAAATTGCCGACCCGATTACCCAGACCGCCGACGGTAGCTGAGTATCGAGCCATCCAAGGCCCCATTTGCCAAAGATCCCGGCCCAGAGGTCCGGAATGTTGATGAAACTTATTATCGCAAGCACGGGTGTGCTGATCGCCTCTGCATTGGCGTTCGGCAATCCCTCTACGGCGGCGTTGGCCTGACCCGACCTGAGAAAGAAGAAGAGAGCGATTATTCCAATAATTGCCGGCACTGCAAGGGATAGGACGTACCGGCGATCTCGTTTCATCGTGAGTATGACAGCACCTACGACCGAGAGCCCGATATACACCGCCGCATCCGCTCGAGCGCCTGCCCCCACGACAGCGAGAACGATAGCAAGGGCGCCGAAGACGATACGACGTTTTCCAACGGACTCGAAATAGTTGAGAAGTGCGACCCAGCAGGTTCCGACAGCTACGAGAGCCCAGCTACTGGGATTCGTCGATGGCACGATAAACATGCCCAACGGGACCATTGTGACCACAAGAGGTGCCACCGCAACTATACGGCGATGTCGAGGAGTGAGAAGAGATAACGCCGTGAGAATAAGTACGAAGAGGGCCGCATTGACGAGTCTCATTATCAGTACCGAGGTCGCCTGATCCTGACTCGCGAAAATCGACATGGTTGTGTAGAAGACCGGGGGGTAGAGTCCGTCGAAGTTACCTCTCTCTGTCTCCCTGAACTCATCAGGGCCTGCGGCGTCTTGGCATGCGGCGCTCTGAAAGGGTTGGAATTTGAAACAGATCGAATCTACGGAGAGCTCTCGCGAGATCTCGCGTGTGATCTCGGAGTCGGAGTCTGCGGTTTCGCATAGGCCGTCGCGTTCGCCTAGTCCGCACCAGATGCTTGCGAGGTGAAAGTCGTCATCGGGACTCGATCCGACGGGGGATGAGTACGCCCACGAGGCCAATGCGAAGAATGCGAGTAGGGGCACGATTATCCAGGGGGCGCGCTTTCGCCATCGAGCTTGTTTCTGAGGCGAATGTGCGTTCATTCTGTTTCGTGGTCCTTGCTGTTGTGTACGCCTCGCATGATCCTCGGCAGGATTCAGGATTCAACGATCTGGTATCTAAGGGATGGAGATGTCTCCTGACTATGCAGCCTAGTAAACATGAAGCTGCGTGCCAGACAGATTCGCTTCAGCCAGTTGATTACCCAGGAAGAATCGGCTTCGACGGCTGGATCTGAGGCGCCGAGCTCGAATCGGTGTGCGACCACTCATCGGTGAAGGGGCTTGGTGCGTCTGACTCGATCGAGGACGCGGTACGACCGCTGCGGCGGAAGTAGAAGGCCAGAAGTACGAGGCAGGCAGCGAAGCAGAGTGAGCCTGCGCTCCACATGACGATAGGCGACGGAATATTCGCCCACCACCACTCGACATGGGCGTTTATGTTCAGACCGCCATCACTTCCGAAAACGTACCTTCTGATATTGAAGTAGAGCGCAACGGAGTTGGCTACCGCTATTGCCAACACCAGCGCCAAAAGTTGGACCCTGTTAGGGACGAGCTGGCTCCTGGTCGATCGCAGGTATACGAATCCCGCCAGAAGAACAGCGAGCGGAAGGATATATCGTGGCTGCACCGCATCGCCAACAAGAGCGCCTGATTGCGTAAGGAGCACAGTCGGAACAGCCCAGAGACACGCTGTCAGAAAGCCGATGGCTAGATATTTCCGCGGGCCGCCAGCCGATATGCCGTTAAAGGCAAGCGCTGCGGCAGCGCCAAGCCCCAACACCCATACGACGTGAGGCAACGTGGTGTCGATCCATCCCAAGCGCCATTGGCCGAGGAAACCTGCCCACAACTCTGGAACATTGATGAAATTCGTGATGGCGAGGAAAGTCAGATTCGACGGTTGAGCAGAGGTGCCCAGCCCCTCTACGGCAGCTGTCGACTGTCCTGCGCTGAGGTAGAAGGCCAGCGCGACACACACCAGTAGAACGGGAAATAGAGATGCCAGCAGGAATGCTCGGCTTCGCTTTGCCCTCACTATCAAGACTGCGATCACTGCTATGCCCACGTAGCCTGCCGAGTCTGCTCGCGCGCCTGCGCCTACTACGACGCCGATCCCCGCAATCGTCGCAAATAAGATTCTGCGGAATCCTGTCGATTCGAGGTAGCCGACCACGCTGATCCACACGACTCCTGCTGAGATGATGGCCCAACTACTGGGGTTTGTTGAGGGGATTATGAACATGCCCAGGGGAACAACTGTCGCAACGAACTGAATCAACAAAGCGGGACGGTGCACGATCGGGAGCAGCGCAAAGAGAGCCGTGATGAGTCCCACGAAAAGTGCGGCGTTGAACAAACGCATTATAAGGACGGACGTCTCAATATTGTCACTTGCGAAAATAGACATCGTTGCGTAGAAAACGGGAGGGTAACTCGCATCGAAGTTCCCACGAACCCACTCAACAAGAGACCCACCCTCTAACGTGGACTGACATCCCGCGCTCTTGGCGGAGTCGAACACGAAACATACTGAATCGATGACGAGGTCGTGAGGCAGCTTTGCGCCAGGACCGGAGTCTGCGGTTTCGCATAGGCCGTCGCGTTCGCCTAGTCCGCACCAGATGCTTGCGAGGTGAAAGTCGTCATCGGGACTCGATCCGACGGGGGATGAGTACGCCCACGAGGCCAATGCGAAGAATGCGAGTAGGGGCACGATTATCCAGGGGGCGCGCTTTCGCCATCGAGCTTGTTTCTGAGGCGAATGTGCGTTCATTCTGTTTCGTGGTCCTTGCTGTTGTGTACGCCTCGCATGATCCTCGGCAGGATTCAGGATTCAACGATCTGGTATCTAAGGGATGGAGATGTCTCCTGACTATGCAGCCTAGTAAAGATGAAGCTGTGTATCGTGCAAGGTCGGGGCGGATACCATTTTCAGGTGTCTCATACCTCCCTTACGAGCCAGGCCGCTCTCTCGACCTTCGGAATGCTCGTGCAAGGGCTGTCCCGTTTCGCCTATACGATTCTGATCGGCCGGTTCGTCGGGCCAGAAGCACTCGCTCACACATCGGCGATACTCTCGCTCGCTATCCTGGTTTCGCTCATCTGGCCGACGGGAGCGGGAAACGCCGCCGGTCACTTTCTGGCAAAGGCTCTCGCGTCTGGTGTTTCGCCGGCTGAGTCGCTCAGAATCATCAAACGGTCATTCCTCTATTCATGCATGGTGATGCTCGCGATCGGCGTGCCTGTCTCACTCATTTGGCTCGACGCGACACCGAGCGACCTCCTCGTGGCGGCATGTCTGATCGTCGCGTGGTCTGGCTACATCCTGACGCGGGGAATCCGCATGGGTCTCGGTAAGGTCACGTCCGTCGCAATGTGGGATTCGATCTCGTCGGCACTGACGATCGGCCTGCTCATCCTGGTGATGGCTACCGGGCTCGACTGGGCGCTGCTCTGGCCGATCACCATCGGCTACGCGCTGTTCGCGCTCTCGGGCTGGTCTTCGCTCGAAACGCGCTACGCGGAGCTCGATCCCGATTTGGCGACGCACCGCAGCGACGTCTGGCGCCTCACGGGATGGAATTCGCTCGGACTCATCGCGTCGAACGGGCTCATCCAGTTTGCGATGATTTTCGTCTATGCAGCCGCCCCCAGTTTTGAAGCGGGCCTGTTCGCGGCTGCGATGTCTCTGGCAACACCCGCCTCGATGCTCGCTCAGGCGGTCAGCCAGGTGCTCATTCCGCGATTCTCTGCATGGGCGGCCGCACCGGGGGAGCGCCGCTCGAGGCGACCGTACTTGATCGTGCTCGGGGGCATGACCGGGGTGCTCGCTGTCGCCTTCGCCGCTGTCGCCGCTGTCACCCCCTGGTTCATCCCGCTGCTCTATGGACCAGGGTATGAGGGAGCGATCAACATCATGGTGCTTCTGCTGATCGGCGTCTTCTTATTCTCAGTGGGACTTATCGCGACGTCGTTTCTCATTTCGACCGAACGCACGAGACAGTCGTCGTGGTGCGCGCTGGCCGGCACGATCATCGGTGTCGCGGTGACGGCGGTGACCTCGGTCCCGCTCGGCGCTCCGATCGCCGCAGGGATAGGCGTCATAGTGGGCTATGCGCTCGCCAGCGTCTCCCTCATCGCCGTCTCGCTCCGCCGCTTCCCTTCAGAGCTGTAAACGGGATTTCACCGTCACTGACTCTGTTTGCCGTTGCCGTCGTCGAGTGTTGAGGCCAGCGCCCTTTCGAGTTCTTGAATTCGCAGATCGTTGATCGCGCTCACTTCGGCGAGGGTTCGGGTCTTGCTCTCCAGCGTTGTGAGCTCCGAGCTGTTCTGCAGGCATACGAGAAAGAGAATGGTGATGCTCACGAAGAACACGAGGTTGGTCGGCGCATCGATGCCGACGAGAGCCGCTGCCGAGTCGAGGATGCTCGGGAAGACTCCGACGATGAGCGCAAGGGTCCCTGCGATAAGCCACCAGACCGCGTGGCGTTCGCGTAGCCGGCCGCGTCGCAGCATATCGATCACCACGGCGAGCACGAAGAGAGCAGCGACGATGCCGAAAATATAGGTGACGACGCTCATGCTTTGCGCACCCGTGATTCGTATATGGCACGTGGCCGGAGCGCGGCGAATCCGAGCGCAATGACCGCGCGACCGAGATAGACCGCCGACTTGAGGGGATTTTGAGAGGGCACACCGCCCGACCGCTGTCGCATCGCTACCGGGATCTGCAACACGCGGCAGCCGGTCCGGGCAGCGATGACGAGAGCTTCGATCGTGTCGCCGAGGTATTCAGCCGGATAGTGCTCGGAGAAGAGCCGGATTGCCCGCGGCCCGGCCGCTTTGAACCCGCTGGTGGTATCGGTAAGTCGCTCGCCGGTCATCCTGCTGAGGATCTTGGAGAGTAGGCGCATCGCCCAACGTCGTGGCCCTCGCACGTGGTAGTCACCCACGCCAGCGAACCGAGCGCCGATGACGATGTCTGCGCGGCTCAGGCCCGCAAGGAGCTCCGGTACATTGGCCGGGTTATGCTGGCCGTCTGAGTCCAACTGCACAACGGCGTCGTACCCGTTCTCACGTGCGTACCTAAACCCGAGCCGCATGGCTCCGCCGACGCCGAGGTTGTAAGGGAGGCTGAGCACACGGGCTCCGGCCGCACTCGACAGTTCAGCTGTGCGGTCGGTGGAACCATCGTCAACCACCAGAATGTCGACGCCTGGCACCGTGTCGAAGACCTCGTTGATGACCGAGACCACAGAGGCCTCTTCGTTCAGTGCAGGCATCACAATGAGTGATTTCTGGTGCGCGGGCATAGTCGGAATCCTAGCAACCAGCCGATCGACTCTTGACATCGCCGCTCGCAACGCTGTGATTTGCACAAACCTACCGCATTGCATGACGGATCAGTTCGCGCAGCCCACGGGAGTCGCGAGCCAGCGCGGCAGAGGGTATCCGCGTCAGCGCGTTCAGCCGACTCGATACGTGCCTTCGGGCTGTACGTGCAGCGTTCTGCCAGCCCATAGCGTCCATTCGCGCCGCCATGTCGGCGAAGAATGCTCTCTCTTCCGTGAAGCGCGATCCGTCGTTCGCCTTCCATGACGAGACACTGGCAGAATGTCGCCGATAGCGGAACATCTGGTCGTCGAAAACTACCATCGTGGCACCGGCGGTGACCAGGTCGAGCTGGAGAGCAAGGTCGAGAACCACCTCGTAGTCGGGATTGAAGCCGTGTGTGCGAACATCTGCCGTTCGCCAGCAGATCGAGGGAAAGTAAGTCCAGTTGCCTCGGAGCAAGCTTGTCGCGAAAGCTTCGCTTGAAAGCGGCGTCGGCGAAGACGCCTTCGGGCGATAGCGTGCCTTCACCCTGTCGGCCAGGGGAAGAACGGGCGATCCGTCGCCGTCGATCACGATCACGCCGGGCTGAAAATACGAGGCCTCTGGAAAGCGATGGATAAGTGCGTGCACGGTGGCGACATAGTTTGGCTCCATGATGTCGTCGCATCCCATGATCACCACATACTCGCTCGTGGCGAGGTCAACGGCTTTCTGGAAATTGCCGCTGACGCCAAGGTTCGTGTCGTTGCGGATATATTCGACGCGAGGATCGTCGAGCGTGGCGGCCCATTCGCCCGGCTCAGGGTCCGGATAGACGTCATCGATAATCACCAGACGCCAGTCTCCGTCGGTCTGACCTCTTACACTCTCCACGGCCTGTTTGAAGAGGGCCGGGTCACCATAGAACGGCATCATGATGTCGATGGTCATGTCTGAAGTGCTCCGATCGACGGCAGCCAGATCGTTCCGCGTCAGTCTCGGAGCGCGAAAGAAACTCAGGCACCGACAAGGTGCCACCTTACATATCTTATGGGGCACTCGCAGGCTTGTGTCATTCGTGAAGAACTTGTTGTCACAAGTGGGTGCGCAGGACATGCGCACCGCCTGCGCTGAGCTGAACGGAAACGTGATACGCAGCCCGCTACATTAACGCCGGTATGGCGGACCAAAGCTCAGGGAGCAAGCGTCCGGGCCAGTGCGTTCGTGAGAGTCCCCCGCATGGACCGGCCGTAGCTCCGATCGCCGAGGCGCTGGAGGCAGTAGGTTCTGTAATCCTCGATGATCTTCACCGTCACGTTCAGCTCCTCGGCGATCGAGTGGGTGTCCGAATTGATCCGTTCGGCCGCAGCGAAGGCGACCGGGTCGACGAGCATCTCCGCGGCCCAGGCGTCGGCCTGCCGCTCCGACCTGGCGTCATCGCACACGTGTCCGTGATAAGCATGGCCGAGCTCGTGCGCGAGAGCAGAACGCTGTTCGCTCGGCGTGAGGTCGAGATCGAAGTAGATGCGATTCTCAGAAGGGACATAGAGCCCCAGCCGGTCATCCGGTAGATGCGCCGCATGAACGCTGAGCCCGAGTCTGTGGGCCTCCCGTATCAGCATCTTCATGGCTTCCCCTACTCCGCGGCATCTTCGTCTGCCTTCTTCGTCCCCTTGAGCGCAGCGTGTGGCAAGCCGAGACTGTGTTGAACTTCTTCAACAGACGCGACGTCGTACTCCTCCCCTGAAGTATCCATGTCGGCTACGACACTGAGTCTCGGGCGAGATTCGCTGGCGAATCTCTCTTCGGCGCGCGCGACGACCAGTGATGGTTCGATCTCGAGCGCCCTGGCCACCTTGTAAAGCGTCGGAACCGAAAGAGGCCTCTCGCCTTTCAGCCATCGGTCGAGTGTCTCGCGGTTGATGCCGGCTCGCTGCGCCAGCCGCACGACGGGGACGTTCTGCGCCGCCGCTTCTGCTCTCAGCTGGGCGGCCACAGTCTGCCCGAATCGGTCAGCGTCGTTCGTATTGATCACGTGGGCAACCTATTCCAGAACGGCTACAAAAGCAAGCCATAGTGCTACAAAGGTCAGCTTGACGGCCGCAGCCGCCACGATTACCGTAGCCATACGGCTACAGAGATCAACCGAGGGGTCGCAGAACGATCGTCGACAAGCGCGGGCTGAGAGCGGATGGCCATACGGCACTGGAGGAATCCGAGCCACTGATTCAGAGGGGGAGCAGTATGAAAACCACAATCGAGATGCCCGATCGGGTCTGGGGTCGACTCGCCACGATTGCGGAGAACCGCGGCCTGAAGGTCGCAGACGTGATCGCCGAGTCGATCACGGCGACGGTCGATCATCAAGCGACAAAGATCCGACGACAGTACCGGCCGGTCGACGAGGCGGTGATAGACGAAATCAGGGAGCTCCATGCATTGGGGCATTCGTCCCCTGAGATCGGGCGGCGCATCGGGGTGAACCCGAACACGGTCAGGTACCACATGCGGCGGCTCGGGTTGTCGACGCGGACCTACACAAGACGAACCGCGCAGGGCCAGCAACAGGATGGCTACTGAGACAGACGTCAGCGTCCTCGCTGCAGGCAGTCTGGGGCGCGGCCGCCAATGATTCGCGCATACAGCGCGGTACCCGGGGGAGAGGTATGACACCACAAGAGTGGGCAGCCATCCTCACCGCCGTGGGCGTTGGAGCGATCGGCAAGGAGCTCGTCGCCTGGGCGATCAAAGCGATCACGGGCAGAACATCGCGACAACGTCACGAGATCGACCGCACCGCTGCGGAACGGGATGAAGCGCGAGCACGTGAACTGGAGGAACGCCGCCGTGCCGACAGAGAGTCCAAGCGCGCCGACGACGAGGCGCGGAAACGTCGTGTGCTTCAAGAGCACGCATCAGCGCTCCGTTCAATGCTGTTCGAGCGCGGACGTATACCCCCGGAATACCCGGTCATCGATGAAACACAACCACGCCACCAGATCAAGGAGTAACCCATGCTCGACGAGCTCATTCCCGCATCAGTCAAGACTGCGGCGAAGCGCGGATTCATCCGCACCACATCACAGGCCTACGCAACCGCTTTGGCTGGTGGCATCAGTGCATCGGTGATCATTGCGACCCTGCAGGGCGGCGCCGACTGGGCGGCGATCGGGATCACCGTTGGCGTGACGGTCGTGTCACCTCTTCTTGCCGGCGCAGCGTCGTTCCTGTCGATCATCAGCAAGGGTGTTCCTGAGGAGTACCTCGACGCTGATAGTGACACTTTGTGACCCAGCCGTGTCGCCAACATGCCCGGGAACTCGCAGAGCGCCTTGATCAGGCGGCGTTGGTGATGTTTCGGTAGCCGCCGATGATGCTCGGTGGTTGGATTCCCGAGATCTCTCGGATTCCCTGCGCCCGAAGATAGTTCACCTTGTCCATCGAGGTCACGTGCCAGTATGAGCGGACGCCATGATCGATAACGATCCAGTGGACGCCGGCGTCGCCGTTACTGCCGTTGAAGGGGATTTGAGCGAGCCGTACCATATCGTCCTCCTCTGCTAGTGCTGCTGGTTCGTCTGGGGTGGCTGTGTTGTATGCAACCATGAAGTCCTGAGGATTGACGTGTTGTCCATTGACCTCGGTTTGAAAATGCAGATGAACACCGGCTGCCGTTCCGGTTGCGCCGGTACCTCCGAGGACTGTCCCTTGTGAGACTGTCTGGCCTACTATGACATCGCGGCGGTTTAGGTGCCTGTAGAGAGTCACCAGCCCGTTTCCGTGCGAGACGATCATTCGGTGTCCCCAGCTTGAGGGTGTGTAGTCGGAGGTGACACGACGCCGCTGCCCGCGCATTTTGACACCCGTTCCTGCAGTGTTCGCGGCTCCCTTCCCAAAGTCGACGCCCGTGTGAAAGGCCGGCGTCCACCCATTGGGCGTCCATATCGGATCACGCGGCCCATACCATGCGGTGACCAATGAGAGATCGAATGGCCAGATAAACCTCGTCGCCGCAGCCGATGCTGTGTCGGCAGTCCGGGCGTGAGCCGGTGAAGTGACGTCAGAGGTTACTTGGATGGCTGCGAGGGTCGCCGCTACTGCCGTCCCCGTGAAGAGTCTTCGCCGGCTAACGCGTCGAGGGGCAAGGTGCTCTTGCTCGTCAGTTTCGCTCACGAGGGGGAGCTTATCGATGGCGCCAACCGGTCCCCATTTGGTGGGTAGTGCACTTCACTCCCTGTTGTCGGAGAGCCTATTAATGGTGCTCATGAGGTTCCGCGTTGCTCGTTCGGAACCCGTCGAGTGGCAGCACGCCGCAGCGTAGTAGCTGATAATGGCTGCCGACCTGTGCCGCAAGTGCCAGCATGGTCCGCCTCGTCGCAGCTACAGGTGCTACAGCACTCTTCCTTGCTCGTTCAGCCCTGCGACATGCCCGCGGGACACGCTCGGCAAAGATGCACATCGCCGATTCGCTCATCTTTTGAGCTAACCGGGGTTGGGACGAGTGCTGCCCCCAAGCTCAAGGACCGAGGAACAAACCTTGGGTGTGAATATATCTACTAATGTAAGCCGATCCGGTGCGCGCATAAGGTCATCTATGTGTTCGAAAGCCGAACGCATCACATGTAGAGAGGAGGGTCGCATGGCACAGTTTCCGTTTCCGCTGAGCACGATGACACAGGTGTACGGATGGCGAAATCTGCCCGCTGATCCCTATCACAAAGGGATCGACTTCGGCGTTGGAGAAAACACTCCGATTCCGTGCGCGGCGGGTGGCGTTGTGATCGACGCCGGCTATCGTTCAGCGATTCAGAACTATAAGGAAGTCGACCACGGTCCGGATGCCAATGGCGTTCGGTGGACGACGCGCTATCACATGATGCGCAACTACCAGGAGGGCCCACAGCTCGGTCAGCCCATTTCTCAGGGGCAGATCATCGGTTACGTGGGTCCAAAGGCCGGTGTCAGCACCGGCGTGCACTTCCACTTCGAAGTGCACAACAAAGGCGTCTGGACCGCAAACTATGGTTCAGCCGTTGACCCCGTAACAAACATCAATAACATCCCTGCATCTGTGCCAGAGGCACCTTTGCCAGAACTAGGAGAAGAAATGAAACTCGTAAGGCGCGGCACAGGAGTCGAGCACTTTCTGATGGGCGAACTGAGTTCGCAGAACCTCACAGCATTTAAGGATCCTGGTGTGAGCAACGCTGAACTGGTCCAAGCTGCGAACGCTGTCTATGGTGCGACGATGACGGTCACGGCCCGTGAGTTCGATGTGATGAATTCGATCATCAACAACCGTCGGGGACAGTTTATCGATTCGGTGGCAAAGGCCGTCATCGCAAGGACCAGCGCGTCCTAATCAAGCACGGTGGCGGGCGAAGCGCTGCGTTGCTCTAGGGACTGATGCTTATGGTGGCTCAGCGCTGGATGAGTCGCCATAAGTGTCGTTTCCTCACGGTACACAACAGGTTATTCCAGAACATATAGAAGAGGAGACAATATGGCTCGGTTTCCGTTCGATCTGTCACTTGTACCAAGGGGTATGGACCTCGAGTTCTGCAAACGGTGTGCGTTGGACCACGAGATATCACATGCTCCGCAACAACGCTGAGGGACCGCAGGTAAGCCAGTTGGTCGATGAAGGCCAGGTCCACGGCTACGTGGGCTTGGGTGGACTGTCGACCGGTCCTCACCACCATTCCGAAATTCATAACAAAAAGCGTCTGGACCGCGAACTACGGTTCAGCCGTTGACCCCGTGATCAACATCCGGAACATACCAACACCCCAGGAGAACGACATGTATTCAGACCTTGACCGCGCACGCGACCAGCTCACCTATGAAGCGGTCGCTCGTCCCGAACAAAAGCTGTGGACACCCACTCAAGCAGCGAACCGCATCGAGACGAACGTTGCGCTCAACAAATGGGCTCTAACCGATGAATCGGGTTGGCCTTCGGAAGCAGATCACCGAGATGCTCAACGTTGTTCGCGGGCTCGATCTGGCGCCTATGACACCGGCGGCGTAACGGTGCGTCTCATTCAGACACCGGGAAAGTTAGGAGTGCACCTTGGCTAGATTGCCTTTTCCCGCAAACCTCGTTTATGCCCCCTTCGGACCCCGAGATTTCGCACTTGACCCCTATCACAAAGGCGTCGACTTCGGATACGGCATCGCGAACCAACTCGGAACACCTGTTCCCTGCGCCGCTGGCGGGTACGTATTCGACCAGGGTCACTCAAGCGGTTTCGGCTACTGGAAAGAAGTGCACCACGCCGCCGGTTGGCGCACGAGATACCACATGCTCGGCGCGAGCGGCGGAGCCCAGAAGGGTTCCCAGATCGCAGAAGGCGAAATCATCGGCCTCATCGGCGCTCCATCAGGAGGAGCGACAGGAGTGCACCTGCACTTCGAACTCTGGGACCCGAATCACTATGACTCGATCTATGGGCAGCGAGTCGATCCCATCACCAATATCAATAGATTACCGTCACCCCAGGAGGACGACATGTACGATGCAGCAGCGCAAGCGGCACTTTTCGCGAAAATTGACTCACTTCGGGGTGCAACGCCGGAAATGCGGCTCTACCGAAACCCTTCGACCTTCGAGGTAGGTATCGCTTGCATCGCGACCGGTTACTACCGGAAGCTCGCGAACACTGACTACATCACCTTGGTTCGCGCCAAGCGGATGGCTATCGATGAGGACCCTGTTGACCTCTCTGGTGGTCAGTGGAGTTTTCTGCATCAGCTGCTCGCTGAAGCGAGGGCGGCATCAACGGGAGATACTTCTTCAATTGCAAGCTACGTCTCGGCGAACACCATAGAGGCCGTGCGGGCCAACGTTCAGGACTTCTCTGATGAGGAGATCGAGAGCATCCGGTCCGCCGCGTCCGACGAAGCGTATCGTCGTTCCGTAGCCTAAATTCCGAAGGCCTGGAAACGCCTCGCCCCGCCTGTAGGGGCGGGGCGTTTCAACGTCTGGGCAGCACTGTTTGTGTTACAGGTGTCGAGAAGATGTTTGCCAGAGGGTCAGACACCCGCGACTGCGCTCTCGGGTTCGGGCTGCGACGAGCGCAAGCCGGCGAACGCACCCCGGTAGCGCGCGGCGGGGTGGCGCGTATTGAGCTGGGCCGACCCGAACAGCTTCTGCCGCAGTGGGCCCTCTGCGTATTCGACCTGTGCGAGGCCCCGTCCGCGCAGAACCGGCAGCACGTGGTCCGCGAACTCGGCGAACGAGCCGGGCAGCACCCAGTTGATGACGTTCACGCCGTCGATTCCTGCACGCTGCCACCGCTCGATCTCGTCGGCGATCTGCTCGGGTGTGCCCACGATGCGGCCGCTGGTCGCGCGCCGTCGCACCAGGTCGCCGAGCGTCGGCTCGCGATCGGTGAAGGCACGTGCCGCCCACTCGACGAAGCCTTTCGACGTGTTGCTGTCGACCTGCGAGACGGGGGTCTCTGGGTCGTAGACCCGCCCGGTCTCGTCGACCAGAGCCGAGTGTGCGAGGTACCCCTCAACGCTCACATAGCTGTTGTACTCCCGCTCCTTCTCACGCGCTTCTGACTCGGTCGCGCCGATGATGAAGCTGAGCCCCTGAAAGAACTTGAGATCACTGGGCCTGCGCCCGTGCGCAACGGCCAGGCGGCGGGTCTCTGCGATCTGCTGCCGGGCGACATCCGGTGTCGGCGCCACGATGAACGTCGCCTCGGCGTGACGGGCGGCGAACACCCGACCAGAGGCAGAGGATCCGGCCTGAAAGAGCAGGGGAGTCCGCTGCGGCGACGGCGACGGCAGGTGCGGACCATCCACCCGGTAGCGCTCACCGCGGTGAGCGATCTTGTGCACCTTCGACGGGTCTGCATAGACGCCGCGCTCACGATCTTTCAGCAGCGCACCCTCGTCCCACGACCCCTCCCACAGCTTGTAGACGACGTCGACGTACTCCTCGGCCCAGCGGTAGCGCTCCGCGTGATCGGTGAGCTGCTCCAAGCCATAGTTGCGCGCGCCATTGTTTTGCATGCCCGTGACGACGTTCCACGCGGCACGCCCGTTCGAGATGTGGTCGAGCGTCGACACCTGCCTCGCGAAGTTGAACGGATGATTCTGCATCACATTCGAGGTGAGTGCGAGACCGATGTGCTCGGTGTGGGTCGCGAGGGCGCCGAGCAGCACGGTCGGATCGTTGCTCGGAATCTGCAGGCCGTGCCGCAGATAGACATCGAAGTCGGCGTCTGCATCGCCGTAGAGACCGCTGACATCCGCGAAGAACATCGCATCGAACTTCGCCGCCTCGAGCAACCGTGCGAGCTCGATCCACGTGTTCACGTCGTTGAAATCGACCTGCCCGGCGTCTGGCCGGCGCCACTGCCCGTGCTGAATGTGCGAGTTCGTGTTCATCACAAACGCGTTGAAGTGAAGAGGGGTGCGAGCTGAGGTCATCGTGTGTCCTTTGGAGTGGCGAGGGCCGGTGCGTGTGCGTGTGCCTGCCTGTGTCCGGCTGCCGACGACGTGTCCGCGCCGAGCGTGCTGTGGTCGAGGCTGAGCAGCGAGCGCACCAGCTGCCGTGTGTACGGATGCTGCGGGGTCGTGAAGATCTGCTGCGGTGCGCCGCTCTCGACGACGACACCGTCTTTCATCACGAGCACGCTGTCGCTCATGTGGCTGATCACACCCAGGTCGTGAGAGATGAACAGGTAGCTCAGTCCGAAGGCCTGCTGCAGGTCTCGAAGCAGATCGAGAATCTGGGCCTGCACCGAGACATCCAGTGCAGAGACGGCCTCGTCGAGCACGATGATCGACGGCGACGAGGCCAGCGCCCTGGCGATCGCCACCCGCTGGCGCTGCCCGCCAGAGAGCTGAAGCGGAAACCGGGTGAGCACCTCGTCGCCGAGCCCGACCTGGCTGAGCAGCTCGCGCACACGCTCGCGTTTCTGCACGGCCCACCGCGATCGGATGCCGGTGACGGCGTCGACGAGAATGCGCTCGGTGTTCCATCTGGGGTCGAACGAGCTGAGGGGATCCTGTGACACCACAGCGATGTGCGTGCGCAACGGTCTGCGCTGCGGCTCGCGCAACGACGACCAGGCCCGCCCGAGCAGTCGCACTTCGCCGTCGTCAGCCGTCTCGAGCGCCAGGGCGATGCGGGCCGTTGTGCTCTTGCCCGAGCCGGACTCCCCGACGATGCCGAGGGTCTGGCCGCGTTCGAGCACGAACGAGACATGATCGACGGCCACCGCGCGCGAGCCGTCCGGTGTGCGGAACGCCTTGACCAGGCCGGACGCCTCGAGCACCGGGCCGTTGTGGGCCTCGAAGCGGCTGCGCGCCTCGCTGTGCTCGACGGCGAGTGCCGCCGGCGGCTCCGGCGCGAGCCGTCTGCCCCTCGTGTGGGCCCCAGGCACCGCGCTGATGAGCCGCTTCGTGTACGGATGCCGCGGGTGGCGCAGCACCTGCTCGGCCTCACCCTGCTCGACGACCTGGCCTCCCCGCATCACGAGAATCCGGTCGGCGAGGTGCGCGACCACGGCCAGGTCGTGGCTGATGAGCACGAGCGACGACCCCTGCTGCTTCATCTGCCGCAGAACGGCGAGGATCTGCGCCTGAACGGTCACGTCGAGAGCCGTGGTGGGCTCGTCGGCGATGATCACCTCTGGGTCGAGCGCGATCGCCGACGCGATGAGCGCCCGCTGACGCAGCCCGCCCGACAGCTCGTCCGGTCGCTGTCTCGCTCGCGTCTGCGGCGACGGCACACCGACGCGTTCGAGCAGCTCTGTCACGCGGGCCTGGCGAGACGTGTGTGTGCCCCAGCCATGAAGAGCGAGGGACTCGCGGATCTCTGCACCGACCGGCCGCAGCGGATCGAGCGACACCAGGGCGTCCTGCAGAATGAAGCCGATCCGTGTGCCGCGGATGCGCCGCCAGCCGGCCTCGCTGACCGACGTGAGATCTTCGGCGCCGAGGGTGAGAGCATCCGCTTCGACGACGGCGTTCCGGCCGGTGAGCCCGACGAGGCTGCGCGCGGTGACGCTTTTGCCCGAACCGGATTCGCCGACGATCGCGACGCATTCGCCCGGGTGGAGGGTGAACGACAGCTCGTGCACAACGTGACGGAAACCGCCGCCGGCGGCGAAACCGACGTTGAGGTTCTGCACGGTCAACCGCGGGACGGGCGCCGCCTGTGCGGGCAGCACGATCTGTGGTGCGCTGTCGACGAGGGTCATGCGCGTTCGCCTTTCTCGAGGTGTCGCTGGATGTGCTGACCGAGTGTCGTCGCCGCGAGCGCGAGCAGCACGATCACAAGGCCGGGGATGACGATCAGCCAGCCGGCGTGCGTCACATAGGCTCGGCCCGCATCGAGCAGTGCGCCCCACTCCGGTGAGGGGGGTGCGACGCCGAGGCCGAGGAACGCGAGGCTCGACGCCCAGACGATCGACTGCCCGATCGAGAGGGTGAAGATCGCGACGAGCGGCCGCACGGCGTTGGGGATGACGTGCTGACGGAGCACTCTGGCACGGCTGTGTCCGAGTGCGTGCGCGGCTTCGACGTACGCCGAGTTCTTCGACGCGAGGATCTGCCCGCGGATCATCCGCGCATACCCTGGCGCCGTGCCGACGCCGACCGCGAGCACCTGCGTGAGGGCCGAGGGACCGAGCACGGCGACGAGCAGCAGAGCGAGAAGCAGGGTCGGGAAGGCGAAGAGGATCTCGGTGACCGTCGTCGTGGTTCCGGCGACGAAGCGCCCGGTGAGTGCCGAGATCGATCCGAGAACCGTCGCGAGCGAGAGACTGACGGCGGCAGCCCCCAATCCGATCAGCAGAGACTCGCGGGTGCCGAAGACCACGCGGCTGAAGAGATCGCGGCCGGACTCGTCTGTGCCGAACCAGTGCTGTGCGTTCGGCGCCTGCAGCGCGCTCGCGAAGTCGAGCGCGAACGGGTCATGGGTCGCGAGCACGGCAGGCGCAAGCGCGGCGACCGCGAACACACCGAGAGTGACGATCGCCGCGATCAGCCCCCATGACAGCGATCGCAGGCGGTGACGGGCAGGCGTGGTGTGGCGTTCGATGAGTGTGCTCACGATGTCGTCACTCTCGGGTCGATTCTGCGGTGCACGATGTCGACGGCGACGTTCGCCACGACATAGAGAGCGGCGACGAGCAGGATGATGCCGGTCACGACCGGCAGGTCCTGCGCGCTCACCGCGGCGACGAGCACGGATCCGATACCTGGCCTGCTGAACACCGACTCGACGACAACGGCGCCAGAGATCGTCGCGCCGAGCGCCCACCCCGAGAGAGTGACGGCGGGGAGCGCGGCGTGACGGAGCACATGGCGCAGACGCACACCGAGGTCGCCCATGCCGCGCAGGCGGGCGGTGATCACAAAAGGCTGCTCGAGCGACCGCTCGAACTCCGTGCGCGTGGCCTGCCCCATGAACCCGGCGAGGGGGATCGCGAGAGTCAGCGCGGGCAGCACGAGCCCGTTCACGCCCGTGCCGCCGATCACGGGGAACCAGCCCAGCCCGAGCGCGAACACCAGCAGCAGGATGATGCCGAGCCAGTATGGCGGAAGACCGGCGGCCACCGTGTCTGTCATCGCACCGAGCGAGCGTGCCCACGAGCGCCGGCCGGCGGTGAGCATGACCCAGGCGACCATGATCACCCAGGCCAGCGCGATCGCTGTGAGGCTGAGCACGATCGTCGCCCCGAGCTGTTCGGCGATGATGTTCCACACCGGCCGGTACTGCTGGTACGACACACCGAGGTCACCGCGCAGCAGCCCGCCGAGGTAGTCGAGGTATTGCAGCACAAGCGGGTTCTGCAGACCGAACCGCTCGTTGATCGACGCGAGCTCCTCCGGTGTGCGCTCCTGTGCCTGCCCCGCCCGGATGTTGAGGATGGCCGTCGCCCGATCCCCCGGCAGTGAGACCTGGGCGATGAAGGCGGCTGTCGCAGCCCCGAAGAGCACGGCGACGGCTCCGAGCAGCTGCCCGGCGATCAGGCGAGCCCTGTGACGCCGGCGCGCGGATGTGTGTGAGCGGGTTTCTGCGCGGGCTGCGTCAGCGTTCGCGATGCCGGTCTTCTCGGCGTCTGTGCTGTCTGTGCTGTCTGTGCTGTTGGTGAGCTTGGTGCGCTCAGCCGCGCCGAGCTCAGGAGACGAAGTATGCGTCATGGAAAACCGGGCCTCCTTGCGCGTTCTCTTGCCAGACATCCTTCAGATGCGGGTTCACAGCGAGTGTGCTGAGCCGGTCATAGAGACCGATCGAGAGAGCGTGTTCCGCGATGTACTCCTGTGCCTGGCCATAGAGCTCGTTCTGCTCGTCGAGGTCTGTCGCAGAATTGGCCGCGAGAATGATCGACTCGAGCTCTGGACTGTTGTAGAACGCCGAGTTGGCGCCGTTCGGAGTCTCGTCGAGGTTCTGCCGCCAGTTGATGTAGAGGATCCCGGCGTTCACCGACGTCCAATAGCCGGCCGAGATGTCATAGCTGTCCGGCGTGGAATACGCACCAGACATAAACGTGCTCGGCGCGACGGGCACCAGCTCAACGGCGAACCCGACGGCCTTCGCCTGCTCCTGCACCCCCTGCAGGATCGACGCGCCGTCTGCGTTGATGATCGATCCGGCGCCATAGGGAAGCACCACCTCGAGCCGCTCACCGTTCTTCACACGCACACCGTCGTCGTCGACCTCAGACCATCCGGCCTCGTCGAGCAGGCGGTCGGCGGCCTCTGGGTCGTAATCGTAGGCATCCGCCGCCGCCTGGCTGTAGCCCGGCGTGGTCTGGCTGATCGGGCCGTTGGGCTCGTAGGGGATGACCCCCTGGCCGATGGTCTCGACGATGCTCTCGCGGTCGAGGCTGTAGGCGAACGCCTGCCGCACCTTCTCGTCGACGAACGGACCGGTCACCGTGTTGAACGACAGCTGCTGCGGACGGCCTGGCGTGACGTACTTCAGAAGGTCATAACCGTCGGCATCCACACCGGCCCAGTCGATGGCCGGAACGTCGTACACGGCGTCGGTCTCGCCCGAGCGCAACGCAGCGACGCGGGTTGTGGCGTCGTCGACGAACCTCCAGTCGATCTGCTCCACGTATGCGGCCCCGGTGTGCTTCGCGTTGGCGGGCGGCGAGGTGTAGTCATCGTTGCGCGTGAGCACGATGTTCTCGCCGCGGTTCCACTCTTCGACCACGAACGCGCCCGTGCCGATCGGCTTCTCGCAGTTGTCTTCGTCTGAGCGGGTCTCGAGGGCCTGCTGCGACTGGATGCCGAAGTACGACTGCGAAAGGTTCTCGGCGAAACGAGGGTACGGTGCCGAGAGCTGAACCTCGAGGGTGAGATCATCGATGGCCGTGGCCGACTCGTAGTACCCGCCGAGCCACACGGCAGCCGTGCTGTTGCCGCCGGCAGCCCAGTAGTCGAAGTTGTAGGCGACGGTCTCTGCTGTGAGCGGTGAGCCGTCTGTGAAGGCGACGCCGTCTGTCAACGTCACAGTCCAGGTGAGCTGGTCGTCTGAGACGCTCCATGCCTCGGCGAGCCAGGGCACGACCTGATTGTTCTCGTCGAGCGACACGAGGTTGTCGAGCACCTGGTAAGACAGGTAGGCCTGCTCGATCCAGCCGCCGTAGACGCACGAGGGCTCCTGCTGGTGACCATAGACGATGGTGCCGCCTTCGACGCGCTCCGCGTCGGCATCCGGTTGCACGGCAGCACCTTGCGCACACCCGGTGAGCGCCAGCATCGCGGTGAGGCTGCCGGCGAGCAGGGCGGTCAGGGGAGTCGTGCTTCTGGACATGTGCGTTCTTTCGGTCGGTGTGGTGCGGTGGCGGTCTGGCACGGTGGCGGTCTGGCACGGTGGCGGTGGCGGTGGCGGTGGCGGTGGCGGTGGCGGTGCGGGACGGTGGCGGTGGCGGTGCGGGACGGTGGTGGTGTGGTGTGGTGTGGCGCGGTGGTGGGATGTGTGCTGGTGCTGGTGCTGGTGCTGGTGCTGGTGCTGGTGCGCTGCCCTGCCCTGCGCTGTGCCGTGCCGTCGTGTGCTCTGCGGTTGTCGGCACGGGTGGGTTCGGTTCGGCGTCGGACGATGAGCTCGCCTGTGGTGGAACTCGCCATGCGCTTGCGTTGACCGACGTTGCCAGCGTAGAAACGTGCCGGCGAGCGTGCGGCGGATGTGTCGGCGTGCGTCTGACAGCGTCACAGGGCGACATCTGGGGTCGTGCCCGCGCGGCAGTCGGGTATCGTATGCCGCCGGCACGAGGCTGGTTCATCCGTCACTAAAGCACCGTTTCACGCGGTATTCGGTGCTTTGGCGACGGGGGAGTGCCGTGCTTCGTCGCCGTACCCGGTTCATCCGTCGCTAAAGCACCTTTACGCGGCCTATTCCGTGCTTTCGTGACGGCCGAAGCGGCTCGCGGGCGACGAGCCCAGCTGGCGGCGTGAACTTAGACTGATGTCGTGGCAGAACGCAACAGCATCGTCTCGGTGGCCCTGTGCACCTTCAACGGCGCAGGGTATCTCGGGGAGCAGCTCAGGAGCATCCTGAACCAGACGACGCCGCCAGACGAGATCGTGATCTCTGACGACGGATCGACGGATGCGACACTCGACATCGTCGGCGAGGTGCTCGGCGCGGCGCGGGTGCACCATCGGGTGCTGCGCAACACGACGTCGCTCGGGGTCACCGGCAACTTCGAGAGGGCCATCCGCGAGACGCGCGGCGATGTGATCGTGCTCTGCGACCAAGATGACGTCTGGCACCCGGATCGCATCGAGCGGGCGCTCGCCGAGTTCACGGACCGGCCGGATCTCGCCCTGCTGTTCGCCGACGCACGCATGGTGGATGCCGCGGGCACCCCGCTCGGATACAGACTGTTCGACGCACTCGAGATCAGCGAGGATGACCGACGGCTGCTCCACGGCGGCCGCGGGTTCGAGGTGCTTCTGCGGCGCAACCTGGCGACAGGGGCGACCGTCGCTTTTCGGCGGGCGCTGCTCGACGTCGCGCTGCCGTTCCCCGCGGAGTGGGTGCATGACGAATGGCTCGCGATCCTGGCTGCCGCGACCATGCGCGTCGACATGCTCGACGAGCCGCTTGTGGACTACCGCCAGCACGGTCGCAACGAGATCGGTATGCGCGAACCCTCACTCCGGCAGAAGATCGGCCGCGTGCTGCAGCACCGCGGCAGCCGCAACCGAGACATCGCAGCACGAACGGGTGCTCTCGTCGAGAAGCTCGCCTCGCTCGGTGACAGGGTGCAGCGAGCGGATCTGACCGCGGCGCGCGGCAAGCTGCGCATCGAGCGGATGCGCGCGGAGCTGCCCCCGAACCGGCTTGCGCGGGTGGTCCCCGTTCTGCGCGAGGCTCGGAGCGGTGACTACGAGCGCTACACGAGCCAGGGTCGCCGCGAGATCCTGCGGGACCTGCTGCAGCCCGAGTAGCCGTTCGGCGGTCGAGCCCACGCTGGTCGAGCTCGTCGAGACCCACGCTGGCTGACCCCGCGCACAAGTTCGGAAGAATTCGCCGATCGCGCCGCTCCGAGCCCGAATCCGCGACGAGACGCGCATTCTTCCGAAGTTATGCACGCCGGCGGGCGATGGAGGCTCAACCGAGCGAGGCGATCAACGCTCGGGACGAACGTCTGAGGGCGACTTGTCCGGCCGCCACCCGCGCCACACCGGGTGGCGGAGCGACCCGCTCGTCGTCCGCTCCGAGTACTTGACCTCGCCGACGAGCTCGGGTTCGATCCACGTGGTGGTCCGGTTGTATGGCGGCGGCACGTCTTCGACAGCCGGTGTCTTTCGGGCCATCGGCTCAAAACGCTCGCGCATCTCACGCCGATCGCGCTCGCTGAACCCCGTGCCTACGTTGCCCGCATAGCGGAGGACACCGTCGGAATCCGGAATGGCGAACAGCAGCGCCCCGACATCTCTGCCGCCCTTCACAGGCCGCCAGCCGGCGACGACGACCTCTTGTGTGTGGTCGTGTTTGATCTTGATCCACGCTCGTGAACGACGGCCCACTGCATAGGTGCTGTCGCGCTCCTTGGCGATCACACCCTCGAGACCAACCCGCCGGCTCGCGTCGAGGGCCTCATCGAAGTCACCTTCATAGCGCGGCGGCACCCTCACGAACCCGCCATCGTTCACAACACGTTCGAGAGCGGCCCTCCGCACGTCATAGTCATCGCCGGTGATGCGTTCGCCCTGCACCTCAAGCAGATCGAACGCTATGAAATGCACGGGAGTCTGCACGGCCGCCGCCCCGACGTCACGCGACTTCGTGAGCCCTGCCCGGGTCTGCAGCAGCCCGAAGTCAGGCCGACCCCGCGAGTTGAGGGCCACGATCTCACCGTCGACAACCGCAGAACTCACCTCGATCGCCTCACCGATCGCCTCGGCGAGCTCGGGAAAGCTCGGGGTGAGATCGTTGCCCTTTCTGCTCACAAGACGCACCCGGCCGTCGTCGACGACGGCCAGGGCGCGATAGCCGTCCCATTTCATCTCGAACGCCCAGTCCTCGTCGTCGGCGAGATCGGATGCCGTGCCCGCCGTCGCGAGCATGGGGGAGAGCTCTTCGGCGTTTCGGGTCGCTCGTGTCGACCTGTGCCGCTGCGGGCCGGGGCCTCGGCGGCCGGCTCGTTCCTCGTTGGTCTGCTCTGCCGCCGCCGCGGTTCGTCTCGCTTCGCGAGAGAGACCCCTCGCGGTCGCGTCGACGGGGGCATCCCGCCCTTCCGCCGAAGCGGCCGGGTCATCGGCGCTTTGCTCGACCGCGGGCGATCTCTTCTTCGCACCATCCATCAGATGGATCAGCCAGTTGTTCTCGGAGCCGGCTCGCCCGGTGTGGATCAGGGCGTACTTTCGCGGCACGCCGCCGAGCCCGCCGTCCGGCTTGCCCGTGAGCGTCGCGATGACCTCTTTGCCTTCGCGCCATTTCTCGAGTTCGTATTCACCGGCGTCCCAGATCTTTACCTCACCACCACCGTATTCGCCCTGTGGGATGGTTCCCTCGAAGGTGCCGTATTCGAGCGGATGGTCCTCGGTCTGCACGGCGAGGTGGTTCTTGTCGCCACTCGTGGGCGGCCCCTTCGGTATCGCCCACGACACCAGCACACCCTCGTATTCGAGCCTGAAATCGTAGTGCAGGCGTCTGGCGTGGTGCTCCTGAATGACGAAGGATGCTCCTGTCGAGGGCGCCGGGGCCCCATGCGGAACCGGTTCGGGGGTCTTCGCCCGGTCGCGCATGCTGCGGTACTTCTCGAGCCGGTCACGGGCATCCGGGGTCGACTCGAACGCCGCCATGTGCTCGGGCGTGGGTTCGAGACCGGCATCGCGCGCCGCGAGCAGCGGCCGAAGGGGATCGCCGTGCTCAGCGACGCGTGCGAGCACCTGCTCGTAGTCGAGGTGGTCGAGATCGGGGTCGTCGAGTTCCTGCCAGGTGCGCGGCGTCGCGACGGTCGGATGCAGCCGTCCACGCAGTGAGTACGGCGCGATGGTGGTCTTCGATCCGTTGTTCTGGCTCCAGTCGATGAGCACCTTGCCGTGACGAAGCGATTTCTTCATATCGCTCACGATCAGGTCTTTGTGATCGGCCTCGAGCGACCTGGCGAGTTCATGCGCCACCTCCGAGATCTGATCGCTCGTGAAACGGCCATCGAGCGCGGCATACAGGTGGATGCCTTTGCTCCCGCTCGTGACCGGATACGGTTCGAGACCCATATCGAGCAGAATCGCCCGGGTGAGCCGCGCGACCTCCGCGCACTCCCGCAGTGCGGCGTCTTCGCCCGGGTCGAGGTCGAGCACCAGCCGATCGGGGTTGCGCCTGCCGCCGGTTCTCGAGAACTGCCACTGCGGAACGTGCAGTTCGAGCGCCGCCATCTGGGCGAGCCAGGTGAGCGTCGGCAGGTCGTTGACGAGGGGATACTCCTTCTCGCCCGTGCTGTGGGCGATGGCGCGGCGGCTCACCCAGTGCGGTGTCGACCGCTCTTGCAGGGCCTTCTCGAAGAAGACCTCGCCCGGCTGCTTCTCGGTGCCGACGCCGTGCACCCAGCGCTTGCGCGTCGCCGGGCGGTTCGCGACGTGGGGGATCATCACCGCGCCGATCTCGGCGTAGTAACGCAGAACATCAGCCTTGGTGGTTCCGGTGGCCGGGTACATCACCTTGTCGAGGTTGGTGAGCTTGATGGTGCGATTGCCCACAGAGACGAGCTGTGACGCGCTGCTGCCTGCCATGCTTCATCTTGACCGGTTGAGCGCTCGCCCACCAGTCCTCGCTCTTGTGGCTGTTCCGCTCAGGCTGTATAGAGGGACTATGAAGACGCTCGCGACCCTGCTCGACCTCGAGCGGCAATTGGCGGCAGGCCGTGGTGCCGTATACAGCGAGATCCTCGCCGATGACGCACTGGTCATCGTGCCGGGAGCGATTCTCGACAAACAGGAGTGCGTGGTCGCCATGGATTCCAGCCCAGGGTGGGACGCCACCGAGCTCAGCGAGGCCCGTCTGACAACCTGCGGCGACGCGCACACCCTCATCTACCGGTTCGCCGGCAAACGCGGAAACGAGCGATACACCGCAACCCTCGCGAGCACCTATGTGCGGAGAGACCGGCAGTGGCATCTGCTGCTGCACCAGCACACGCCGGACCCGGTCGGCTGAGGGCGAACGACAGCGGCACCGGCCGAGCGCCGGGTCGCCGCCGAACATACGACCCGTCGCGGATGCTTCGCTGAGTCTGCAACGCGGGCACCGGTCGGTCAACCCCCTGTGG
Organism: Okibacterium endophyticum; assembly: GCF_054780075.1. Taxonomy (NCBI): domain Bacteria; kingdom Bacillati; phylum Actinomycetota; class Actinomycetes; order Micrococcales; family Microbacteriaceae; genus Okibacterium; species Okibacterium endophyticum. The sequence goes on along the minus strand of NZ_BAAGXA010000004.1, from coordinate 104,216 downwards.
GCGATCATTCGCGGCGGGTTGCATATGGGGTGAACGGCTCTTGCCAGAAAGGTGCTGACATCATGACCGACCAGTCGAGGCCTCGCAGTCCGATGACCCGCTTCGAGGGGAATGAGCCGCCGCGGAACCATACGGAAGCAGGGCTCGGCGGGCGCAGGGCCCTGATCTCGGGTGAGTCCCGTTGTGCGCTCGGTGCGCCGCCCGCCGCCAACGTCGGTGTTCCCGCCCGGTAGGCCCGGATGTCGGATTCTGCGCACGTGCCCGTCTTCGACCGGCTCGCTGAGCTCGTCGAACTGGTCGAGGGCGAACCCGGGCTGTTCATCCGCTATTCACGCGGCTTCGATCACGATGTGAACACGGGGAGCATCGACACCGAAAGCGGGCTCGAGCTGCCCGGACTGTCGGTGAACCCGTTGTCGCCCGAACCGTGGTGGACCCGGCCCCTGCGTGACTGGCTTGCTCGCCAGCTGTGCCAATACAAACACCTGCAGGACAAGAACCCCGAACGCCACGCCTGGGTGTTGCGGGGCAGGTGCGTCGGCCGGGGGCCAGACTGCGAGCCGCTGATGGTCGACATCGTCGAGGTCGCGCGGCTCTCGGATCGTCTGCTGGCAGAGGCTCAGGCCGCGTATGAAGAACGCTTCGATGCGGGGCGCGGGCCAGAAGACTGATCGACGCCGCGAGAGCGGACTCGACGCCGCGCGAGAGCGGACTCGACGCCGCGCGAGAGCGGACTCGACGCCGCGCGAGAGCGATGCGGGAACGACGCAGAACACGTTGGCCAGCCCCGGGGCAGCGCGGGTCGGCGGGGTGGGCGACGTGAAGAAAGATATAAGCGGGGCCCAGACAGTATTCTGTCCGGACCCCGCTTGCCTGTGCTCGCGTTGCCCGTGGTCGCGTTGCCCGTGGCCGCGCGACCGTGAGGGGCGTTGCGAGAGTCTGTGCGAGCCTCGCTCAGGCCACGGCGTCGATCCTCGTCATCCCGCTCGTCGTGAGCTCGATTCTCGTCAGTGCCCGTCGCACCGCGTGGGGACCGTCGTAGCTGCCCTCTGGAAGCATCCGCAATCGATCGACGACGTCCGCACCGCGGCCCTCCTTCGACGCCTCGAAAACGAGGTCGAATTTCTCTGCCGGGTACTCCATCCCGGAGAGAAACTGATGCAGTGGATCACGAGTGCTGCTCATAGAGATCTCCTTTGCCGAACACGGTGAGAGACACCGTGGCTCAACAGGGTCAACGACCGACGTGGTGGGCGGCATTCCCGCCTATGAACAAGACAACCGGGAACGACAGAACGTCGCGAGGGGCTTGACAGAACCGCACGCGTATTGCAGAGAGGCGTGTGTCAGTCCTCTTGGGGAACCGGCACTGGTTCACGCCGTTTCTCGGGCAGCCGGCTGCGCCAGCTCAGGCCCTCTGACGCCTTGACCGCGCAGATCACCAGCAACAGCCATCCGGACTCGACGAGCGCGAAACTCTCTGCGACGGCCGTGGCGAGAATGGCGACAAGAACGAGTGCCGGCCAGGTGTAGGTCACGCTGCGGCGGTTGGATGCGAGCAACCACGAGCGCAGGAACGCGAACCCGCACAGCACGAGGAACAGGAAGAAACCGACGAGCCCGACCTGCAGATAGACGTCGAGGTACGAGTTCAACCCGGTGTTGGTCGAGCGCCCGCTCGTCCAGTTTACTATCGAGAACGGAGACACGACCCCGCTCCAATAACCTGACCAGCCCCAGCCCTCGAGCGGGTTGAACTGAATGAACCGCCACATCCCGATCCAGGTGCGATAGCGCACCTCGAACTCGCTGCCCGCGTTCAAGAGGTCGATGATGCGTGTGCGTGCGAGATACGCGATGATCACCCCGAGGCACGAGACGAGCAGCAGGCCGGCCTGCAGCATCCGTCTGGTGTCGGGCTTCGCCTTGCGCAGGGCGAACAACGAGACCGTCGCGATAGCGAGCACGATGATGACAAGCAGAGTCACCGGCGACTGGCTGAAGAGAACGCAGGCGGCGGCCAGGGCGATCGAATAGGCGGACAGAGACGTGGGCACGGAGCGCATGCGCCACTCGATCACAAACGTCACAAGGGCGATGAGAGTGACCATGCCGAGCAGGTTGCGGGTTCCGAACAGCCCCTGGATGGGCCCGCCGTCGGCGAGGCTGCCGCTCACGCCGATGAACCGGAACGGGATGTCGAGCAGGATGCCGCTGAGAATCTCGACCACAAGCGAGGCCGTCAGAACAACGCGGAGCACTTTGCCGACGGAGCGGACGATCTGGATGAGATCACGCGTCAGGGCGACGGTCAGCCCGAGAAACGCGAAAGCGACCTGATAGAGCGAGGCCTGGATGGTGAGCCACTCGTAGTCGCTCCACAGCACACTGATCCCACACCAGGCAACGAACGCGATGATGGACAACGGCAGCAGACCGTGCCAGTCGAGGTAGCGGCGCCTGGCGATCAGAACGGCGACGGATGCCACAACAAGCGTCGCGAGGATCGCAATGAGCCCGGGCCACCCGACGATCCTCTTGAGCAGCGGTGAGAGAAAACCCGTGCCGAGAATGCACAGGGTGAGCGCCTGCGCGACCTGCGCCGAGGCCAGGAACGTCTCGATGGCATCACGGCGCGCGGGCGGAACGCTCGGGGTGCGGCTCATCGCACCACGGCGCCGTCTGGGGGAGAGTCGCTGATGATGCAACGCTGCTTGGTGGCGAGGGCGAACGCCACCAGGAGCACCCAGCCCGACTCGAAGAGGATTCGGCTCTCGGTGAAGGTCTGCACGAGCAGCACGGTCATGATCAGCAGGGGGAACAGCGAGATCGGTTCGTAGCTGCGGTCATCGCGCAGGTCGAAGCGAGGGCGATCGACCGCCTGAAACCAGGCGCGCCCGAGTGTCGCCATCACTGCCGCCGCGAACACGACGACCCCGACGACGCCGAGCTGCATCCACACGTCGAGCCACGCGTTGTGTGCGTGCAGCTGCAGAACGCCGTTGCGCCGGACGAGGTCGTTGAACGGTTCGACCCAGGGCACCCACGGGCTCGAGTACCCCCAGCCGAACCACGGCCGCTCGACGGCCATCTCGGTGACCGTCGCCCAGATGTCGAGGCGGCCGGTGAGGTCTGCGCTCTTGCCGAACGCCTCAAGCAGCTGGGACCAGGCGAGCGAGACGGTGACGAGACCGGCGGCGGCGAGGGCGAGAAGACCGAGATAGACCGACGTGCGCTGCCGCGGCGAGGCCGTTCGGCGTATCAGAAGCGCGGCGGCCAGAACAACGAGGGCGACGACTGCGGCGATGATCATCGTGCTCGACCTGGTCAGCGCGAACATCACAACGGCGAGCACAATCCAGAAGATGCCCCAGGCGCGCGAGGGCAGCGGGATCGAGGCGTGGAGCGCGCTCGGGTCGGCGCGGGTGGTGACGGCGTCGACCGTGTTGCCGCGTGTGCCACTGCGCCTGTCATGGCCTCTGCCTGGCGCCGTCTCGGCAGAGCGCCTGCTCGCCAGCTGAATCGAGAAGACGATGATGCCGAACAGCGCGACGACGCCGAGAAGGTTCGAATTGCCGACGACGCCTTGAATCCGGCCGCCCTCGAACAACAGGTTCCGCGACCACATCGAGAGCAGCGGCGGATCGTCCTGGTGCTCGACCCAGAGCGGCAGCACCGGCTGCCCGACCACCAGCGACACCCAGAGTTCAAAGGCCAGCGAGAGGCCGAGCATCCATTTGATGGCGTTCGCGAAGCTGCGCAGGAACATCGGCCAGCTCAGTGCCAGGGCCGCATAGACGCCCACCGTCGCCCCGAGCGCCATGCCGACCAGCGCGATGGCGGTGCCAGACGCATAGGCCGACCAGGCGAGTGAGACCACGGCGAGAGCCATAAACGCGACGAGCGCCTTGGGCTGCCTGTGCACGTTGAACGTGAGCAGGTCGCGGCGGGAGCGCCTGACCATCGTGACGACGCAGACCGCGCAGGTGACCACCGCGAGGGCTGTGAACCCCCAGATGCCGAGCAGGTTCCTCCAGCCGTCGCCCGCGATCGCGACGAACAGGGCGAAGGTTCCGACACCGGATGCCCACAGGCGCTCCTGCGAGAGCGCTCGCGGTGCGAGAACGCGGGTCGGTTGCATAGAGAACAGGGTACTGCGCGCGGGATGAGCGGCGGGTGCACGCGGCGGATCGGCGCTGTGTGCTTGCGAGGGCCCAGAGTCGAACCAAAGCAGAGTTGAAGTCAGAGCCCTGGAATCGAACGAAGGCAGAGTTGAACGAAAACAGAGTTGAACGAAGGCAGAGCCGGGGATTGATATTGCCGTGGGCGCGGAGCAGTGTAGAGGGTGAAACACGACGAGTGGCGAAGCGTTGGGCGCGGGCGCATACAGGCAAGGCATGATTCTCCGCTTTCTTCGATGCCGATCCGCTCGCGTGAATGCGGTGAACCATGGAATGCGGTGAACGATCGAGGGGAGGCCCTCAATGAAGGGGTCACCAGCAGAATTTGATCTCATGCCCGTGCTGTCACGTGGCAAACATCGAAATCCGGCCAAAGGCGCGTGCTTTATGGAGTTCGCGTCGTATCTCGCCGGCGAGAAATGGAGCGATCATCCCAGCTGCACACATCACGCCCTCGCCCAGGTGGCACGGATGGTCAACGATTACAGTTCCGACAGCGCACGCAGTCGGCTCTCACCTCTGATTCCCTCGGTGATCGGGGTCAACACAGACGATCCACGTCTTGAGATCGTGATCGCCTTGAAGACGATGGCTGCCGCACTCCCCATCGCCTCGGTGACTCGCCAACGATCCCTGGCGGTCGGCGCCCTCGTCTGGTGTGACTATCTCGAACGGAGAGGCGGTTCCGGGCCGGTCGACGTCGAGCACACCGTCCGCAGGGCACTTGGCGCCACACCTCTGGCAGAACAGTGGGCACGAGACTTCGCTGCAACGTATCAGGTGCACGTGCCGCGCGAACTCACACCGAGGCAGAGCCAGGAACTGGTCGCATTGGCCATCGAAGGAATCGGCCGCTCCTGCATCGGTGACGACGAGCGCGATCAACGGCTGTTCGACGTGCTTCAGACGACAATCGACGACAGCCGGGCATTCATCGATCATGTCGAGTCTCACCCTCGCACAGAAGACATGCGGCCGGGCACCGGGTCGACGACGGATCAGCGACGCCGATCGCGCACACGACTCATGCGCAGGCTGACGCCGACGGCGTGAGGCGGAACTGCTTGCGACATGACGCCGTTGTTGTGGTGAAGGACGGCGAGACGTGGTGGTGAGACGGCGAGCGGCGGGCGTCGGGCTGAGAAGCACTGGTGGCACAACGGAAGACGCTGGGACCGTGACGGAACCAGGAGCCGTGTGCTTTAGACGAACGCAGCCTTGCCGGTGATGGCCCGACCGACAATGAGCGAGTTCATCTCGCGAGTTCCCTCATAGGAGTACAGGGCCTCCGCGTCGGCGAAGAAGCGGGCCGCCTCATAGTCGAGCACGATGCCGTTCCCGCCCATCGACTCACGCGCCCAGGCCACCGTCTCGCGCATACGAGCAGTGCAGAACGCCTTGGCGAGAGCGGAGTGCTCGTCACGCTGTGTACCTTCATCGAGCATCTGTGACACTCGCACACACAATGCCATCGATGCTGTGATGTTTCCGAGGCACTTCGCGAGAAGGTCCTGAATCAGCTGATGTTCGGCGATCGGCTTGCCGAACTGCTCCCGCTCCTTGGCATATGCGACCGCTGCTTCGTATGCACCGACCGCGACCCCCACGCTCGACCAGGCCACACCCGCGCGAGTGAGGCGCAGGACTTTCGCCGTGTCACGGAAGGAGCGTGCATTCTGCAGACGCATCCGTTCGGGCACAACAACGTTCTCAAGAGTGATGTCGGCGTTCTGAACCGGGCGAAGGCTGATCTTGCGTTCGATCTTGGTCGCTGTGTATCCGGGTGAGTCAGACCGGACGAGAAACCCCTTCACCTGGTCGTCCGCCGTGTCTTTCGCCCAGATGATCGTGATGTCGCTGAACGTCGCATTCCCGATCCACCGCTTCGAACCGTTCAGCACCCAGGCGTCGCCGTCGCGCGTCGCCGTCGTGCGCAGACCACGGGCACTGTCACTCCCCGAGAGCGGCTCGGTGAGACCGAATGCTCCGAGCACCTCACCCGACCCAAGCCGCGGCAACCACTCGTCACGCTGCTCCTGGGAACCACAGACGTTGATCGTGCCCATGGCCAGACCCTCTTGCACCCCGACGAACGTCGACATCGAGGCATCCACCCGCGACATCTCCATGGACACCAGACCACGGAACACAGCTGAGTTCTCGAACGGAGCGATCGACTCGAAAGCGAACCGTGCGACGTCCGTCTCGAGGAACGGCTTGATGAGCTCGTGGGGAAACTCTCCACGTTCCCAATAGTCATTGATCACAGGCCGCACATTCGACTCGAGGAACTCGCGCACCCGGGCGATGGCATCCTGCTCCCGATCGGTCAGCAGGGATTCGAAGCCATAGAAGTCACTGGCGAGAGGCTCAAAGGGCATGTGTGCTCCATTGCGTGAGAATGACGGTTCAGACCAGCCTACGAACGCAGCCATGCGCACACGCAATCGCTGGGCCGAACGAACAACAACAGACGGATGCCCGTTGCACCGGATTGTAGGGAGCAACCAAGTCGCACCTCTCGCCCTGATCACACCTGTGTGTGCTCGTCGGTGCGGTGCGGTGCGGTCGTCGCGGTGCGCCCGTCGGCTGCGGTGCGCTCGTCGGTGCTCCGCGTGTGCGTGTGCGTGTGCGTGCCAGCCGGTGTCGGCGTCGGTGGCATCTGTGTCGGCGGGGTCGCATGTCAGTAGGCTGGCCGAGAACTCGAACTGAGGAGACTCATATGACCTGGTTGGTCACAGGCGGCGCCGGTTACATCGGCGCCCACGTCGCACGGGCATTCGGCGAACAGGGCATCCCTGTGGTCGTGCTGGACGATCTGTCGAGCGGTCACCGTGACTTCGTGCCAGAAGATGTCCCCTTCGTGCACGGAAGCATCCTCGACGGCGCACTGCTGATCGACACGATGCGCTCCTACGAGGTGACGGGCGTTGTGCACGTGGCGGGATACAAGTACGCAGGGGTCTCTGTGCAGAAACCCCTGCACACCTACGAACAGAACGTGACGGGAACACAACGGCTGCTCTCGGCCATGGAGGAGAACGGCGTCTCACGCATCGTCTTCTCGTCGAGCGCCGCCGTCTATGGCACAACAGACGTCGACCTCGTCACCGAAGACACCCCGAAGAACCCCGAATCCCCCTACGGCGAATCGAAACTGATCGGTGAATGGCTGTTGCGGGACCAGGCAACCGCCACCGCACAACGCGGCGAGACACCCCTCGCACACACCTCCCTGCGGTACTTCAACGTCGTCGGGTCCGGCTACCCCGACGTGGCAGACACGAGCCCGCACAACCTGTTCCCCTTGGTGTTCGATGCCCTGCTGACGGGAAAGACTCCCCGCATCAACGGCACCGACTACCCGACGCCAGACGGAACCTGCGTGCGCGACTACATCCACGTCGCCGACCTCGCTCACTCGCACGTCGCCGCGGCGAAGCGCCTGCAGGCATCCGAACCCCTCGAATCGGCCTACAATCTCGGCTCAGGAGACGGTGTGTCTGTCGGGCAGATCATGACAGCTGTTCGTGACGCAACGGGAATCGACTTCACGCCGGAACACGCCGAGCGCCGGCCGGGGGATCCGGCACGGATCGTGGCGTCTGGCGAGCTTGCCGCCCGAGATCTGGAATGGGCCATGAGGCATACCCTCGCCGACATGGTGCAGAGCGCATGGGATGCCAGAAAGCTGCGCGAATCCGTGTGAGGTACCCCGAGCACCTCGGGCGCGTCCGACGATTCCCCGTCTCTGCCACGCGTCGCGCTCCGCGATGGCCCGCGCAGGCGCTGCATCGCGCTGGGGTTGTCGGCCGCCCTCGGCCGCACCAACCGGATTGCTGCCTTCGCCTTGACAGGCTCAGCACCAGGCTCAGCACCGGCACCGGCACAGCACCATTCGGCAGACGCAGTACGGGCAGAAACCGACGTGTCCCCTTCTCTCACCCCATCGCGCTCCACCGCGCATCAGGTCGCTCACGACGGCGTCAGGCGCCAGACCCACCGTGCTCCCGCGTGAGCGACACGCCGGTGAGAAGCTCAAGAACCCTTAACTGAGAGTTGAGGGTTTACGATCTGCGACTTGACGCCAGCGAACTACACGGGTGTAATTACTTGTATGCGCCGCGTGGCGCACGGGTAACAAATGGGGAGGAGCTGGTATGTCACCTGAATATCGCTCTGGTGTACCCGAGGACTGGTTCGTTGATCCAGTGCAGCTGGGGGTTCCCGGTGTGCGAAAGGTTGTCGACGATGACAACCCTCTCGCATGGCAGGCAGATTCGCTGTGCGCACAAACGGATCCTGAGGCGTTCTTTCCAGAAAAGGGCGGCTCGACGAGGGATGCCAAACGCATCTGCAGCAGCTGTGAAGTGCGGTCACAGTGCCTCGAATATGCACTCGAGAACGACGAACGTTTCGGAATCTGGGGCGGCCTCTCAGAGAGAGAGCGCCGCAAACTCAAGAAGCGGGCGGTCTGAGAGCTCCTGGTCTCGACAAGCTCGGTCTCGACAAGCTCGACCACCGAGGTCTCGACGGGCTCGACCACCGAGGTCTCGACAGGCTCGACCACCGAGGTCTCGACAGGCTCGACCACCGAAGGGGATCGGTGTGCTCGACGGGCGAGGTCTCGACCGGCTTGACCTCGGAGCGCGTTCCTGACCGGATTTTGAAGCCACGCCGAGCGCGTCGAGGGCCACCGGCACACACCGACGTAGTGTTATCGCGATGTACCACTCCGTTACCGCGATCCTTGTCGTGCACAACGGTGTCGGAGCGACCTCGGGGTCGACGGACTCCGATCACCTGAAGAGCACACTCGACGCGCTCGCCGCTCAAACCCGACAGCCGGACTCCGTGATCGCTGTCGCCTGTGATGCGCCCGAATCCGCCCTGCAGATGCTGCAGGAGTTCGGCGTGACGCAGATCGTCACCTCGACCGAACGCCTCAGCTTCGGAGACGCCGTCGCCGCCGGCGTTCGTGTTCTGCCTGAGTCCCGCGCGGCATCCGAGATGCTGTGGCTGCTCGCCCAAGACACGGCACCCGCAGAGAATGTGCTCGCCCGGCTGGCCGGAGCCCTCGAAGTCGCACCGTCCGTCGCCGTCGCCGGCCCCAAACTCGTTGATGCCGCAGACGGCGTCACCATCGTCTCGCTCGGCGAGACGATCACGTACCTCGGCACAACCGTCCCACTCGTCGAAGACGAACTGGACCAGGGCCAGCACGACACCGAGAGCGACGTCCTCGCCGTCGCCCCCGCCGGAATGCTCGTACGGCGCACGGTGTGGGACGAACTCGGCGGCTTCGACCCCGCGCTGAGCTCTGCAGACGACTCGCTCGACTTCAGCGTGCGCGCCCGTCTCGCCGGACACCGCGTCGAGGTCGTGCCAGGCGCCACCGTGTTCGTGCGCGGTGACGGCGTGGCCGGGACGAACCGTTCCCCACGGGCATCCGTTCGCCGCAGACGAGCACGACAGGCTCGCGCCGCCCAACTGCACCGCAGGCTCGTCTATGCTCCCGCCGTTGTCGTCTGGATGCACTGGCTGAGTCTCGTGCCGATCGCCTTCATCCGATCGATCTGGCGGCTCGTCATCAAACAGCCCGAACTCATCGGCGCCGAACTGGCCGCTGCCTTTCAAATCGCGTTCAGCGGAAACAAGGTGGGGACAGCCAGGCGATCGCTGCAACGCATCAAGCACACCGGTTGGTCCTCGATCAGGCCGCTCCGCATTCCCGCAGCCGAGGTGCGCAGGCGCAACCGGCTGCGACGCGAAGCATCCGCAGGTTTCTACACGGTCGAACGCACCGAGCTGAATTTCTTCGGAGGAGGGGGCGCCTGGACGGTGCTGGCCTCTGCCGTGGCATCCGTTGCGCTGTTCTTCTCGCTGCTCCCGGCCACATCCGTTCTGGGAGGCGGCCTTCTGCCGCTCTCTGGCACCGTGCAGGAGCTCTGGGGGAATGTCGGCTGGGTCTGGCATGAGGCAGGCCTCGGGTTCGCGGGGGCCGCCGATCCGTTCGCCGCCGTGCTCGCCGTTCTCGGAACAATCACGTTCTGGGATCCGTCGTACTCCCTCGTGCTGCTCTGGCTGCTGGCCCTGCCGCTCGCCACCCTCGGAGGATGGTTCGCCGCGACCAGACTCACCGAGCGCAGCGGATACCGCATCACCGCCGCGATCCTCTGGACCGTCGCACCCACGTTCTGGTCTGCGCTCGTCGACGGACGTCCGGCCGCCGTGATCGCACACCTGCTCCTGCCGTGGGTCTTCTTCGCGGGCGTCGTGGCCGCGCGATCGTGGGCAGCAGCGGGAATCGCATCGATCCTGCTCGCGGCGACCCTCGCCGCCTCGCCCTCTCTGACACCCGCCTTCGTTGTGCTGTGGGTCGTTGCCGTGGCCGTCGCGGGCAAACACGTGGCCAGGGCTGTATGGCTGCTGATCCCGTCAGCCGCACTGTTCGCCCCGCTCATCTGGCAGCAGGGCGTGCTGCGCGGCGCATGGCTGCAGCTGCTCGCCGACCCCGGGCAGGCGTCGGCGTGGTCCGCAGCGAGTGGCTGGCAGCTGTCGACAGGCTTCCCCACCGGGAACAACGGGTGGGCTGTCGTCGCCGAGACCTTGCAGTTCGACGGCATCTGGGCCTCGCTCGCCGCGCCGATACTGCTCGCACCGCTCGCCGTGCTCGCCGTCTCTGCACTGTTCCTGCCCGGCAGCCTGCGCGCCGCGGTGCTGCTGGTCACCGGCCTGCTCGGCCTTGTGACGGCAGTGGGCGCGGCGCACCTGAGCCTCGTCGTCGACGGCTCCTCGACGGTGCCGATCTGGTCTGGCGCCGGGCTGTCACTCTATTGGCTCGGGGTCTCCGGCGCGGCGATCGTCGCGCTCGACAGCCTGCGACGCGCCGGCACCCTTCCCGCGATCGTGGTGACCGTGCTCTCGGTTCTGGCCGTCACCCCGCTTGCCGCCATGGTGCCCGCAGGCCACTCGCAGGTCGTCGCGGCGAACGATCGCACGCTGCCCGCCTACGTCACGGCGGCAGCCCAGCAGGATCCTGCGCAGGGCACACTCGTGATCGCGCCCCAGGCAGACGGCGGTGTTGTCGCCCGCATCGTGAGGGGCGCCGGGCTTATGCTCGACGAGCGATCCACGGTCGCATCGACGACCGCCCGCGTGACAGGCGCTGATGAGCAGATCGCAGAGCTCACCGGAAACCTCGTCGCGCAGAGCGGGCTCGACGCCGCGCCCCTTCTGTCTGAGCTCGGTCTCCGGTTCGTGCTTCTCGCCCCGCCGGGCGCCGATGCGGCAGAGAGCCCTGACGCCGCACAGCGCGCCGCCGTCGCATCCGCAGCCCTCGACGGCAACCCCGCACTCGTTCATGTCGGTCCGACAGACCGCGGAACGCTCTGGCGCTTCGACGGAGACGTCGTCGCACAAGACTCCACAGATCGGATGCCGTGGATGGCCGCGCTCGTCGCCATCGGACTGGCTGTGGTCTTCGGGATCGCGCTGCTCTTGTCCGTGCCGACGGCCGCGTCCAGGCGGATCGCCGAGATGACCCCGCGGACCGTCGGTCGCCGCCCCTCTGAACTCGAGCGGCCCCGCCGCCGGTCGGCCGCCGAACGCGCAGAAGACCTCGCTGAATCCGAGGCGGAGAGGGCCCTCGAGCGGGAGTACGCTCGTGAGCACGCAGACGACACCTCGCACGAGGCCAACGCCGATACTGCATCCGTTGCGCCCCTCGACACAGACGAGGCGGCTCAGCCGACGGCCGATGACGCCGACACGGTCGGGACGGCAGGCGCCGACACAGCCGAGACGGCAGGCGCCGACACGGTCGGGACGGCCCGAACGGTTGACGCCGTCGATACGGGGGAAAGCGCGGACATGGCCGATACGCCTGGCCGGGCTGACACCGGCGAGGCGCCCGACACCGCCGACACCGCCGACAGGGCAAGCGGTGCAGGTGCGGCCGACACGGGTGAGACGGGTGGGACCGCCGACACGGCAAGCGGTGCCGACGCGCGCGCGGACATGGGCTCGCATACGCCCCAGGGAGCGACCTGGCCCCCGCCGGCAGCGCAGCGGGAGCCGGACGACGCCGGGCCGCGCACCTCTGCGAGCGTCGAGCGCACCGACGACCCTCCACACACAGACCCGGAGAACGACAATGGCCGATAGGCGGCGCATCGCGAGAGCATCCGGAAAGATGATCGCCGGAGTCGCCGGCGTGGGGATCGCCGTTCTGGCGATCACCACAGCCGGTCATCTGGCCCTTCCGACCGTCGAGGCTGCCGTACCGAGCATCGAGGTCACACCCATCGCAGCCGATCAGACGCGCGTCTGCCCGGGAGCTCTTGTCACCCTGGGCGCTGACGGCTCTTTCTCGGCCTTCGCGACGCCCGACGTCACCGTGGCGACGGGCGGAGCGGCAGAGGCGGAACTGGGCGGTGTGGAGTCGCCGAACAACAGCAGTGCGGCGACATTCGGATCACCGATCGTTATGAGCGTCGACTCGACGGAGGACGCAGATTCGCCCCTGATCGCCGGTGCCCAGTCGCAGATGGCCGGAACAGGAGACCTGAGCGGATACACGGCGACGGCCTGCGGTGAGCCGGCTGCCGAAAGCTGGCTTGTGGCCGGGTCGACGGACACCGGGCGTTCGAGCGTTCTGTCGCTGACCAACCCCACGGAATCCGACGCGACGGTCGACCTCGAGATCTTCAGCGAGAACGGGGCGATCGACGCTCCCGGCTCTGCCGGAATCATCGTGCAGGCGGGTGAGCAGCGGCTCTTCTCGCTCTCTGGCTTCGCCCCGAACATGCTGACTCCCGTCGTCAAGGTCACCTCGACAGGCGGTCAGGTCTACGCCTCGATGCAGCAGAGCACCATCCGGGGCATCACCCCCGTCGGTGTGGAGACATCGAGCCCGGTCAGCGCGCCATCGACGACTCAGCACCTCACCGGTGTCGTCATCTCGTCGGATGCGCCTGCGCTCGGCGGGGGAGAGGGCTACGACGACAATTCCCCGGTCGTGCGGCTGTTCGCACCCGGCGACGTGACAGCTCACGTCGAGCTGACGTTCGTCAAGGAGGGCGGCGGCGAGAACCCGCTGCCCCTCCAAGCAACGCTCCAGGGTGGGAACGCGTTCGATGTGAGCCTCGTCGGACTGCCGCCCGGATACTATGCGATCGAGGTGACGAGCGATCAGCCGGTGGTGGCCGCGGCGAGAACCGCCGTTGATGCCGACGGCATCGATTTCGCCTGGTACGGGGGGTCTGCAGCGCTCGGCGAGGTCACCGCCATCGCCGTCGCATCCGGGCCCGAGCCGAGTCTGCACCTGTACAACCCAACGGATTCCGATCTCGAGGTCGAACTGCGGCCAGACGACGGCGAGGCGACCGCATTCGCTCTCGCGGCAGGCGAGGCGCGAGCCGTCGAGCTGTCACCTGCTCTCGGTTACACACTGCGTGGAGCGACAGGAGCTCACGCCCAGGTCGTCTATCGCGGTGAGGGTGCGTTGTCGGGATTCGTTGTGCAGTCGGCCGGCGCCGGGGCCGCGCCTGTCACCGTCTATCCGCGCTGAGCTCCGCGACGCTTCGATTCAGAAGTTCCCGGGACCGAGGTCCCACGGATCTTTCCCGATCAGCTCGGCAGCGGCCCTGAACACACAGCTTTCGATCATCATGCGCTGGTGCATCTCGTCGTTGCGGTGCAACTTGCTCATCCGCTGGATCGGCAGCCGGAAGAGCACGATCCGCTTCTCGCTCGCACTCGTCCACCAACGGGGAACGGCGTCTGCGGGCCCCCAGCTTCCCGGGGGCATGTCGGCTACCTGAAACCGAACGCCGATCAGCTCTTCCGACCAGGCATTGCGCAAGAAGTCAGCGGTCGAGGCGACAGTCGTGTCGAACAGGTCGATGCGGCTCTTGAGGGGCAGCAGAGGGGGCCTGGTCACGAGACTGCGCGCCGCTCGACCGTGGCGGTCATGACGGACAGCCCGGCGTTCGAACGACGCACGCGGGCGACCGGTGCGAGTGGTGCGTCTGGCCATGGGCTCATCATATGCGCCCTGCCGGGCGGCTGCATCGGCAACCGTTCCCGGCATCCGTTCTGGTCGCAGAACAAGACGATCCGAACGCTCGCGGCGGGGTGCCGCACAGCCGTCGGTGCGCGCTTGTATGGTGTGGTGTGATGTTAGACAGATCGTGCTCGAAAGTGGGATGCTCACGTGACGCCGTCTCGACGCTCACCTATGACTATGGCGATTCGATGGCGGTGCTCGGCCCGCTCGGCATCAGCCGTGAGCCGCACTCCTACGACCTCTGCTCGATCCATGCAGAACGCTTGAGCGTTCCGCAGGGGTGGCAGGTCATCCGTCACGCGGTCATCTGACATCGCGTAGCGTGAGAGCCATGAGCAAGCCCGGTTACGAGCCCGTCGAGGCCCTGCAGCAGATCGTCAAGACATATGACGTCAGGGGACTCGTGGGTTCGCAGCTCACGACCCCCGTCGTCGAAGCGCTCGGCGCGGCGTTCGCAGACGAGGTGCATGCCGCAGCGGGCGACCTGATCGTCGGTCACGACATGCGGGACTCGTCTCCCGGTTTCGCCGCGGCGTTTGCGCGCGGTGCACAGGCCAGAGGAGCCAACGTCGTTCTGATCGGTCTCTGCTCGACAGACGAAAGCTATTTCGCCTCGGGCCAACTGCACGCGCCCGCGGCGATGTTCACGGCCAGCCACAACCCGGCCAGCTACAACGGCATCAAGTTCTCGCGTGCCGGCGCCCAGGGCATCAGCATGGAAACCGGCCTCGGAGCGATCCGAGACCGTGCGATCGTCTACGTCAGATCGGGCATCGAACCGGTGGCTGCGCCCGGATCGCTCCGTGAACGCGACGTGCTGAGGGACTACGCGGAGTACCTGCGTCAGCTTGTGCCGCTCGACGGCATCCGGCCCCTCACCATCGTTGTCGATGCCGGAAACGGTATGGGCGGAATGACAGTACCGGCGGTGCTGTCGACGGCAGCCGGCCTCGGTGCGCTGCCCATCGAGATCGTTCCGATGTATTTCGAGCTCGACGGAACCTTTCCGAACCACGAGGCCAACCCGCTCGACCCGGCGAACCTCGTCGACCTGCAGCGTGCTGTCGTGGAGCACGGCGCCGATCTCGGGCTCGCGTTCGACGGCGATGCCGACAGGTGTTTTGTCATCGACGAGAACGGCGACCCGGTGAATCCGTCTGCGGTGACGGCCATCGTCGCTGTGCGCGAGGTCGCCCGGGTGCGCGCTGCGCAGGCCGACGGGTCACAGCAGGCAGAAGACATCCACGTCATCCACAACCTCATCACGTCGAGGATCGTGCCAGAGACCATTGCCGCGGTGGGCGCCATCCCCGTGCGCACGAAGGTCGGACACTCGTTGATCAAAGACGAGATGCGCGCAACGGGCGCCGTGTTCGGCGGCGAGCACTCTGCGCACTACTACTTTCGCGACTTCTGGGGCGCTGACAACGGCATGCTCGCGGCCATGCATGTTCTCGCGGAGTTCGGGGTGCAAGACGCCCCGCTGTCGCAGTTCGCGTCCGAATACAACCCCTACGCGCAGTCGGGCGAGATCAACTCGACGGTCCTCGATGTTCCTGCAGCGCTCAGGCGGATCATCGAGGCGTTCACCGGTCGGGCGGAGTTCGAGGAGTTCGACGGCCTGACCGTGACGGGGGCGCATCCTCCCGGGAGTGAGACGTTCTGGTGGTTCAACGTGCGCGCGTCGAACACCGAGCCGCTGCTGCGGTTGAACGTCGAGGCGTTGGATGCCACAGCGATGGAGCAGATCCGCGACGAGGTGCTCGCGCTCATTCGCGCCTGACGCCGGACCGCGTCGAAACCGTCCGTTTCGACGGGCTCGGCCACCGGGGTCTGCTCGCCTGGCGGGAGGTCTCGACGGGCTCGGCCACCGTCAGTCTGGGCGGGCGGTGAGCAGGTCGTTGTACTCCGGATGCGTGCGGATGAACTCATTCACAAAGGAGCAGGCGGGCACGACTGCCGCGCTGCTGCGTGACCGAACGTCGTCGAGTGCCCCACGCACGAGAAGCTCCCCGAGACCCTGGCCGCGATGCGGAGGTTCGATGAGCGTGTGCGGAAACACGATCGTGTCTCCGTGTTCCTGATACTCGGTGATTCCGACGTTCTCTCCGTCGAGGAACAGGCTGTACCTGTGCATCTCCGGCTCGCGTCTCACTTCGGTTCCCATGTCTTCACCGTACGCCCGGACACCGTGTGTGCCCGCCCCCGAAACACACAGCGCGCGTCTGCGAGAATGGACGTATGACGCTCACTCAGCCCGGAACATCCACCTCGTCCGACCAGGCATCGTTCAAGGTCGCAGACCTGTCGCTCGCCGAGGCGGGGCGTCACCAGATCAGACTCGCCGAGAACGAGATGCCGGGCCTGATGGCCCTGCGCGACGAGTTCGGCGACTCGAAGCCCCTCGCGGGTGCACGCATCGCCGGTTCGCTGCACATGACCGTGCAGACGGCAGTTCTGATCGAGACGCTCACGGCACTCGGCGCACAGGTGCGCTGGGCGAGCTGCAACATCTTCTCGACACAAGACGAGGCTGCTGCGGCGATCGCCGTCGGCCAGACCGGCACACCCGACGCCCCCGCCGGCGTTCCCGTCTTCGCCTGGAAGGGCGAGACCCTCGAAGAGTACTGGTGGGCCACGTCACGCATCTTCGACTGGTCTGCCGAAGCGGCGGTGGCGGGTGCGGACTGGACGGGCCCCAACATGATCCTCGACGACGGCGGAGACGCGTCGATGCTCGTGCACAAGGGGCGTGAGTTCGAGGCCGATGGCGCGGTTCCGGATGCGTCGGCAGACGACAGCGCCGAGTACCGCGTGTTCCTCGATGTGCTCCGTCGCTCGCTGGCCGAATCCCCCCACCGTTACACGAAGATCGCCGACGACATCATCGGTGTCACAGAAGAGACGACAACGGGTGTGCACCGTCTCTATGAATTCGCCCGCGACGGCAAGCTGCTGTTCCCGGCCATCAACGTGAACGACTCGGTCACCAAGTCGAAGTTCGACAACACCTACGGCATCCGTCACTCGCTGCCGGACGGGCTGAACCGCGCCACCGACGTGCTCATCGGCGGCAAGGTCGCCTTCGTCGTCGGATACGGCGATGTCGGCAAGGGCGCAGCCGAAGCACTTCGCGGCCAGGGTGCTCGCGTGATCGTGTCTGAGATCGACCCGATCAACGCGCTGCAGGCCGCCATGGACGGCTTTCAGGTGGCGCGCATCGAATCTGTCGTCGGGCAGGTCGACATCTTCGTCACCGGCACAGGCAACGTCAACGTCATCACCGTCGACCACATGCTCCAGATGAAGCACCAGGCGATCGTCGCGAACGTCGGCCATTTCGACAACGAGGTCGACATGGCGGGACTCGAGTCGCTCGACGGAGCCGAGCGGATCGAGATCAAACCCCAGGTGCACGAGTGGCGTCTTCCCACCGGGCGCTCGATCCTGGTCCTCAGCGAGGGGCGCCTGATGAACCTCGGGAACGCCACGGGACACCCGTCGTTCGTGATGAGCAACTCGTTCACGAACCAGGTGCTCGCGCAGATCGAGCTGTATGCGCACACCGAGAACTATCCCGTCGACGTGTATGTGCTGCCGAAGCATCTCGACGAGAAGGTCGCCCGTCTGCACCTCGACGCCCTGGGCGTCGAGCTGACGACTCTCACACCGCAGCAGGCCGCCTATATCGGTGTTCCCGTCGAGGGGCCGTACAAGGTCGATCACTACCGCTACTGACAGCCGGGTCTCGGGTCTCGACGGGCTCGATCACCGGTGCGGGGTCTCGACGGGCTCGATCACCGGTGCGGGGTCTCGACGGGCTCGACCACCGGGGCCTCGACCGCCGCGGGTCTCGACAACCGTGCGGCTAGCGATCGGGAAAACCGTGGGGGAGTCCGGTGAGCACGGGCTGCAGGCGCGCCAGCCGCTCGCGCTCGAGCATCAGGGCGTGAAACTCACGGTCGCGTCGCACCGCCGCGACAGCGTAGAGAAAGATCTGCGGGTCGACGTCCGGCACCGGTGACACAAAAACGGATGCCTCTGCCGCCAGGTCACGGGCCAGGCGGCTTCTGGCGTGCTCGGTGAGGCGCGGTGCCTGCTTCAGGAACTGGGCGATGCGTCTGGAGAGCCGGTCAGGCATCCGCCCGACGTCTGCGAGCGTCGCCCACGACGCCAGCTGCGGGGGAACGCCGACCACGGGTTCGACGATGCGCGGCACACGCTCGTGCTGACTGTAGGTGCCCGCGAGCAGGTCGCCGATGCGCTTCGATCTGTCGCTGAGCAGTCCGACGATGGCGGCGAGGCCGCCGAAGGTCATATAGATCTCGAGAAAGCCGGTGAGCGCGCGGATGAATGCGTGCCTGAACCCGATCGCCCCGCCGTCGTCGCGCACGATACGCGCGCCGATCGTGAGCTTGCCGAGTGAGCGTCCGTGTGTGATCGTCTCGACCACGGTCGGCACGATCACGAACGAGAACACAACGATGGCCGTCGAGAACGCCGTGAGCGCCGCGACGTCGAGCGAGCCGCTCTGGGCGACAGAGAGGAGCACCCCCATCAGGGCGAAGGCCACAATCAGCGTCGCGATGAAGTCGATGATCGCCCCTGCCGCGCGGAGCAGAAAACTGGCTGGTCGCACATCGAGCGCGACGGCTTCGCCTGTCACCAGCTCATCCGATTGCTGAGCCAAAGTGGATTTTCGTACGCCGTTCGGCTCTTCCATGTCTAGTATTTAATCAGATGGATCTCGACGCATACAGCGCAGCCCACCGCGCCGACTGGGACCGCCTCGATGCGCTCGCGTCGAAGCGGTCATTGAGCGGTGCAGAAGCAGACGAGCTGATCGACAAGTACCAGTCGGGTGCGACGGAGCTCTCAGCCATCAAGAGCACCGCCGGTTCCACGATCGAGGGCGACCGCCTGAGCGTCACCCTCTCTCGCGCCCGGCTGCGCTTCACCGCCGCAAGCGCCAACATGTTCTCGCAGTTGCCGCGCTTCTTCGTGCTGCAGCTGCCGGCCGCGCTCTACCGCCTGCGCTGGCTCACCCTGGCCGTCGCGGGTGCGACGGCTGTCGTCGCGACCATGTGGGCGGTGTGGGTGCTGAACGACCCGCAGGTGCTCGCGAACCTCGGCGACACCGAACAGCTGAGACGACTGGCCGAAGAAGAGTTCATCGACTACTACTCCGAGAACCCCGCTGCGTCGTTCGCCGGGCAGGTGTGGACGAACAACGCCTGGATCGCCGCGCAGTGCATAGCCTTCGGGATCACCGGGGTGTGGGTTCCCTACGTGATCCTGCAGAACGCGCAGAACCTCGGCATGACGGCCGCCGTTCTGTTCAGCTTCGGCCAGGGGGACACGTTCTTTCTCTACATCGCCCCGCACGGGATGCTCGAACTCACGGCGATCTTCGTCGCGGCGGCGGCCGGCCTGCGGATCTTCTGGGCGTGGGTCGCCCCCGGCAACCGCACACGAGGACAGGCGCTCGCCGACGACGCACGCGCCCTGTTCACGGTGGTCATCGGGCTGATCCTCGTGCTCTTCGTGGCGGGAATCCTCGAGGGATTCGTCACACCGCAGCCGTGGCCGTGGCCCGTCAAGATCGGCCTCGGTGCGCTCGCGCTCTGCGCGTTCCTCGTCTACATGATCGTCGTCGGCGGGCGGGCGTACCGGGCGGGTGAGACGGGTGACCTCGTCGAGTTCGAGGCCGGGGCCAAGCGCATCTACGCGGCATAACGCCTCCGAGCGGACGTCGGCTGGTCGGACGTAGCCTCAGCTGGAGCGGGCTGGGCGTGCCGTGCACAACTTCGGAGAATTTCGCTACGAGATTCAGAACGTGCGGCGTCGACGTGGGTGACCGACCGAGTGAGGGCTGGATCTCCGAAGTTGTGCCCACTGTTCCCCGCGCACTTGGCGTGGCTAGGCTGAGCATATGGCTGCAGACATCCCCAAGAATCTCGTCGACCTTCTCGAACGACCGATCGTCGGGCACCTGGGCACTGTGCGCCCCGACGGCGCGCCGCAGGTGAACCCGATGTGGTTTCTCTACGACGGCGAAGACATCCGCTTCACCCACACCACCAAGCGGGCGAAATACCGCAACCTGCAGAGCAACCCCGCGATGAGCCTGTGCGTCTCGGACCCAGACGACCCGTACCGTTACATCGAGGTGCGCGGCCGGCTGAACGAGGCCATTCCCGACCCGAAAGGCGAGTTCTTTCAGGTGCTCGGGTCGTGGTACGGCAACCCGGACGCCCCGCCGCCGCCGGACGCGGCAGACAGGGTCATCCTCGTGATGTCCGTCGACTCGTTCACACAGAAGTAGCGCCCGGTCATGCCGTGCGACAGCCGCTACAGGCGCCCCGCGGCCTTGAGCGCGATATAACGATCGGCGAGGGCGGGCGGCAGGTCCTCCGGCGAACCCGTCACCACTTCTGCGCCTTGCCTGCCGATGGCCGCAGACACGCGCGAGATGTCGAGCAGGGCGCGTTCGGCGGCGGCAGCGAGATACACCTCGTCCCTGTTGCGCCTCGACCGCGACGCCTCGATGGCGGCGGGGTCTGTGACGGATGCCACCACAACCGTATGCTTGCGGCTCAACTGCGGAAGAATGCTCAGCAGCTCCGTGGATGCGCCCGGAGCATCGATCGAAGTCAGGAGCACAACGAGAGCGCGGTGGCTCGTGACCGACTGCACCTGGGCCGGAACGGCCTTCCAGTCCATCTCGATGAGCTCAGGGTCGATGCCCGCCATGGCATCCACCATCTTCGACAGCAGATCTGCTCCCGTCGCCCCCTGCACCCGGCCGCGCACTCGACGGTCGAACGCGAGCAGGTCGACGCGGTCACCCGCGCGCGTCGCCAGCGCGGCGAGCAGCAGCGATGCCTCGAAGGCGGTGTCGATGCGCGGCTCGTCCGCCACTCGCGCCGCCGAGGTGCGGCCGGTGTCGATGACGATAACGACTCGCCGGTCTCGTTCGGGGCGCCAGGTGCGCACCACCAGCGTGTTGCCCGCCGTTGAGCTCTCGTTGTGACGCCTCGCCGTCGCACGCCAATCGATCGATCTCACGTCGTCTCCGCGCACATACTCACGCAGTGAGTCGAACTCCGTTCCCTGGCCCCTGACAAGCACACTCGTGGCGCCGTCGAGTTCTCTCAGCCGGGCCAGGCGCGAGGGCAGGTGCTTGCGGGCGTTGAACGGAGGCAGCACACGCACACGACCCTCGCAGGTCATCGTCGCCTGCCGCGACCAGAGCCGAAGCGGGCCGAACGAGCGCACGGTGACCTGCTCGACGCGCCGTTCGCCGCGACGGAACGGCGTGAGGTGCTGACGTGCGACGCGTCTCTCGCCCGCCGGAATCGTGACCCGCATCCGTGGTGACGACGCGCCGGCGGACGGCTGCCAGGCATCCCTGACCGCACCGCGGAGCGTCCTGGGGCCTGTGTTGGTGAGATAGAGCTCGCTTGTGACGGTTTCGCCGAGCCTGGTCCGATCCGGCAGCGACCGGCTCAGTCGCAGGGCGCGGGGCGATGCCGCGAGAAGCAGGTCGACGACACCGAGCACGAGGGCGAACAACAGCCAGATGCCCATCACGACACCGGGCTCACCCGTCGCCTGCCCGATCAGCACGACCGGCACGACGCCGAGGGCGACGAGCGCAACGAACCAGCCGGAGACGGTCATCTAGATCGGAACCTGCACCTGCTGCATGATCGACCGCAGAATGGCATCGCTCGACACACCTTCGAGCTCGGCCTCCGGGCGAAGCTGCACGCGGTGGCGCCAGACGGGGAGCACCATGGCCTGCACGTGATCGGGGGTGACGGACGGATAGCCGCTCAGCCACGCCCATGCCTTCGCGGCGGCGAGCAGGGCCGTTGTGCCGCGCGGGCTGACGCCCATCCGAACAGACGGGCTGCGGCGTGTGGCCCTGGCGAGGTCGACGACATAGCTCAGCACGTCTCGATTCACCCCGGTGCCTGCTGCGGCGCTCTGCGCACGAGCGAGGTCGGCAGCGCTGAGCACCGCGGTGACGCCCGCGCCGGCGAGGTCGCGAGGGTTGAAGCCGGCGGCGTGGCGGCGCAGCACCTCGACCTCGAGGTCGCGCTCGGGAACGTCGAGAACGAGCTTGAGCAGAAAACGGTCGAGCTGCGCCTCTGGCAGTGTGTATGTGCCCTCGTACTCGATGGGGTTCATCGTTGCGGCGACGACGAACGGCTCAGGCAGCGCGGTCGTCACGCCGTCTGCGCTCACCTGCCGCTCTTCCATCGCCTCGAGCAGCGCCGACTGCGTCTTCGGGGGCGTGCGGTTGATCTCGTCTGCGAGCAGCACGTTCGTGAACACCGGCCCCTGCCTGAACTCGAAGTCACCTGCCTTCGCATCGAAGACGAGGGACCCGGTCACGTCACCGGGCATCAGGTCCGGTGTGAACTGGATGCGTTTGGTATCGAGCGAGAGGCTCTGGCTGAGCGTGCGAACGAGCAGCGTCTTCGCGACACCTGGCACACCCTCGAGCAGCACGTGGCCCTTCGCCAGCAGCGCGATGATCAGCCCGGTCACGGCGGCGTCCTGTCCGACGACGGCCTTCGCGACCTCTGAACGAACCCCGGCGAGCTTGTCTCGCAGCTCGCTCCCCGCGTCGCGCGGTCTGGTCTGCTGCGCCTCGGGCGAGAGCGCGTCCGCACCCGGTGCCTGTGGCGGCTGCTGGGGTGGCAGCTGCTGTGCGGGCTGCTGCGGCCGGTGTGCCGGTGGCTGCGGCGCCTGCTGCTGGTATGCCGGAGGGTGTTGCGGGTACTGCTGCTGCGCCGGGTACTGCTGCTGCGCCGGCCGCTGGTCGTCGCCCGGTCGATACGGTGTTGGATCGGTCATTGCATCATTCTCTCGGTTGGGAGTGTGTTGTGTCGGCTTCTGCCGGTCATCGTCTGTGGGGTGATCGCGGGTCGACGGCGTCTGACACCGCATGCTCGAGGTTCTGCAGGGCGTCAGACACCTCGATGAGGTCGCGCTCCGTCTGGACGGGCCGGTCGACGAGCACACCGCGAACCCCCGGTGTTCCCTGCCCGAGAGCGGATGCCGCGGCATCCGCCACCTCGTACACACCCGCCTGGTCTGAGAGCCCGAGCATGGTCGCCAGACGTGCCGTCGCCCCCACGCGAAGGGCGTCAGCCGCCCGCACGCGTGACGCCGTGCGCTGGTAGAGCCTGGCCCGCCCCTGCATGGTCTCGCCCGCCCGCACGGTGACGGGGAGGTCTTCGATGACGATCGGCCCGAAACGGCGGCCCCGCCAGAACATCGCGACGAGCGCTGTGATCGTGAGCAGGGAGGTCACGGGCACAAGCCAGTTCGGAGTGAGCTGCTGCAGCGTCGGCGGCCCCGTCGCCTCGACATCGGCGATCGTCGGCAGGTACCAGACGAGGTTCTCTTCAGCTCCGAGCAGTCCGAGCGCCAGGGCGGCGTTGCCGTAGTCCACGATCGCGTCGTTGGTGAACGGCGCAGTCGGCCCGACGACAGCGATGTGGTCGTCGACGACCAGGGCGAACCCGCCCGTCTCTGACTCGAAGCATCCCGTCGCGTCTGAGGAGTCGTCGATCGCGAACGTCGCGCCGCCGCTGATCGTGCTCGCTCGCTCGGCAATCGCCTCGTCGCACGATGCGCCGAGCGAGGTCTCTTCGCTGTAACCGGCGGCACGGACACCGGGCAGCAGGTCGTTCAGCTGCGTGAACGAGGGCGAGATGGCGACGGTTCGCTCGGCGGCGTCGACCAGGTCACGCCGGCGTTCGGCGTCGAGATAACCGTTCGGGTCGTAGAAGGCGAGGGTGGCGTCGTCTTCGAGCGCCGCGCGGGCCTCGTCGATGTCGTCCGCGACGGTGACGGCGACGCCCTCGGCACGCAGCACCTGCAGCACCGCACGTGCGCCCTCCGGCGCTGCACTGTCGCCGTCGAGCGGTGCTCCTGAGCCCGTGCCCGGGTTGGTGAGCACCGCAGACGCGACGACGACCAGGCCGCAGACGACAGCTGCTCCGACCCAGAACATCCCGCTCCTGAGAAAGGAGCGCACACGTGGCGTCGTGACGGCTGTGCCCCCGTCGTCGCCGGTCTTGTGTGTGTCTTCTGCCGGACGCGTCGATGTCGTGCTCACGAAGGGGCGCCAGAGGTGACGGGCTCGTGAGAAACGGGTGCGCGGTGTGCGAGACCGTCGTCGAGAGCGCGCACATGCCGATAGTGCGCCTCGGTCGCGGTGCGGCCCAGGTATCGGGCACCGTCGAACTCGTCTGCGGCCGTTGCGAGATCTTCAGCCTGGTCTGGGAACGACTGGGCGGCGCGGCTCGCGAAATCGTGGGCGGTGGTGCCGGGCGACACCATCACCACGGTGCGTTCCGCGAGCCCGCGTGCGACCGCACGGTACTGCTCTATGACCGCCGTGTTGAAGTCCCCGCGTTCCGCTGCCTTCTGCGCAGAGGCCCTCAGCTCAGATGCGGAGCGCCTGTCATCGTCGCCGAAGAGCACATCGGCGACGCTGCTGCGCCTGTTGATGCGCGGAACACCCCAGATGACGATCGCGACGATGATGCCCGCGATGACGAGTCCGACGACCGCGACGAGGAGCCAGTCGGCGCCCACGGCGGCGCCAGGGGTGAACACACGCTGGAGCCACTCGAAGAACGCCTCAGAAATGATGTCGAACAGGGTCGGCTGCGCCGCTGCGTACTCGGGTTTCGAGAGCTCTTCGGTCAGCAGATCGCGTGCCTCCGGCGCATCGGGAACGACGGGGACGTCGAACGGGAAGGGCATGATCAGCGCTGTTCCCGTCGGCCATCGGTCTCACCGTCGCCCGCCGGCGGCTGTGGCGGGTACTGCTGCTGTGCGGGCGGGTACGGTGGCCCGGGCGGATGCTGCGGCGCCTGTGGATGCTGCGGCGCCTGTGGCTGCTGCGGCGCCTGTGGCTGCTGCGGATAGGGCGCCGCGGACGGGTATCCCTGGCCCGGATACTGCTGGGGCGGGTGCTGTGACGGATATCCCTGACCCGTGTGCTGCTGTGGCGGGTACTGCTGACCCGTGTACTGCTGACCCGGGTAGGGCTGACCCGGGTAGGGCTGGCCCTGGTACTGCTGTGGCGGGTACGCCTGGCCCGGACCCGGGTATGGCTGGGGCGGGTACTGCTGGCCCGGGTACGGCTGCCCCGGGTATGGCTGCCCGGGCGCGGGAGGAACCGGCGCACGCGGCGTGCGAGGTGCGGAAACGTATGGATCGTCCACCGCTTCGCCGGTGTTCCTCGCTTCGACGAACCGGATGAGCTCGAGGTCGAGGCCTTCTTTGCGCATACGCAGGTCGATGTAGATGAGGGCTATCGCCGCAGACATCACAACCGTCGAGATGGCGCCGAGCACGAGTGAGATCACGATCGTCAGCACGTAGAGCACGGCGGGAAGGACGAAGTCATCCGGCGACACACCGGTGGGGGCGAGCACCGACATGCTCATGATGAAGAGAAGATACACGGGCGTGATCACGATCTGCGCCACCGTCGACACGATGAACGAGACCAGGAACTGCACTCCGAGGGTCTTCCAGAAGTAGCCGTTCGTCAGCGACCACGAACGCCTGGCCGCCGCGAAGACGCGCTCCTTCTCGAGCACGATGATGCTCGGCGTCAGCGAGAGCTTGATGCCGATCCAGATCGCAAGCCCGATGACGGCGAGCGTCGCGAGGATGGCCAGGATCACGGCGACGGCGACGAAACCGCCTCCGAGGGCGGAGAGGCCCCAGACGACCCCGACGATCACGGCGAGGGTGACGACGAGCACACCTGTGACAACGAGCATCCACCCCAGCAGCGCGCCGAGCCGTGGCCACGCGGCCTTCCAGACGGCGCGCATCGTCAGCTTCTCGCCGAGAGTGGATCGTGCGACCTCGACGACGATGATTCCCTGCAGAAAAGCGGATGCCACAAGCGAGAGGACAACGGGGATGAGGCTCGCGAGCAGGATGGCGGTGACCGAGCCCGCTTCAACCGTGGCTTGGTCTTCAGGTGCTGCGCTGATGATGCGCGCCGTCGCCCACCAGGTGGCGAGGCCGATGACGATGACCGTGACGACGACGGTGATGGCCTGCACGAGCAGCGCGCTGCCGAACGTGGCCTTCGGATTGCGACGCAACGTCTGGAACGGTGCTCCGAGCAGGGTGCCGAAGCCGAGGGGGCGCAGCGGGATCAGGCCGGGCTTCGGCGGCGGGGTCCAGCCCTGCTGTCCGCCATACGGCACGTGTGGGGCACGCGGTTGCGACCCGTTCGGGCCGCCGTCAGCGCCCGCCGGGCCCTGACCGCGCGAGGTTTCTGTTGGCGGATGCCAGTCCTGGCCGTAGGTCACGGAAGCGACTCCTTGTCGTCGAGCCTTGCGAACGCGGTGAGCTCTTTTATCGTGTCATATGCACGGTCGTCGTGGGGCATCATCGAGGCGCGGATGTGGACAAGCGGCCGATTTCGGGTTCTACCGACTAATCTTGAGCGAAGCAACGCGAGCTTGCGCTGCGGGTGAGCCATGACTCACACCCGAATCACAGACGATGCAGGCAGATCGGAACGAATTGCATGAGCGCACGGATTCTTGTGGTCGACGACGACACGGCCCTCGCCGAGATGATCGGAATCGTGCTCCGCACCGAGGGGTTCGAACCGTCCTTCTGCGCTGACGGCTCGTCTGCCCTCGAGAGTTTCCACGAGAACAAACCCGATCTCGTGCTGCTCGACCTTATGCTCCCGGGTGTGGACGGCATCGAAGTCTGTCGTCTGATCCGGCAGGAGTCCGGCATCCCGATCCTGATGCTGACCGCGAAATCGGACACGGCGGATGTGGTGAAGGGCCTCGAGTCCGGCGCGGACGACTACATGGTGAAGCCGTTCAACCCGAAGGAACTCGTTGCCCGGATCCGCACCAGGCTTCGCCCCCCTGCGCCGCAGCAGAGCCAGGAGGTGTTGCAGGTCGGTGACCTCAGTCTCGACGTGGCCGGTCACGAGGTGCGGCGTGGCGACAGGAGGATCAGCCTGACCCCACTCGAGTTCGATCTGCTTCTCGCGCTCGCCGAGAAGCCCCAGCAGGTGTTCACCCGCGAGATGCTGCTCGAGCAGGTATGGGGCTACCACTACAAGGCAGACACCAGGCTCGTGAACGTGCACGTGCAGCGCCTGCGCGCGAAGGTCGAAGACGACCCGGACAACCCGAAGATCGTGATGACTGTGCGCGGCGTCGGATATCGCGCCGGCACGACCGGCTGAGCGATGATGGCCACAGGGTCTGCCGGGCGGTTCGTCGGCGCCAGGGGCCAAGGGGTCGCGGGCATGAGGCTGCGCAACTGGCGCAGTTGGCCGTCTCGGGTCGTGCACAGCTGGCACCGATCCCTGCAGTTCCGCACGGTGGTCGTCTCGCTCGGGCTGGCACTGCTCGCCGTGCTGATCTCGAGCGTCTATATGTCGTTGTCGATCGGCAACGACCTGTTCCAGTCGCGCGCAGATCAGGTGATGCGCGACACCGCACGGGCGACGACGTCTGCGCAGCGTATCCTCGACGCCTCGGACGCCGAGGACAGGGTCGCCGTGCAGGACCTCATGAGCTCGGTGCGCACCGAGATCGCCCAGGCCTCGCCCAGCAGGCTGGTCGCCGTCTACCGTGTGCCGGGGCAGGAGCCGAGCACCGTGGCGCCGCAGGACTTCGAGAGTCCCGGGCTGCAGGGCGTGATCAGCGACAGCATGCGGCAGACCGTGCAGAACAATCCAGACGAACAGTGGTGGCAGTCTGTTGTGCTCGACGTGAACGGCCAGAAGTCCCCTGGCATCGTCGTGGGCACCCAGATCTCGTTCCCAGAGGGCGGACGCTATGAGGTGTACGTCGGGCACGACCTCAGCGACACCGAGCAGACGCTCCTGTTCGTGCAGCGCACCCTGACGATCGGCGGTATCGCGCTGCTGCTGCTCGTCGGAGCGGTGGCCTGGGTGGTGGTCAGGCTCGTCGCCAGTCCGATCAGGATCGCGGCAGAGACGAGTGAGAAGCTCGCGGACGGCGACCTCGAGGTGCGCATCCCGGAGCGCGGCGAAGACGAGCTCGCCACTCTCGCACGCTCGTTCAACGGCATGGCGGACAGCCTGCAGTCGCAGATTCGCGAGCTCGCCGACCTGTCACAGGTGCAGCAGCGGTTCGTCTCGGATGTCTCACACGAGTTGCGCACACCCCTCACCACGATCCGCCTCGCCGGCGACGTGCTCTTCGACCAGCGCGACGACTTCGCACCGGCCACGGCGCGAACGGCGGAACTTCTGCACACCCAGACGCAGCGCTTCGAGGTGTTGCTCGCCGACCTGCTCGAAATCAGCCGGTACGACGCGGGGTCTGTGCATCTCGATGCCGAGCAGACCAGTCTCGTCCACCTCGCCGAGGGCGTCATCGATGAGATGGCCGCGGTCGCCGAGCAGAAGGGGTCGGACATTCGGCTGGTGGCCCCCGGCGGGTATTCCAACGTCGAGATGGACTCGAGGCGCATCAGGCGCGTGGTGCGGAACCTGCTCGGGAACGCCATCGAGCACGGCGAGGGCCGCCCCGTTGTGGTCGCCGTCGACAGCAACGAGCAGTCCGTCGCGCTCTCGGTGCGTGATTACGGCCTCGGCATGACCGAGGACGAGGTCGAGCGGGTGTTCGATCGTTTCTGGCGGGCCGACCCGTCGCGCAAGCGCACCATCGGAGGCACCGGCCTCGGGCTCGCGATTGCCCTCGAAGACGCTCAGCTGCACAATGGCACTCTCGAGGTCTGGTCGAGAAGCGGAGGCGGGTCGCTGTTCAGGCTCACACTCCCGCGCACACGGGAGGGAGTCGTGCAGGTGTCACCGCTCCCGCTTGTGCCGGATGACGCAGACGGCACAACGCCGCAGTTCGACCTCGCGGACGACCAGACGCACAACAACGACCGCGCCCACGATGGCGGCGGGGCGGGTGTGTCGGACACGGACGAGGAGCAGCGATGAGGCGGCAGGGCATCCACCGACGCGAGTGCAGACGGCCGACGGCATCCGTCTCGGTCATGCTGCTCGTGATGGCGCTCGTGACAACCGCCTGCGCCGGGATTCCCCGTTCCGGCGCCGTGCAGGAGGGTCGCGTCAGCCCCGGAGACTCCGAGGTCGAGGTCGAGGTCGAATACAAACCAGCCAGCCCTCAGCGCGATGCGACGCCCGAGCAGATTCTGCGCGGGTTCATCGAAGCGGCGTCGAGCCCCGCCAACAACTACGCGATCGCGCGCGAGTTCCTGGCGCCAGAGCTCGCGGAGGACTGGAACCCGGATGCCGGTGTCACCGTCGACCAGCAGTCGCGCCGGGAATACATCGAAACCAGCCCGACGACCATGAGCCTGCGGGTCATCCCGGTCGCCGAAGTCGACGGCAACGGGCTCTACAGTGAGTTCTCGAGCGAGAACCCGATCACACAGGCTTATGGATTCAGCGAGGTCGGCGGCCAGTGGCGGCTGAGCGCCGCGCCGAACGGCGTGATCCTCGACCCGATCAAGTTCGTCGACGTGTTCAGTCCGTATTCGCTGAGCTTCTTCGACCCCACGTTCAGCTACCTCGTGCCTGATCTGCGCTGGTTCCCGTCGCGAGCGTCAACGGGAACGCGGATCGTTCGCGCCTTGATCGACGGTCCGAGCGAATGGCTCGCCGTGGCCGTGTCGACGGCCTTCCCCGAGGGAACCGCGCTGACGAAGAGCGCTGTGCCTGTCGAGGGAGGCGTCGCCGCGGTCGACCTCAACAGCGAAGCCCTGCAGGCCGACCAGCGGACCCTCGAACTGATGCAGGCGCAGCTCGTCTCAAGCCTGGTCGGTGTGACGACGATCAACGCCGTGTCGATCTCGATCGACGGGAACGTTGAACAGATCGACACGGTGACACTCGACTCGCCGCGCGTCGACCCGCGACCGCTCGTCTCGTCAGACAACGGGTTCGGTTTTCTCGGCGGCGGCGCCATCGAGCAGATTCCCGGCATCTCGGGGTCGGTCGAGGAGCTCGCACCCATCGCGGCGACCCTCGGCGCGGATCACACCCTCGCAGCTGTGCAGTCCCGAGAGGGAGGGGTGTACTCGGTGCGGCCCGGGTCCGACAGCGTGCCGGTCGACCAGCGCCCAGGGCTCATCGCGCCGGCACTCGACGATCGGGGCTACATCTGGTCTGTGCCCGAGACGGCGCCCTCCGACCTGCGGGCCTTCGGCCCCGACGGCGAGACGTTCCCCGTGACGACGAGCTGGCCGGACGCCTCGACGATCACCTCGCTCGCGCTGTCACGCGACGGAACCCGGATCATCGCCCTGCTCACGGTCGGGGAGCAGAACCGTTTTCTCGTCGCGGGCGTCGAGCGCACACCGGACGGAGCTCCGATCCGCCTCGGCGAACCGATCGAGCTCACCGTCGGCGACGGCCAGCCTCTCAGCGCCACCTGGGTCGATGACCTGACCGTGGCATCGCTGACGCAGACCGATGACGGCTCGACAGAGATCACAAAACAGCCCATCGGCGGACAGTCAGAGCCGGTCGCGCCCCTCGAGGGAGCCGTGATGCTCGTCGGAGGCAACTCCGCCCAGCAGTTGCGTGCTCTGACGGCAGACGGTGACCTCGCGCTTCGCAGGCCGACGGCGTGGCAGACGATGGCGACGGGGATCGGGTTCATCGCCACCCAGCTCGGCAGCCCACGGTGAGCCGTGCCGGGTGCGCGTCGTCGTTCGGGCGCCACCCCTGACCCTGCTGTGTCCGGTTCTGCACACCTGAGCCGACGGCATCCGGTTCTGCACGGGTTGCCGTCCGCCTCCCGCGCTGTCTCTCCGTCGGGCACTCTCTTCGTATGGCACGCCACGCCTCTCCGCTCGCCGAGGCCGTCACTCTCGTCTCTCACGCACTCCGGTCCGCGCTCGGGGTACTCCTGCCCGTCGCGTGCGTCGGCTGCGGAACACCGGATGCCGCGGTGTGCGACGAATGCCTGCCGCGTCTTCGCCCGCGCACAACTGTCAGGATCGTGGCTGGCGGCATCCGCGTGTGGTCAGCCCATGAGTACAACGGCGTTGTGCGGGCGGCGATCCTCGCGCTGAAGAACGAGAACCGGACGGATGTCGCAGGGCCGCTCTCCGGCCTGGTCATCAACGTGCTCGACCTGGCGCTCACCGATCTGCGGACAGAGGGGCTGACGGGCGAGGTCTGGCTGGTGACGATCCCGTCGACGCGCGCGGCCTCGAGGCGGCGCGGTTACCATCCGGTGCAGACGGTGCTGAGGCGAGCGGGACTGCGGGCCGCGCCCGTGCTCAGGCACGTCGTCCAGCCCGCAGACCAGGTCGGCCTCGGCAGCGTGTCGCGTCGCGAGAACCTGAGGGGAACACTCGCCGCCCGCGGTTCTCTCACGGGCCGGCAGGTGTTGGTCGTCGACGACGTGGTGACAACGGGTGCGACGGTCGAGGAGGCCTGCTCGGCGCTCACCGAGGCCGGGGCGGACGTGTGCGGCGCGATCACACTTGCGTCGACCCCGAAGCTCCTGTGAGTCGCATTGGCAGATTCGCAAAGACCGGTGACTTCGACTGCGACGAGGACTACGGTTGCCCTAAAGGCGTGAAGGACCGCCCTGATATCAAGGCGGCACGCCGAATCGAGGGAGGTCTTTCGTGGAAACGAACATCGTCGGATTTGGCGTGGGAATCACTGATCGTTTTCGTGATTACGTGGATGAGAAATCTGAGAAGATCGCCCACCTGGCCGATCGTGCCATCGCGTTCGAGGTGAAGGTCAGCCGTCACAATGACAAAGCGGGCAAGCCCGGTGACGATCGGGTCGAGCTCACGATCATCGGTCCGGGCAAAGTGGCCAGGGCCGAAGCGCAGGGGGCGGACAAGTACGTGGCCTTCGACCTGGCCATCGCCAAGCTGCTCGAACGGGTACGACGGGCGAAGGATCGCAAGAAGGCGATCAGGGGAAAACAGCGCACCTCGCTTCACGACGCCAGCGCCGACGGGTTTCCCGGCATCGGAGTCCAGGTGGCGAGTGCCGACTCGATCTCAGGCCTCACAACGGGCGAGATCGCCACCGTCGACGCACAGGCGGAGCCAGACGATGAGTACTCGCCCGTGGTGATCCGCGAAAAGGTGTTCCCCGCGGAATGGATGACGGTCGACGAGGCCGTCGACCGGATGGAGCTCGTCGGTCACGACTTCTTTCTCTTCGTCGATTCCAAGACCGATCGCCCGAGTGTCGTGTATCGGCGCAAAGGCTGGGACTACGGTGTGATCGGGCTCGACGAAGACGCGTCGGACACGAGAAAACGCGCGTAACTGCGGCCACCGTGCGCCGCCGGCCATAACGCTTTCGCTGGTCGGCGGCCCCGGCCGTCTGCGGCATCCGCCCGCGTCACGGGCGTCGAACGGATGCCGCTGGGAGCGAAACGTCGTCGGTATCAGCGCGCGCAAAGGGTCGCAACGCTAACATGGGTACCGGTGTCGACACCCGTGTCGGCAGCTCGTGCAACACGGCACGGTCGCGCACGAGAGTGCGTCTCTCAGATCAAGTGGAGTGCAACAGGTGGCCTCAGTACTAGAGAAGGTTCTTCGCGTCGGTGAGGGCCGGATCCTCAAAAGACTGCAGAACATCACAAAAGCCGTCAATTCGCTCGAAGACGACTTCGCGGAGCTGAGCGACGACGAGCTGCGCAACGAGACGACACAGCTGCGCGAGCGGTTCGAGAGGGGCGAGACCCTCGACGAGCTGCTGCCAGAGGCGTTCGCCGCCGTCAGAGAAGCCGCGAAGCGCACACTGGGCATGCGTCCCTTCGACGTGCAGATCATGGGTGGCGGCGCCCTTCATCTCGGCAACATCGCCGAGATGAAGACCGGTGAGGGCAAAACGCTCGTCGCGACCCTGCCCGCCTATCTCAACGCGATTGCCGGCAAGGGCGTGCACATCGTCACGGTCAACGACTACCTCGCGAGCTACCAGTCCGAGATCATGGGTCGTGTCTTCCGCGCTCTCGGAATGACAACGGGTGTCATCGTGTCAGGGCAGACTCCCGCGCAGCGCCGCGAGCAGTACGCGGCAGACATCACCTACGGCACCAACAACGAGTTCGGCTTCGACTACCTGCGAGACAACATGGCGTGGCAGTCGAAGGATCTTGTGCAACGCGGGCACTACTACGCCATCGTCGACGAGGTCGACTCGATCCTCATCGACGAGGCGCGAACACCGCTCATCATCTCTGGCCCGTCGTCAGGCGAGGCGAATCGCTGGTTCACCGAGTTCGCGCGTATCGCCAGGATGCTCGTCGAGGGTGAGGACTACGAGGTCGATGAGAAGAAGCGCACAGTCGGTGTGCTCGAACCCGGCATCGAGAAGGTCGAAGACCACCTCGGCATCGACAACCTCTACGAGTCGGCGAACACACCGCTCATCTCGTTCCTGAACAACTCGATCAAGGCCAGATCGCTCTTCAAAAAAGACAAGGACTACGTCGTGATGAACGGCGAGGTCATGATCGTCGACGAGCACACGGGGCGCATCCTGCAGGGACGCCGCTACAACGAGGGCATCCACCAGGCCATCGAGGCCAAAGAGGGTGTGACGGTCAAGGCCGAGAACCAGACACTGGCGACGGTGACCCTTCAGAACTACTTCCGGCTCTACGAGAAGCTCTCGGGCATGACGGGAACGGCCGAGACCGAGGCCGCCGAGTTCATGTCGACGTACAAGCTCGGAGTTGTGCCGATTCCGACGAACAAGCCGATGAAGCGCATCGACCAGTCCGACCTCGTCTACAAGAACGAAGAGACGAAGTTCGCGCACGTCGTCGACGACATCGTCGAGCGCCACGAAAAGGGCCAGCCCGTGCTCGTGGGAACGACGAGCGTCGAGAAGAGCGAGTACCTCTCACGCCTGCTCGCGAAGAAGGGCGTCAGGCACGAGGTGCTCAACGCGAAGAACCACGCGCGTGAAGCGGCCATCGTCGCACAGGCCGGTCACCTCGGTGCCGTGACCGTGGCCACGAACATGGCCGGTCGAGGCACCGACATCATGCTCGGAGGCAACGCGGAGTTCCTCGCCGTACAGGCGATGAACGAGAGGGGACTGAACCCCAACGACACACCTGAAGAGTATGAAGCCGAATGGGATGCCGTCTTCGACAGCGTCAAAGAGAAGGTCGCCGAAGAGGCCGAGAAGGTCATCGAAGCCGGAGGCCTCTATGTGCTCGGCACCGAGCGCCACGAATCGCGGCGTATCGACAACCAGCTGCGCGGTCGTTCGGGTCGTCAGGGTGACCCGGGCGAGAGCAGGTTCTATCTGTCGCTGACCGATGACCTTATGCGCCTGTTCAACTCGGCTGCCGCCGAGTCGCTTATGG
Organism: Okibacterium endophyticum; assembly: GCF_054780075.1. Lineage (NCBI taxonomy): Bacteria > Bacillati > Actinomycetota > Actinomycetes > Micrococcales > Microbacteriaceae > Okibacterium > Okibacterium endophyticum. The sequence goes on along the minus strand of NZ_BAAGXA010000004.1, from coordinate 69,570 downwards.
GCCGCGGCGGAGTGCCGGACGACATGGCCATCGAGTCGAAGGTCGTGAGCCGCGCCATCAGGAGCGCCCAGGGTCAGGTCGAGACACGCAACGCCGAGATCCGCAAAAACGTTCTCAAGTACGACGACGTCCTCAACCGCCAGCGTGAGGCGATCTATGCAGACCGTCGACGCATCCTCGAGGGCGACGACCTGCACGACCGCGTGCAGAGGTTCCTCGAAGACGTCATCGATGAGGTGCTCGACGTTCACACGGGTGAGGGCAACGGCGACGACTGGGACTTCGACGCACTGTGGGTCGACCTCAAGACGCTGTACCCGATCACCCTGACGATCGACGAGGTGCTGGCAGAGGCCGGGCAGCGAGGCCGCATCAACCGCGAGTTCATGCGCCGAGAGATCCTGTCAGACGCCAGGCTCGCATACGAACGTCGTGAAGAGCAGCTCGGATCAGAGGCGATGCGCGAACTCGAGCGTCGTGTTGTGCTCCAGGTCGTCGACCGTCGCTGGCGCGACCACCTCTATGAGATGGACTACCTGAAAGACGGCATCGGCCTGCGCGCCATGGCACAGCGCGACCCGCTCGTGGAGTACCAGCGCGAGGGTTTCAGCATGTTCCAGCAGATGATGGGGCAGATTCGCGAGGAGTCGATCGGCTACCTGTTCAACCTCGAGGTCGAGGTCTCGAAGCCGGAGGCCGCGGGCGAAGTCGCCCCGACGGTCGTCGCCAAGGGACTCGCACGACCAGACGGCGAAGACGAGAAGCTCAGCTACTCGGCCGCGAACGAGGGCGGCGAGGTCGAGGTGCGCAACCAGAAGGGGCAGATCGAGAAGGCAGCCACCTCTCGTGCGCGTGCGGCGACGGCATCCGGTGGCGCGCAGCAGAAGCAGCGCCCCGCCCCGGGGCAGCGGCCCGTGGCGCCCCCACAGGCTCCGAAGCAGCCTGCCGCACGCGGTGCGTTCGGCCAGAAGGATGCAGACGCGCAGTCCGCCGGCGGCAACCGCGCGCAGCGTCGAGCGCAGGAACGCAAGAACAAGGGGTGACGCAGGCGTTCGAGACGAGCCTCCCACCGCGCTCGGCGCCGCCTTCACGCGAAGCTCACACCAACCTCGTCGTTCGGCCGCGGTGTGCGCCGTCGCGCCGGTGGAGCCCACGTCGGGGCTGACCGGTGCGCGTCGCCGAGCCCGCACGCGGCCCGCTCGCGCCAGCTCTCGGCCTGGCTCAGTGCGCGTCGGCCTGGCTCAGTGCGCGTCGGCCTGGCTCAGAGCACGTTGATCTGGCTCAGAGCACGTTGATCTGCGTAGCGCGCCAGCGCCTGTCGAGGCCCTCGAGTCTGATCGCCACGGCACGCGAGCGGGGTTTGGCGTGCACCATGACAACCGCCTCGATGACGTCGTCCCGCGGTCTCGATGTTCGGATGCGACCGACGTGCAGAATCGGCCGCTGCGCCGCGACTCCCTTCACACGACGCGCCCTCGCCGCGAGCACCTGGCGTTTGAGCAGGTGCAGATAGACCTCTTCGGTGACCCAACGCGAGAGCTGCTCGAGTTCGCGCGCACCGGCGAGCACCTCGATCACGCTTCTGGTCAGGTTTTGGAGCAGAGGCTCGGGCGGTGGAAGCAACTCGGCGGGAGTGGGCTGGTGGCCGAAGAACTCCTCGGGATCATAGTCTCGGGGATCGTAGTCTCGAGCGTCAATGCGCTGCGCGGCGCCCGAGGGGTTTCTTGTGCTGTGGCTCATCGCTGGGATTCCATCGTCTGTGTGAGGAACGGGTGTTGTGCAGGCCCTGCGTCCCCGAAACGCCGTATACCCCTGAACGCCGTGCACCCCCTGAACGGGGGACCAGAAGGTGCTGCAACTCAACCAGCTGTGAGTGCTGCTTGTAAAGCACCGGTTGCGAATTGTGGATAAGTCGCACGAGCACGCGGTGACTCGGGCTAGGGTCGCTGCCATGCGGTGGGACAGCCTCTTCGACGATCTCGAGAGTCAGCTCGAGCACGAGCTGCACACGGAAGACCTCGATCTCGCTGCCGAGGAACACCGCCTGCGCCTCGGCCGGCTCACGCTGCGCGATCGGCTTATGGCCCTCGTCGACGATTCCTCAGGGCGGGGGATATCCGTCGAGCTGGTCACGGGCGAGTCGGTCACCGTGGTGCCCAGGACGTTCGGGCGCGACTGGTTCGCCGCCGACCTGGTCTCGCCGCCGGCCGCCTCGCGGGCCTGCATCGTGCCGCTCGACGCGATCACGGGAATCGTGATCCCGAAAGACCGGATCACGAGGAGCATCCGCGTGAGTGACACCGATCAGAGCGAACCGCGTCTGACAGACCGGATCGGCATCGCATTCGCTCTGCGCGACCTGTGCAGGCGGCGCAGCTACGTGAGCATCCATGCAGCAGGCGGAGTGCGACGGGGCACCATCGATCGAGTGGCGCGAGACCACGTGGACATCGCCGTGCACGAGCCGGGAACCGCTCGCCGCGAGCGAGAGGTGGCGCACCATCGGGTCGTGCCGCTCGCGCACATCGCGCTCATCACGATGTGAGGGTGCTCAGCCCCGTTCACGCGGCCGGGTGATCCTGCCGGCGGCCAGTTCGGGAATGCCGGCGAGGTCCGACTGCTCCCAGAGGCTCATACGGCGTGCTTCTTCGTATTTTCCGTCGATGTACTCCTCGAGCACCGTGCGTTCGATCCTCCAACGCCGCGGTGAGCCGAGGCGGATGGCCGGGAGTTCGGCCGTGCGCACCAGCTCAAGCACCTCTGCCGCAGAGATGTTGAGAATGTCCGCAGCGTCGGCGACGGTGAGAAAGCGGCCGACGGAGTCGGGCGAGACCGTGTCCATCTTCTGATTATCGTCCTGTTGCCTGTGGAGAGAAGACATCTGTGGATAACTTTCCCGGGTGTGTCCGAAACTTGGCAGCATGGAGGAGCGCCGCTGCTGCGGCAGGACACACGATCAGGAGTGAAGATGGCGAAGACGCAGCCCCTCGCCCCTCAGGGGCAGAAGAGACGCAGACGGTTCTGGGTCGACCCGCGGTTCGGAATCGGCGTGGCCCTCGTGGTGGTGTCGCTCGCCGGCGTCTGGTTCGTCGTGAGCACCGCGACGACGTCGACTCCCGTCTATGCGGCGGCATCGACCCTCTCGGTCGGCGACACGGTGACCGCCTCTGACCTTGTGGTCACACACGTACAGCTGGGCGAGGCGGGCGGCAGATATGTGGCGGATGGAGAACTTCCCGATGACGGCGCGGTGATCGTCCGCACGATCCTCAAGGGCGAGCTCGTTCCGCAGTCGTCGGTGGGCAGCGAGGCGGAGCTGAGGACGAGCGCCGTCGTCGTCGAGACGAGCACGTCGCTGGCTGCCGCCGTCGAACCCGGAGCGCTCGCCGACATCTGGACAGCGGAACGAGACGGCCAGGGCGACTTCGCTCCTCCCGTCGTGACCGTCTCCGGCGCATCGGTCGCGCGTGTCATCGAAGACAGCGGGATGGTGACGGACGACGGTGCGAGCGTCGAGCTGCTTGTACCGAAAGGCTCGGTGGCCGCCGTGCTCGCCGCGATCGCGCGAGGTGACGCCGTGTCGATCGTTCCGGCCGGTTCCTGAGATGGTCACCATCGTGACGGCGCTCGGCCGTGCCTCAGAAGAACATCTTCTGCCTGAGCTCATCAATCGCGGGCACCGCATCGTCGGCCGAGTGGGTGAGGGCGAGGACACGATCGACGTGGCTCTCTCCGTTCGCCCTGCAGCGCTCCTCATCGACTCATCGCCGCAGCGTCTCACGCGTGACGTTCTGTCGACCTGCGACGATCTCGGCATCCGCACGATCGCGGTCGCCGAGACCGAGCGCGGCAGGCGCAACGCCGCAGCCCTCGGCCTGTACGAGGTGTACGACTCGCACGCTCCCGTCGCCGCGCTGCACAGCATGATCGACGAGGGGGCGCCGACCTGGCCGGACGAGGCGAAAGCGGGGCGGGTCTTCACCGTCTGGGGTCCACACGGCGCCCCTGGGCGCACGACGGTGGCCGTCAACCTGGCGGCGGAACTCGCCGCGGCCGGGCATCGGGTGGCGCTCGTCGACGCAGACACCCATGCAGCGTCGGTGGCACCGATGCTGGGGATGCTCGATGAAGCACCTGGTTTCGCCGCGGCCTGTCGCCTCGCGGGCCAGAACGCGCTCAGCCTGACCGAGCTCGACCGCATCCATCAGCCGTATGCCGTCGGCCGGGGAGAGCTTCGAGTGCTCACCGGCATCACCCGCGCCGCACGATGGCCGGAACTCGGTGCAGAGCGCGTCAGCTCGACCCTGACGCTCTGCAGGCAGTGGGCGGCGTTCGTGGTGGTGGACGTCGCAGCGAGTCTCGACCACGATGAAGAGATCTCGACAGACCTCTTCGCCCCGCGCAGGAACGCCGCCACCCTCGCCGCCCTGCGTGCCGCGGACCGGGTGATCGCCGTCGGATCCGCTGACCCTGTCGGCCTCTCGCGGTATCTGCGCGCCCATGCGGAACTGATCGAGGTCGTGCCGGAGGTACCCGTCACCACGATGATCAACAAGGTGCGAGCGACGATCGCCGGTCTCAACCCCTCTGGCCAGGTCGCGCTCACGCTCAGCCGATTCGGCGGAATAGACGATCCCGTGATCGTGCCGCACGACCTTCGAGGCACGGATGCCGCACTCGCGGCAGGCCGTGTCGTCAGGGACGTTGCACCTCGATCCCATGCCCTCGCAGCTCTTCGCCGGTTCGCGACGGCAGAGATCCTGCCGGCCGTGGCGCAGCCCGTGCAGCGCAGGGCTCGCCGTCGCCGAGGTGTGACAGCGGCAACCGCGAGCTGAGCGCGGAGGGCAGACCGGCCGGCAGCGGAAGTCCGGTTCGGATCCCTCCCGCTCGAGCCCGTTCTCGAGCAGCCAATCCCGTGCTCATGGCCCGCGTACACCCGCCGGTGTCAATCGCGACAGCATCCGTTCACCCTGTCGTCACCATTCCGTTCACACCGAGGCATACCGTCAGAGGGATGCGAATCGGTGAAAGGCGGATGCAATGGATGTGATCGCCGTCATCCCGGCCCGCGGAGGTTCTCGGGGAGTCATCGGCAAGAATCTGCGAATGGTCGGGGGAGTGACACTCATCGAGCGCGCGGTCAGCGCTGCGGGCGCGAGCGCCTTCATCGACAGTGTGGTCGTCACCACTGACGATCCGGCCATCGCCGCCGTCGCTCGCGACGCAGGCGCCCGTATCGTGCAGAGGCCGGCAGACCTGGCGGGCCCTGTCGTCTCGTCTGAGACCGCGCTGCTGCACGTGCTCGACCAGACGACTGTGCGGTCGGGCGGCACGGGCGAAGACGAGCCGTCGATCCTGGTGTTCATTCAGGCCACATCACCGTTCATCGACCCGGCAGACATCGACCTGGCGATCACACGCGTTCGCACGGGCGAGAACGACGTTGTGTTCTCTGCTGCCGAGACGCACAGTTTTCTCTGGCGCGAGACGCCGGCGGGCGCCGAAGGAGTCAACCACAACGCCGCGGTGAGGCCGATGCGCCAGGAGCGAGAGCCGCATTACCGTGAAACGGGTGCGTTCTACGTGATGCGCACCGAAGGGTTCCGTGAGGCGGCGCATCGTTTCTTCGGAAGGGTAGGTGTGCAGGTGGTGGATCCCAGGGGCGCCATCGACATCGACACCGTAGCCGACCTCGAGATCGCTGACCTCATCGCGCCGGTCATCGACGCGAAGCCGCGTCGCTCGGCCGCCGTCCCGCCCCTTCGAGCTGTCGTCACCGATTTCGACGGTGTGCACACAGACGACAGAGCCCACATCGGTGCAGACGGATCTGAGTTCGTCACGGTCAGCCGAGCAGATGGCATGGGAGTGCGGCTGCTCCGTGAATCCGGACTCGAGGTCCTCATCCTCTCGACGGAGCAGAACCCGGTTGTCGGCGCGAGGGGGCGAAAGCTCGGCGTCGAGGTGCTCCAGGGGGTCTCGGACAAGGCGGATGCCTTGCGTGGCTGGGCTGCGCGGCGCGGCGTGCCGCTCGCTCAGGTCGCATACCTCGGCAACGACGTCAACGACCTGGATGCCATGCAGCTCGTCGGATGGCCGGTGTGCGTGCCAGAGGCACCGGAGTCCGTTCGCTCGGCCGCGCGGATGATCCTGCGCACCCCCGGCGGACAGGGCGCTGTGCGTGAACTCGCCGACGGCATCCTCGACGCGAACGCCCGGCGCGGGCCGGCCGACCTCTCACAGCCGGCGCCACGCGGAGAGAGCCGCGAGCGCGGTGCGCCTGAGCAGGCGAGCGCGGCCGCACACGAACTTCTCGAGCGCCAGCGGAGCGCCGTCGACGAATCCCCACAGCTCGCATCATCCGGGTCACCCGCACAATCCCCACAGGAGGAATCATGGCCGTACGCATCGGCAGCTCATCGCTAGGTCCCGGTGAACCGGTCTACGTGATCGGCGAGATCGGGCTCAACCACAACGGCGACGTCGAGATCGCCAAACGGCTCATCGACGTCGCGGCGAAAGCGGGCGCGCAGGCGGTCAAGTTCCAGAAGCGCACACCCGCGATCTCGACACCTGAGCACATGAAGTCGACCCCGCGGGACACCCCGTGGGGGCGGATGACGTACCTCGAGTACCGCTATCGCGTCGAGTTCGAGCGCGAGCAGTACATCGAGATCGGCGACCACGCCACCATTCGCGGTCTCGACTGGTTCGCATCGCCGTGGGACGTACCGTCCGTGGAGTTTCTCGAGAGCCTCAACGTCGTCGCGCACAAGGTCGCCTCTGCGTCGGTCACCGATATTCCGCTGCTGCGGGCGCTCGCCGAGACGGGAAAACCCATCATCCTGTCGACGGGCATGTCGACCATCGAGCAGATCGACGAGGCCGTCTCGGTGCTCGCCGCGAGCCCGCTGGTCATCATGCACGCCACCTCGACGTATCCGCTGCCTCCCGAAGAGGCGAACCTGCGCACGATCCATACCCTTCAGGAGCGCTACGCCGGTGTGCCCATCGGCTATTCAGGGCACGAACGAGGCCTGCAGATCTCGCTCGCGGCCGTCGCTCTCGGTGCGGTGGCCGTCGAGCGCCACATCACTCTGGACCGCACCATGTGGGGTTCAGATCACGCAGCATCGCTCGAACCGCAGGGCTTCGAGCACCTCGTCCGCGACATCCGGGTGATCGGCGAGGCCATGGGAGACGGCGTCAAGCGCGTCTTCCCCGGCGAGCTTGCTCCACAGGCGAAGCTCAGACGGGTTACGGCTTGAGGGCCGACGTCCGGTTCGTCGTCGTCGCTGATTCGGACTCCTACGTCAAGTGGGGCGCTGCGCTCGCATCGAGGACACCGGCGCATTGGACGACCTCGCTGCTCGTCGTCGAGACACCGGTTCTGCCGAGCGAGAAACAGCTGGCTGACGCACTCGCGGGCAGTGACCTGACTCCGGAACGCGTCGCGGTGGTCAGTCTCGACGAGGCAGCGCGACGTATCGGCGAGCAACGGCCGGATGTTGTGCTCATCTCGGTGCGTGGGCCGCTCGTTCGTGTGGTCGTGCGCGCCATCGCGAAGCTCGACATTCCCCGGCCCGTGCTGATCTCGGGGCTCCCCGGCATCACCATCCCCGCCGCCCGAAAGGCCATCGCGTACCGTTCTCAGACAGACGTCATCGTGCTTCACAGCCGCCGCGAGATCAGGGACTTCAGTGCGCTCGCCGCCGATATGGGCATCGAGCAGCGGTTCGGCCTCGCGAGGCTGCCGTTCATCGCGTCGACGGATGACCGCCCGAGCGTCGGCGACGACGTCATTTTCGCCGCGCAGGCGAAAGTACCGAAGCCGAGGGCCGATCGACTCGCGCTGCTCGGGTGGCTCGCCGAACTTGCGCGCCGTCAGCCCGAAAGACGGGTGGTGATCAAGGTGCGTGCCGCTCAGGGCGAGCAGCAGACACACGCCGAAGAGTACTTCTACGCCGATCTCATCGGGGAGCTGCAGCCTCCGCCTCCGCCGAACCTCGTTGTGGAGGGCGGACCGATGCTCGAGCACCTCGTCAGGGCGAACGCTCTCGTCACCGTGAGCTCGACGGCGGTGATCGAGGCCATCGCCCGCAGCATGCCGACCATCGTGCTCGATGACTTCGGCATCAGGCGCGGCCTCATCAACACCGTTTTCATCGGCAGCGGGCTGTTCGGCAACAGCGACGACCTGGTCAACGGCCGGTTCAGGCATCCGGATCCCGATTGGGTGCAAGACAACTATCTTCACAACGACGCGGGCGAAGACGATTGGATGTTCGTCACTGACGGGTTGCTCGCCAGGCGTGCCGTCGAGGCGTTGCCGCTGAAGCCGCAGGCCACGGGTCGTCTCGGTTCGGGCCTGCGTCGTGCATGGGACCGCAAGAGCATTCTCGGGCCGTACGACACCTCGTTGTCCGGCACGATCGCCGTGATGATCGGCACGCCGGCACGCTGGGCGGTGCGCCGCATGCGGCGGGCGCGGGCGCGCATCCGCCGACGTGTGGGTACCCGGAACGGGGGTGTCGTGTCGAGCGCAGTTGACGCCGTGCCCCTCACAGTGAACGAGGGCACCCCGCATAGACTGGACTGATGTCGACGCTGAGTGACCTCGTTTACGCCCAGGGCCGCAGCAGCGCCCACGATGTCGACTGGCTTCACGGCCTTGTCGCAGACGCGCAGCTGCTCGCCGACCTGGCCTTCGCGGACATCGTCATCTGGGTGCCGACGACAGACGGCAGCTTCATCGCCGTCTCCCACTACCGCCCGTCGAGTGCGGCGACGCTGTTCTATCGCGACTTCGTCGGTCAGCCCGTCAAACAACAGTGGCGCGCGCAGGTCACCGAGGCGTTCGAGTCGTCTCGTGTGATCGATTCGTCTGCACCTGACTGGTATGAAGAGACACCGACACGCGTGCTCGCCGTTCCCGTGGTGCGGCGCCTGAACGCCACGAGCCCGAGCACCGCGGCCGAACCGATCGCCGTGCTCACCCGCCACACGAACCTCGGCGAGGCCCGCACGCCGAGCCGCCAGGAACTCACCTTCAACAACTGCGCCAACGACCTGTTTGAGATGATCTCCACGGGCGATTTTCCCGATCTCAGCGCGCCGACGGGGCCGCGGAGAGGCGCGCCGCGTGCGTCAGACGGTCTCATCCGTCTCGACGTCGAGGGCGTCGTCACCTTCGCGAGCCCGAACGCGCTGTCTGCCTTCAACCGGATCGGGTTCGACGACGAGCTCGAGGGGGAGTCGCTCGCCGAGGTGACGACACAGATCATTCCGGGCAAACAGGTCATCGACGAATCCCTGCCCCTCGTCGTCACGGGGCGCGCGCCGTGGCGCACGGACATCGAGCTTCAGGGCGTCACCGTGTCTCTTCGTGCGATTCCGCTTCGTCACCACGGGGAGCGGGCGGGCGCGATAGTCCTCTGCCGCGACGTCTCTGAGCTGAGGCACCAGGAACGTGAGCTGATCACCAAGGACGCGACGATCCGTGAGATCCATCACCGGGTGAAGAACAACCTGCAGACGGTCGCGTCGCTCCTGCGCATTCAGGCGAGGCGCGCGCACAGCGATGAGGCCAGAGACGCACTCACACAGGCGATGCGACGTGTTGCCGCGATCGCCGTTGTGCACGACACCCTGTCTGAGGGGCTCGCTCAGGACGTCAACTTCGATGACGTTTTCGAACGGGTGCTGATGCTCGTCGCCGAGGTCGCCTCGTCGCACAACACCACTGCTCACCCACACAAGACCGGAACATTCGGGGTGCTGCCGAGCGAATACGCGACACCTCTCGCCCTCGCGCTGACCGAGCTCGTCACAAACGCCGTCGAGCATGGCCTGGCCGGGCGCGAAGGCCAGGTCGAGATCGTCGCCGAGCGCAGCGACGTCTCTCTGAGCGTGCTCGTCAGAGACAACGGTGCCGGGCTCGCAGAGGGCAAGGTCGGCGAGGGTCTCGGAACCCAGATCGTTCGAACGCTGATCCAGGGCGAGCTCGGGGGCACGATCGACTGGCACACGGTGGTGGGGAGTGGAACCGAGGTGACCATAGACATGCCGCTCCGCTGGATCACATCGTCATGACGGTCAGGATGCCGCCCGGCCGTCAGTCGGGGGAGCGGGGATGCCGCGTCGCGCCCACAATCGATATCGGTGAACGACGGCGCGGACGCTCGGGTGTTCAGGTGTGTTGTGTGCGGATGCGACGGGTTCGAAAGCTACGAGGCGCGGCGTGCGCGTGCGGCGCGGCGCTTGAGGGCGCGGCGCTCGTCTTCGCTGAGCCCGCCCCAGACCCCGGAGTCCTGTCCGGTTTCGAGGGCGTATTGAAGGCAGATCTCGGTCACGGTGCAACGAGCACACACCGCTTTGGCCTTATCGATCTGGTCGACAGCTGGCCCTGTGTTGCCGACCGGAAAGAACAGCTCGGGATCGGCGGTGAGGCAGGCAGCTTTGTCGCGCCAGTCCATGGGGGTGCTCCTTTGTATAGCGGGGGAAACGACCGATATGGTCGATAAATGCGGGTAACCGTCGAATTGCAGGGTGGGTGGTCGATGGGAATCGGCCTGCTCACGACCCTGTGAGCGAAAATTCGACTTCAAATATGCTCCCATAGAGCTCTGGCCAAATCAAGAGATTTTGCAATGGATGTACCTGTGAATAACGTTCCTGACACCAATCGGCAACATTCGGGCGCTAGTATGCCCGGCCCTGAGCGGCCCGCCGGCCGGCGGCATCCGCTCGTGGGTGTTCTCGCCGGTGTGCTCGTGGTCGAGTCGCTCGCGATGCTGGTGCTCGCGGTTGTGGTCATCGTCGACACGCTGACGCTGGACGCAACTGCGTCAGCGATGCCGACGGCGCTCGCTTTGACCGTTCTCGTTCTGCTCGGCACTGTCTGGATCGTTGCCGTGACGATCGGCATGGTGCGCGTCGCGCCGTGGTCGAAGGGCGGGGCGCTGTACTGGCAGCTCATCCAACTGGCGATCGCCCTCGGCGCCTTCCAGGGCGTCTTCGCTCAGCCGGCGATCGGGTGGGCGCTCGTCGTGCCGAGTGTCATCGCGCTCGTGCTCCTCTTCACACGGCCGGTGACGAGGGCGCTTGCGCGCCAGACCCCGTACGGCTGACCTCAGTCGAGCCCCAGCTTCTTGCGGAGCGATGCGACGTGACCGGTTGCCTTGACGTTGTAGAGCGCGAGCTCGATGCGTCCGGTCTCGTCGATGACGAACGTCGAGCGCAGGACGCCCTCTGTCACCTTGCCGTAGAGGTTCTTGGTGCCGTATGCGCCGTAGGTGTGGTGCAGTTCGAGATCGGGGTCGCTCAGCAGGGGGAACGTGAGAGCGTCGCGCTCCTGGAATTGCTTCAGCGTCGCAGGATCGTCTTTCGACACTCCGAGCACCGTGTATCCGGCTGAGGTGAGCGACGAGAGGTTGTCACGAAAGTCACACGCCTGCGTTGTGCACCCAGGCGTCATGGCCGCCGGGTAGAAGTACAGGACGACCTTGCCTCCGGCCAGCTCAGACAGGGAGACCGATTCTCCGTCCTGGTTTCTCAGGGTGAACCCGGGAGCCTTGTCGCCGGGCGTCAGGCGTGCGGTGTCAGTCATTCCTCCAGCTTATGCCCGCCCGGAGCACGGTGTGCGGTATCGCTCGGCCTCCGGCCGGTCCCCGCACGCTCAGACGGCGAACTGTGCGAGCAGACGCTGCAGCGAATCCAGACGTGCTGCGCCCGTCTCACCGAGCTCGCCGGCCTCGACGGCCTCGATCATCGCGCAGTCAGGGGCGTCAGGCAGGTGCGTGCAGCCCCGTGGGCACCGCTCGGCGATCTCGGCGAGATCGGTGAAGGCCTTGAGGATGTTCGCGGTGTCGACGTGGCCGAGCCCGAACGATCGCACGCCCGGTGTGTCGATCACCCACCCTGTGCGCCCGTCGTCGGTCAGCACCCGGTACGACACCGTTGACGACGACGTGTGCCTGCCCCTGCCCGTCACCACGTTCACGTGCCCTGTCGCGCGTTCGGCGCTCGGCACGAGGGAGTTCACGAGAGTGGACTTTCCGACGCCTGAATGACCGACGAACACTGTCGCGTGGTCGATGAGCACCTCGACGATCTCGTCAAGAGGCATGTCGTCTGTGCGGCTTGTGAACACCCGAAGGTCGAGCCCGGCGAAGTTGGTGAGAAAGGAGGCGGGGTCGGCAAGGTCCGTTTTGGTGATGCAGAGGATCGGCTGGACGCCCGCATCGTATGCGGCGACCAGGTATCTGTCGACGAGGCGTGCGCGTGGCTCGGGATTCGCGGCGGCCACAACGATCATCATCTGGTCTGCGTTGGCGACGATCACCCGCTCGACCTCGTCGGTGTCGTCTGCGCTTCGCCGCAGAAGTGTTGTGCGCGGCACGATCCGCACGATGCGGGCGAGCGACCCGACATCGCCAGAGCGGTCCCCGACGAGGTCGACGAGATCGCCGGTCACCACCGCCTGCTTGCGCAGCTCTGATGCCCTGGTCGCCGTCACCTCGTGCTCGTCAGGCGTCGCCTCCCCGAGCAGCACGGTGTATCGTCCGCGGTCGACCGACAGCACGCGCCCGGTCTGCGCATCCTTGTGTTCCGGGCGTGTTTTGGTTCGAGGCCGTGTGCCCTTGCGGTTGGGGCGAACACGCACGTTGTCTTCGTCGAAGAGCGGGTCGTCTTCGTCGTCGTCGGTGTCGTTCCACCAGCTCACGGGCGCACGATCTCTGCTCGCATCAGGGTGTGACGCCCTCCGTGCCGGATGCCGCTGGGCGGCGCCCACTCCGACCTGACACCATGTCCGTCCAGAGCTCGGTGAACTGGGGGAGGGTTTTCGCCGTCGTCGCCACGTTCTCGATCTCGACGCCGTCGACGGCCAGGCCGATGACGGCTCCGGCCGTCGCCATCCGGTGATCGTGGTAACTGTGCCAGACGCCGCCGTGCAGCGGCTTCGGTGTGATGCGCAGACCGTCTTCGAGCTCGTCGACCTGCCCGCCGAGCGCATTGATCTCGTTGGCGAGAGCCGCCAGCCTGTCGGTCTCGTGGTGCCTGATGTGGCCGATGCCGATGATCGTCGACGGCGAGACCGCGAGGGCGGCGAGTGCGACGAGCGCGGGGGCGAGCTCACCTGCCGTCGTGAGGTCGAGGTCGACACCGCGGATGTGCTCACCCGCTGTGACGGTGAGGATGCCATTGTGCTTCGTGACCGTGGCGCCGAAGCGGGGCAGGATCTCGGCGAGTGACGCACCGACCTGTGTTGTGGCATCCGGCCACCCGGGAATCGAGACCGAACCGCCGGCGACGAGCGCCGCTGTGAGGAAGGGCGCCGCGTTCGAGAGGTCCGGTTCGATCTCGACGTCTCGTGCACGGATCGTCGACGGCTCGACGATCCACTCGCCCTCCGCGGGCGAGGCGACGACGACGCCTCGTGCGGCGAGGGCGGCGATGGTCATCTCGATGTGGGGAAGACTCGGCAGGCGTTCGCCCTTGTGCCGCAGGTGGAGTCCGTTCTCGAATCGTGCGGCGGAGAGCAGGAGCCCGGAGACGAACTGACTCGACCGGGAGGCGTCGATGGTCACGTCTCCGCCGGCCACAGAGCCCGTGCCGTGCACGGTGAAGGGGAGCGCGCCGCGCCCGTCGTCGTTGATGTCGACCCCGAGTGCTCGGAGTGAGGCGATCATCGTCGACATCGGCCGGCCGCGTGCCGCGTCGTCCGCGTCGAAGGTCGTCGGGCCGAGCGCGAGCGCGGCGACCGGGGGGACAAAACGCATAACGGTTCCGGCGAGTCCGCAGTCGACCGTCGTCGACCCGCTGAGCTCTGACGGTGTCACCGACCAGTCATTGCCGAAACGACCCTGCGAGGGCACCTCGGTGACCTCTGCGCCGAAGGCGCGCAGCGCGTCGACCATGTTCTGGCTGTCGCGGGAGTGCAGTGGGGCACTGAGTGTCGACGGACCGTCTGCGAGCGCGGAAAGCACGAGTTCGCGATTCGTGAGGGATTTCGAGCCCGGGAGCTCGACGACCGCGTCGAGGGGCGCGGTCGCCACGGGAGCAGGCCACGGTCCGTTTGCCGACGTGGTGTCGCTGTCGCCGAAGATATCGAAGTCCGGCGCGGAATATTGAGACTCAAGCATCGTTGTCTAATGTATCGGCGTTTCAGACGAGGGAGGTATGCCGAGTGGCGATGAATCTTCTCGAACGCCCGATCGTGGCGCGGCCGGCGGTTCCGTTTGCCTCGCCAGGCGCCGTGTCATCGGCCCCCGACGTCGAGCTGCCGGAAGTAGACTGGCGGGCGATGACCGATTCAGGTGAGAACCCCACCCCACGCTCCGGCGAGCCGCAGGACGATCAGCCGGCCACCCGGACGCAGGCAGACATGCCCACCAGTCCAGACGAGCGGGCGGTGGATGAGCAGCGTGCAGCGCAGCCGCTGTCTGCGCGCGAGAGGCGTTCGCTCTTCGAAGAACAGGCACTTCCGTTCATCGATCAGCTGTATGGCGCAGCGATGCGGATGACCAAGAATCCCGCAGACGCGCAAGACCTCGTGCAAGAGACGTTTGTGAAGGCATTCGCCGCTTTCGCCCAGTTCACCCAGGGGACGAACCTCAAGGCGTGGCTCTACCGCATCCTCACCAACACCTACATCAACACGTATCGCAAGAAGCAGCGAGAGCCGTATCAGGGCACCATCGACGAGCTCGAGGACTGGCAGCTCGGCGGAGCAGAATCGACGACGGCGCGTGCGAGCCGTTCGGCAGAGGCAGAGGCCATTGACCGTATGCCGGACAGTGCCGTCAAAGACGCACTCCAGACGATCCCAGAGGACTTTCGACTCGCCGTGTACTTCGCGGATGTCGAGGGATTCGCCTACCAGGAGATCGCTGACATCATGAAAACCCCGATTGGAACCGTGATGAGTCGCCTGCACCGTGGCCGGCGCATGTTGCGGGAACTTTTGGCTGATTACGCCCAGGATCGTGGCATCAGCGCGAGCGCCGCCACGAAGGGGGCAGGAGCGAAACGATGAACGATTGCGGATGTGAGAAAGCCAGGCGGGACCTCGAAGAGTACCTGCGTCATGAGATATGCACAACGAGCGAGTCTGACATTCGTGAGCATTTGGAGCATTGCGCGGCCTGCCGTGACGAGGTTCTGCTCGCGCGCACCTTGACCGATGCGGTTGCGCGTGCGTGCCGTGAGAGTGCGCCCGAGGACCTCAAGGTGCAGGTGCTCGCGAAGCTGCGGGCCGCCCAAGCGACGCACTGACGCTCCAGAAGCTCGCGCGGCTCCAGGTGAGTCCGCGCGCGGCGCACAACAGAACACCCGGCCGCTGAACGCACCCGGGCGTCTGGTCTCGCTGTGTTCCTGGCGCGTGTGGCCTGCGGCTTCAGAGGCAGCTCAGGGTTTTTCAGAGGCTGAGCGTTTCAGAGGCTGAGCGTTTCAGAGGCTGAGCGTTTCAGAGGCACAGTGCTTTCAGAGGCACAGTGATCTCAGAGGCACAGTGCTTTCAGAGGCTCAGGGCGCGGTTCATGATGTCGCTCTGCTCCACGGCGTGGCGTTTCGCCGAACCGGTGGCCGGCGAGGCAGAGGCGTGCCGGCTGACGACGCTGATCGCCCTGGTGCCGAGGTGCTTTGACGCCTCGAGCGCGATGAACGGCCACGCCCCCTGGTTCTCGGGCTCGTCTTGCACCCAGACGAGTTCGGCATTGGGGTACGCGTTCAGGGTGTCGACGAGCTCTTGCTTCGGCAACGGGTAGTACTGCTCGAGGCGCACAAGCGCGATCCGGTCGTTCGGGTTCTTCTTGAGCTCTGCGACCAGGTCCCAGTGGATCTTTCCCGAGTGCAGCAGCACACGCTTCACAGCCGCTTTGTCCGTGATCCGCGAATCGTCGAGCACCGGGTCGAACCGGCCTGACGTGAAGTCGGCGAGGTCGCTTGTCGCACCGCGCAGGCGCAGCATAGCCTTCGGCGTGAACACCACGAGCGGCCGCCTGGGCCTCGCGTAAGCCTGCCGGCGGAGCAGATGGAAGTACGACGCGGGGGTCGACGGACGCGCGACCGTCATGTTGTTCTCGCCGCAGAGCTGCAGGTACCGCTCGATCCGCGCTGACGAGTGGTCGGGGCCCTGACCTTCATAGCCGTGCGGCAGGAGCAGCACAACACTCGAGCGCTGCCCCCACTTCTGCTCGGCGCTCGACACGAACTCGTCGATGATGGTCTGCCCGCCGTTCGCGAAGTCCCCGAACTGCGCCTCCCAGAGCACAAGGGCATCCGGTCGCTCGACCGAGTAGCCGTATTCGTAGCCCATCACCGCGTATTCGCTGAGCAGGGAGTCGTAGATCCAGAATCGGCCCTGGTTGTCAGAGACGTTGGCGAGCGGGAGCCATTCCTGTCCGTTCACACGGTCGTGGAGCACGGCATGCCGCTGCACAAAGGTTCCTCGACGCGTGTCCTGGCCGCTCATCCGCACGGGTGTGCCCTCGACAAGCAGCGATCCGAGCGCGAGGAGTTCGCCGAACGCCCAGTCGATGTTGCCGTTGCGGCTCATGTCGTGGCGCTTGTCGAGCAGCTGTTGCAGCTTGTTGTGCACGGTGAAGCCGGCCGGCTTGTTCTTGAAGGCATCGCCGATGGTATGGATGACCGATTCGGAGACACCCGTCGTCTCTGGCTCACCGCTGTAACCGTCGTCGTCCTGTTCGCTCACGATGACCGGTGTCGACGCCGTCTGTGCGGCGTGGGTCTCCATGAATGCACGCTCGAGGCGGTCCTGAAAGTCTCGGTGCGCCGCCTCGTATTCGTCTGGCGTGATGTCTCCGCGCCCGATGAGCCCTTCGGTGTAGAGCTTTCGCACACTTCTCTTCGCCTCGATGAGGTTGTACATCAGAGGCTGTGTCATCGAGGGGTCGTCGCCCTCGTTGTGCCCACGGCGGCGGTAGCAGACGAGGTCGATGACCACGTCTTTTTTGAACTCCTGCCGGTACTGGAACGCCAGCTCGGCGACGCGAACGACCGCCTCGGGGTCGTCGCCGTTCACATGCCAGATCGGTGCCTGGATCGTTTTGGCGACGTCGGTCGAGTACACCGAGCTCCTGCCCTCGCCGGGGGGAGTGGTGAAGCCGACCTGGTTGTTCACCACAACGTGGATCGTGCCGCCCGTGCGGTAGCCGCGCAGCTGAGAGAGCTGCATCGTCTCGAGCACAACTCCCTGGCCGGCCATGGCCGCGTCGCCGTGGACGAGTATCGGGAGCGTCGAGAAGCTGCCGATCGGCTGGCGGTCCTGCTTCGCCCGCACGATGCCCTCGAGCACACCGTTCACGGCCTCGAGGTGCGAGGGGTTCGCGGCGAGGTAGACCGGCAGCTCGACGCCGTTCAGCGCCTTATAGGTGCCCTCTGTGCCGAGGTGGTACTTGACGTCGCCCGAACCCTGGCTGCGGGTGTCGAGGGTTCCCTCGAACTCCTGGAAGATCTGGCCGTAGGTCTTTCCTGCGATGTTCGTGAGCACGTTCAGACGCCCGCGGTGCGCCATTCCGATCGCGGCGCCGTCCAGGCCGGCGTTCGCCGCGCTGTGCAGCACCGCGTCGAGCAGCGCAATCGTCGATTCGCTTCCCTCGAGGCTGAACCGCTTCTGACCGACGTACTTCGTCTGCAGAAAGGTCTCGAAGGCCTCTGCCTCGTTGAGCTTGCCCAGGATGCGCAGCTGTTCCTCGTGCGTCGGCTTCGCGTACGGACGCTCGACCTTCTCCTGGATCCACCTGCGCTGCGCCGGGTCCTGGATGTGCATGTACTCGAGGCCGATGGTGCGGCAATAGGAGTCCCTCAGCACGCCGAGGATGTCACGGAGCTTCGCCTGACGTTTGTCGCCGAAGCCGCCCGTGACGAACTCGCGGTCGAGGTCCCAGAAGGTGAGGCCGTGGCTCGCGATGTCGAGGTCGGGGTGCGAACGCTGAACGTACTCGAGCGGGTCGATGTCGGCCATGAGGTGGCCGCGAACGCGGAACGAGTTGATGAGCTCCTGCACCCTGGCGGTCTTGTTGATGTTGTCGCTGAGATCCACCGAGATGTCTGGCGCCCAGTGGATCGGCTCGTAGGGGATCCTGAGGGCGGCGAAGATGTCCTCGTAGAAGTTCCGCTGGCCGATCAGCAACTCGTGGATCTTCTTGAGGAACTCTCCCGAGCCCGCGCCCTGGATGACCCGGTGGTCATAGGTGGAGGTGAGGGTGATCGTTTTGCCGACGCCCATCTCGACGAGGGTGCGTTCGCTCGACCCCTGGAAGGCGGCCGGGTACTCGAGCGCGCCGGCGCCGATGATGCATCCCTGGCCCTTCATCAGCCGCGGCGTCGACGACACCGTCCCGATCCCGCCCGGGTTCGTGAGAGAGATCGAGGCGCCCGAGAAGTCGTCTGCCGTGAGCTTGTTGTTCCTGGCGCGGGCCACGAGGTCTTCGTAGGCGACGAGGTACTCGCTGAAGCTCAGGCTCTCTGCGCGCTTGATGGCGGGGACGAGCAGGGCGCGGGTCCCGTCTTTCTTCGGGATGTCGATGGCGATTCCCAGCCCGACGTGTGCGGGGGCGACAACACTCGGCTTGCCGTCGACCTCGTCGTAGTAGACATTCTGGCTCGGGAACTCCTTGAGCGTCTGGATGATCGCCCAGCCCAGCAGGTGGGTGAAGCTGACCTTGCCGCCGCGTGCGCGCTTCAGATGGTTGTTGATGACGATCCTGTTGTCGATCATCAGCTTGGCCGGAATCGTGCGGAGGCTTGTCGCTGTCGGAACCGTCAGGCTGGCATCCATGTTGGCCGCGAGCGTCTTCGACATTCCGCGCAGGGGAGTGACCTGGCTCTCGGCCGGCGCCGTCTCTGGTTCCTCGTCGCCGTTCGTCGTCTTCTGCGGCGCGGTCACGGGAGCGTCGGCCGGGATCGGTGCCGACTTCGGCTTGACCGACGTCGTTCTCGCCACCGGCTGCGACGCGGGGGGCTGGGCTGCGGGCGGCTGCGGGGACGACGCCGAGGCCGGATCTCTCTGCCCGTTCTGGTTTTCTGCGGTGCCCTCGGGGGCATCGGTCGCCCTGTCGCCGCTCACGGGATGGTAATTCTCGAGAATCGGCCACCACGATTTGTCGACGGAGTTCTTGTCGGCGAGGTACTGCTCGTACATTTCGTCGACAAGCCACTCATTGGCTCCGAATTCGCCGGAAGCACCGTCGTCGGTACCCACACCGGTCAACTGGCTTGACACCGCCAGACCACCACTCTCTCGATCGCTGTTCGCTGCGGCGCCCATGTCGGGTGGCACCGCCTGACCCGTCTTCAAGCCTAATCGCATTACGGAGGGGCTGCACCGGGCGCCGCGGGTCTGTAGCGTTAAATACATGGAGTTTTATGGCCAAGAGCCGAATTACGATCTCACCTACTCGGATGTGTTCCTCGTGCCGTCACGTTCGGCGGTCGGCTCACGGCTCGACGTCTCGCTCGCACCGGATGACGGCACGGGCGCGACACTGCCGATCGTCTCGGCGAACATGAACTCGGTGACGGGGCCGACCCTCGCGGCCACGCTCGCGCGCAGGGGCGCGCTGGGGGTGCTGCCGCAAGACATGCCGCTCCAAGATCTGGATGCCGCCATCCGCTGGGTGAAAGAGCAGCCTGTCGCGTTCGACACCGCCATCTCGTTGACGGCCGATGCCACTGTCGCAGATGCGCTCCGTCGTGTTCCCGCTGTCGAGGGGCACGGGGTGATCGTGACGGATGCCGACGGCGGCTACCTGGGGTGCATTCCGTCGCGCCGGCTCGGCTCGACGCTCCCGGACGCCAGGCTCGGTGACCTGCTGCACGGCGCTGTCGCATCGATCGATGCCGAAGACGTCACAGAGGGCCGTGCCGCGTTCGACCTGATGGTCGCTGCAGACATCGACTTCGCACCGGTCATGCGCCACGGGCACGTCGTCGGGACACTGAGCCGCACGAGTGCGCTGCGATCGACGCTCTATCAGCCGGCGACCGACCGGAACGGCCGGCTCACCGTCGCTGCGGCGATCGGCATCAACGGCGACATCGCAGCCAAGGCCAGGGCGCTGGCCGGCGCAGACGTCGACGTGCTCGTCATCGACACGGCACACGGGCATCAGGACGCGATGGTGCGCGCTCTTCGCGAGGTCAGCGCTCTCGGCCTCGGCATTCCTCTCGTTGCGGGCAACGTTGTGACGGCAGACGGCGTGTCCGACCTCGTCGCCGCAGGGGCAGACATCGTCAAGGTCGGCGTCGGCCCCGGTGCGATGTGCACCACCCGCATGATGACAGCCGTCGGACGACCTCAGTTCTCGGCCGTGCTCGAGACGGCCGCCGCCGCCCGTGAGCACGAGGCCACCGTCTGGGCCGACGGGGGAGTGCGCTATCCGCGTGATGTCGCCCTCGCTCTCGCGGCCGGCGCATCGAGCGTTATGATCGGCTCGTGGTTCTCCGGCACCATCGAGGCGCCGGGCACACTCGAGACGGATGAAGACGGCAGGCTCTACAAAGAGAGCTGGGGCATGGCATCCACGAAGGCGGTGAAGCAGCGCTTCGGACGCCTCGACGCCTACGAACTCGCCCGCAAGACACTGTTCGCCGAGGGGATCTCGTCGTCGAAGATCTATCTCGATCCTCTGCGGCCGTCCGTCGAAGACCTTCTCGACATGATCACCTCTGGCGTGCGCTCGTCTTTCACCTATGCCGGTGCGACGAGCGTGCCGGAGTTCCACGAGCGGGCACGGGTCGGGCTGCAGTCCGACGCGGGATACGAAGAGGGCAAGGCGCTGCCGGTCTCCTGGTAGCTGCCACACCCGCGAACCGATAGCGGGTTCACCCATCACGGTTCGCCTCCAGCTCGTGCTGCGTATAATTGTGCGCACGATGGACGATCCTCCCCCTGCCGCCTCTCCAGACCCCCATAGACCCAGCCTCCTGATGAAGGAGGACCCGGATGTATGAGTGGGTGCTGCTCGGCGTCGGCCTCGTGCTGACGGTCGGCACCGGATTGTTCGTCGCCAGCGAGTTCGCGCTCGTCAACCTCGATCGCTCTGACCTCGAGGCGAGGCGGGATCGTGGTGAGACGCGGCTCGGAATGACCATCGCCGCTCTCAAGATCACGTCGACACACCTGTCGAGCGCGCAACTGGGGATCACCCTCACCACGCTGCTCACCGGCTACACCATGGAGCCGGCGATCACAACGCTGCTCACGGCGCCGCTGACCGCGCTCGGACTGCCAGAGGCAACGGTCAGGCCGATCGGCACGGTTCTCGCCGTCACGATCGCGACCCTGTTGTCGATGATCATCGGTGAACTCGTTCCGAAGAACTTCGCCCTCGCGCTGCCCGTCGCGACGGCGAGACTCGTCATCCCGTTCCAAACGGTCTTCACCACCGTGTTCAAACCCGCGATAGTGCTCTTGAACGGCAGCGCGAACGGGCTGTTGCGGATGATCGGGGTCGAGCCGAAAGAAGAGCTGTCCGGCGCGCGGACGGCCGAGGAGCTCTCGAGCCTCGTGCGCAGGAGCGCAGGCGCGGGCACCCTCGAGAAAGACACGGCCACCCTGCTGCAGCGCACCCTGATCTTCTCGAGCCACAATGCGTCAGACGTGATGACACCTCGTCCGCGGGTGTCGTCTGTGCGCCGCGGCGACCCGGCGCAGACCGTCATCGACCTCGCGCGCGTGACCGGGTATTCGCGGTTTCCGGTCATCGATGAAGACCTCGACGACATCATCGGTCTTGTGCACGTCAAACAGGCGGTCGCCGTGCCTCGGGAACGACGGTCGGAGGTTCCGGTCTCTGCGCTCCAGTCAGACATCGTGCGGGTGCCCGAGACCATGCGGCTCGACTCGCTTCTCGTCGAGCTCAGGGGGCGTGGTTATCAGATGGCGGTCGTCGTCGACGAGTACGGCGGAACCGCTGGCGTGGTGACGCTCGAAGACCTCGTCGAAGAGATCGTCGGCGAGGTGTCAGACGAACACGACCGATCACGGGCGGGTGTCGTGCGGAACAACGACTCGATCGTGTTCCCCGCCAGCCTGCGCCCTGACGAGCTTCTCGAGCGCACGGGGATCGCTGTTCCGGACGACGGCCCGTTCGAGACGGTCGCCGGTTTCGTGATGAGCGAACTCGGACGGCTGCCGCTGATCGGAGACGAGGTGTCGATCGACGCAGGAACGCTGCGGGTCGAACGCCTCGACGGGCGACGCATCGACAGGATCCGCTTCGTGCCGTCCCCTGAGCCCGACACCGGTGAACAACCGGTGATCTCTGACCACGCAGACGCAGACGCGGGTGCAGATGCAGACCCAGACACGGATGCAGACACGGAAGGGCGTGGCCGCCGATGAACGACTGGGCGGGAATCGCGTGGCTCGTTGTGCTGCTCATCGGCAACGCCTTCTTCGTCGGCGCCGAGTTCGCGGTGATCTCTGCACGCAGGTCGCAGATCGAACCCCTGGCCGAACGAGGCAGGTCGAGCGCGAAGACCGCGCTCTGGGCCATGGAGCACGCCACCCTGATGCTGGCGACGAGCCAGCTCGGCATCACCGTCTGCTCTCTGCTCATCCTCAACGTCTCTGAACCGGCGATCCATCATCTTCTCGAGGTGCCCCTGTTGCTGACCGGCTGGTCAGAAGAGGTCATCGGCACCATCGCGTTCGTGATCGCCCTGCTTCTCGTGTCGTACCTGCACGTTGTGCTCGGCGAGATGGTTCCGAAGAACCTCTCGTTCTCGATGCCGGACCGCGCCGTGCTGATCCTCGCACCGCCGCTCGTGCTGATCTCGCGTGTGTTCAAGCCGGTCATCTGGGCGCTCAACGGCACGGCCAACGTGGTGCTGCGGATGTTCGGGGTCGAGCCGAAAGACGAGGCGACGTCGACATACACCCTCGACGAGGTGGCGACCATCGTCTCTCAGTCCACCCGCGAAGGAGTGCTCACCGACGCATCCGGAGCACTCGTCGCCGCGTTCGAGTTCACGACCAAAACGGTCAAGGACGTCGCGCTGCCGATCGACGCGCTCGTGACCCTGCCAGAGGACACGACGCCGGCCCAGGTGGAGCGTGCCGTCGCGAAGAACGGGTTCTCGCGGTACGTGATCGTCGACGAGGGCGCCCAGCCCACCGGCTACCTGCACCTCAAGGATGTTCTCCGGCTCGAGGCGGACACCGAACCGGGGGACGAGAACAAACCGGTGCCGGCCAAGCGCATCCGGCAGATCGTCTCGATCTATGAAGAGACCGAGCTCGAAGACGCCCTGGCGATCATGCGTCGGTCCGGTGCGCACCTCGCGCGCGCCTTCAACCCGAATGGAGACACCACGGGGGTGCTGTTCCTCGAAGACATCATCGAGGAACTCGTCGGAGAGGTGCAGGACGCCACGCAACGACGCTGATCGCAGCGCGGCTCGGCTAGCCGCACGCTTCGTCACGCGCTACTCCATTTGTGACGCGCCACACGATATAGTGGCGCGCGTCACAAATGGAGTAGCGCGTGATGGTACGGCGTGATGGTACGGCGTGATCGTACGGCGTGATCGTACGGCGTGATGGGTGCGATGTGACGGATAGCGCGTGATGTGTCGGCGCGAGCGCGCTCAGTACGCGCGTTCGTACTGCCCGGGGATCGGGATGTTCTGTGCTCCGAGCTCCCGTGCCATGCGCAGGGGTGCGTGCGGGTCCCTGAGTGCCTCGCGGGCGAGCATCACGGCATCCGCTCTCTGGGTGCCGATGATCTCGTCGACCTGGGCGGAGTCGGTGATGAGGCCGACGGCGCTCGTCGGCGCGCCCGTGCGCTTGCGCACACGCGTGGCGAACTCGACCTGGTATCCGGGCCCGATCGGAATGCGGGCGCCGGGCAGGGTGCCGCCGGATGACAGGTCGAACGCATCCGCGCCGGCCTCGTGCGCCCAGGCGGCGACCGTGGCGCAGTCCTCCGGATTCCATCCGTCGACGCCGTCAGGCGCCCAGTCCGTTCCCGAGAACCTCACCATGAGCACACGGTCAGGCACGGCTGCCCTCACCGCCGTGACGATCCGCAGCAGCAGCCTCGCCCTGTTCTCGAGCGAGCCGCCCCACGCGTCGTCCCTGGTGTTGCTGAGCGGCGAGAGGAACTGGTGCAGCAGGTAGCCGTGGGCGGCATGGATCTCGATCACGTCGAAGCCGGCGGCCGCCGCACGCGTCGAAGCGCTCGTGAAATCGTTCACCACCTTCTCGATGCCGCTCTCGTCGAGGGCCGTCGGCACCGCGTAGTCACCGAAGGGGACCGCGGACGGAGCAACCGTCGACCACCCGCCGTCGACCGGGTCGATCGTGCCGCGTCCGTCCATTCCCCACGGGGCGACGGTCGACCCCTTGCGACCGGCATGGGCCAGCTGGATGCCCGCCGTGGCTCCCTGCGCGCGCACAAGCCGGCAGATCCTCGCCCAGGCATCGGCCTGTTCGCCGTTCCAGATGCCGGTGTCCCGCGGCGAGATGCGCCCCTCGGGGCTCACAGCTGTCGCCTCGGTGAAGACCAGGCCTGCTCCGCCCGCCGCGAACTGACCGAGGTGCATCAGGTGCCAGTCGGTGGGAACACCGTCTTCGTCCGGAACGGAGTACTGGCACATCGGTGCGATCCACACGCGATTGCGCACCTCGGTCGCGGCTGAAGATCCGTCGGCGAGAACGATGGGGTCGAATGGTGCGGTCACGGATGCCTCCGGTGTGTTGTTGCTTGTGCGCGGGCAGGACTTTCAACATATCGTGAACGGTATGAGCACATGGACCTCACCGACGGCAGACGACGTGCGCCGGTGGATTCACATTCCCGGCGCGGGTGACGACAAGTACACACGGGGTGTGCTCGGCATGGTGACGGGGTCACAGCTGTACCAGGGAGCAGCAGTGCTCGGCGTCGAAGCGGCTGTCCGCACCGGGCTCGGGATGGTGCGTTATCTCGGCGACGCGAGCGCCCTCGTGCTGCAGCGCCGCCCCGAGGCGGTGACGCAGGCCGGTCGGGTGCAGGCCTGGCTGATCGGGTCCGGTATGGATGCCGGTGCCCTCGGTGAAGCTGAACGGCTGTTCTCCGAGGCGCTCACGTCTGGCCTGCCCGTCGTCGCAGACGCCGGCGCGCTCCCGATGGTGGCATCCGGTGTGCCAGAAGACAACCACATCGTGGTCACACCTCATGCGCGTGAACTCTCACATATGCTCGAGTCGGCTGGACGCCCCGCTTCGGCGGGTGACATCGCCGCCCACCCGCAGCGCTGGGCCGCGAACGCGAGCGAGGTACTGGGTGTCACGGTGCTCCTCAAAGGATCGACCACTCACGTCGCTGCGCCGAGCGGCGAGCGGTTCGCCGTGGCGGATGCCCCGGGCTGGCTGGCCACGGCGGGCACCGGAGACGTTCTGGCCGGCATCATCGGCGCCATGCTCGCCACCAACGCGCACCGCATCGCACATGAGCCCGGTGCCATCGCGGCGATCGCGGCATCCGCTGCGCTGCTGCACCAGACAGCCGCCCTCCTGGCATCTCGCGGGGCGCCGATCGCCGCCCTCGACGTCGCAGAAGCCCTTCCGGATGCCATCAGGGCGGTATTCAGAAGGCGGGCCTGAAACGAGTGCCCCTCGAGGGAGCCCCGGCGTTCCGAGCCGTGTCAGAGGGTGCCGGTGAACCGGACGAGGAACTCTCGGGCGCGCGGTTCGCGCGCCGCGGTGAACAGCACCTCGGGCGAACCCTGCTCGACGACGACGCCCTGGTCGAGAAGAACCACCTGATCGGCAACATCGCGGGCGAAGGCCATCTCGTGCGTCGCCATCAGGATCGTGGCGCCGTCGTTTGCCGGTCCGCGGCCGTCTGGCGATAGGTTTGCCTGGTGGGCAACAGAGGATGGCTGTGGGGGGCGTTCGCTCTGGTTCACGCTCTCGTCGCCTGGCTTGCCGTGAACGCAGACGGTCTTCCGCAGGGCGACCTGATTCTCGTGTACCAGCCGTGGGCACAGCAGATCCTCGATGGCGGGTCCGTCGTCGGCATCGACGAGCCCTGGGTGTATCCGATCGTCGCACTGCTTCCAATGCTCCTCGCCACGGTGGCTGGCCCGGCTCTCTATGCGGAGTGCTGGCTGCTGATCGTCGCACTGCTCGATGCGGCGGCGTTCGCCATGCTCATCGGGCGGGGGCGCTCCCGGCCGCGTCTGGCGGCGGCCTGGTGGTGGATCGCGTTCATCGCGGCACTCGGCCCCATCGCCTTCACCCGGATCGACTCGATCACCGTGCCGCTCGCCGTCGTCGCCCTGCTGCTCGTGGCGAGGCATCCGCGCGCCGGCACGGTGCTGCTCACGCTGGCCGCCTGGATGAAGGTGTGGCCCGCAGCGGTTGTCGCGGTCCTCGTGGTCTCGAGTCGCAGGCGATGGGCGGTCATCGCGGCCGGCGCCGCGACCAGCATCGTTGTCATCGTCGTCGCCCTCGTGCAGGGCAGCGGCCTGAACGTGCTGAGTTTCGTCACCGCGCAGACCGAGCGTGGCCTGCAGATCGAGTCGCCCGTTGCCACGCCGTACATGTGGCTCGCTTCGTCCGGCGTCGACGGCGCCTTCGTCTATTACGACCCAGACATCCTCACCTACCAGGTCACCGGTCCGAACATCGACGTGGCGATCGCCGCGATGACGCCGGTTCTCGCGGCTGCCGTTGCCACGACCCTGCTCATCGGATTGTGGGCGGTGAGACGCGGCGCATCGTTCGTGTGTGTGTTCCCGTCGCTCACGCTCGCGCTCGTTGTGGTGCTGATCGCGTTCAACAAGGTCGGTTCCCCCCAGTTCACCACCTGGCTCATCGCCCCCGTCGTGGCCGGCATCGTGCTGCGCGGGCGACGATTCGCCGCGCCGGCGGTCATCGCCCTGGTGATCGCCGCGCTCACACAGCTGGTCTATCCCTACCTGTACGGATGGCTGCTCGTCGAGAACCCCGCGATGGTCTTCGTTGTCTCGCTGCGCAACCTCGGGTGGTTCGTGCTGCTCGGCTGGTCCATCATGGATCTGTGGCGCGGCGGCTCATCTGCGCGAATCAGGCGTCTGCGCCCACGCGGACAACACACACCACAACACCTGCGGGAGGACACCCCACCCGCTGCAGAGGAGTAAAGATGCTTGTCGCATTCAGCGTCGCACCATCCGGCGGAGACAACCCGGACGCATCGGTTCACGACGCGGTGGCCGCGGCCGTGAAGGTGGTCAGGGAGTCCGGGCTGCCCAACAGGACCAGTTCCATGTTCACCGAGATCGAGGGGGAGTGGGACGAGGTGTTCGACGTCGTCAGAAGAGCGACGGATGCCGTCGGCCGATTCGGTCCGCGCGTCTCGCTGGTGCTCAAGGCAGACATCAGGCCAGGACGCACCGGCGAGATCGATGCGAAGGTCGAGAGGCTCGAGCGGGCGCTCGAGAGCGCTGACTGATCCTCAGTCGACGATGATGCCGTCGAGGATGGCCCGCTTGCGCAGCGCCACCTTCGTGCCGACGTCGTAGCCAGACGCACGGTACTTCTCACGGATCCTCTTGAGATAGCTCTTGGCGGTCTCATCTGAGATGCTCAGCTCGAACGCCACAGATTTGACCGGCTCGCCCGCCGCATACAGTGCCATCACCCGGCGCTCCTGTGCGCTGAGACGCGGTGCGCCGCTCTCAGAGGTCGACAGCGCCAGATCGAGTTCGTGCGAGATGAACGATTCTCCCCGTGTGGCGGAGCGGATCGCCTCGACGATCATCGACGCCTCTTCGGTCTTGACCAGATAGCCGAGCGCGCCCGAGGCCAGTGCCTCCCTGACCACCGCCGGGTCTGAGTACGTGCTCATCAGCACGGTCTTGGCTCCTGCCGTCTTCAGCGTCGACAGCTTGACCGAGATCGGAACGTTGTCTTTGAGATCGAGGTCGAGCAGCACAACGTCGACGGGGAACTCGGGGTGGGCGAGCAGCTCTGTCCAGGTGGGCACGGCCGCGACGACGCGGATGTCCGTGGCGGCGCCGCCGATCCACTCGCTGAGCGCTCCCAGCAGCATCCGGTGATCGTCGACGATCGCCAGGTCGATCTGTTCAGCTGCAGTGCTCATGCATCTCCCTCATCGGCCCCGCACGATCAGCGATCCGCGGGATTCACGACAGTGCATTCAATTTCTACATGAAACGCGTGTGCGCTCGCGGTATCGACATAGCTTCCCACACGACCGAGGTGGTCCCAGGTCGCGGGGTCGACGTCCACACGCCGCAGACCGCCGATATCTATCGATATCGAGAAGACCACGTCGTGATGGGGCCCCGATGCGGGCTGGTGTGCCTCGTCGAAGGTCACAACGGCCGCGCGCTGGTTCTTCACGTCATTGTGCATCATAAGCCACAGAGCCGAGAGCAGGCCGTCGCGCTGACTCTGGTCGAGGAGCGCCGCGTTCGCCTGAGGGTCGTGCAAGGTCACCGACGACGCGAGAAAATCGGATTCATTGACCGCGTGGTGCAGCCACGTGTGATTGCGGCCGGCAACGAGGGTGAGTCGCAGCGCCGTGGCCAGATCTGCGGCCTGTGCCGCTCGTTCGGACGAAAGCGGGAGCGGCTCCCTCCCGGATGCGACATCGTCGAAAAGCTGCTCGACCTCGCGGTCGAGCTCCTGCAGCTCTTCGGAGTCGGCGAGGCTCACACCGAAAGCCGGCGCAGTGACAGTGCTCTGGATGAGCACCCTGTCGATGGCCATCATCACCATTCTGCGATACGACGCAACGATCGCGCAGGCCACACACGCCGGCCCGACGGCGAGCACAAGCAGCTGGACCCCCACAGCGGACCCGGTCTGAAGCGGCCCGGGCAACACGAGCATCCCGACGGTGAGAACAACGGCGAGAGCGATGACGGCCGTGAGCACCTCTTGGACAGGGCGCAGGGTGACGACTCCCATCAGCACACTGCCGACGGCGACGGCTGCCGTCGGGTAGAGCGCGACAGACGAGCCCGACGTGGCAGTGAGATCGAGTGCGACGACAGCGGCGAGGGCCGCTGCGAGTGCGAAGAACTGCCCGCTCGAGAGGATGTATCCGCCGCGCCTTGCGACGACGGTTGTCGTTGTGATGATGACCAGCAGCAGCACCCAGGCCGCTATCGAGAGCCAGAGCAACGGATGCGCCGTCGCATTCAGCACAAAGCGCCAGAGGCTGGCGCCGATGAGAATCGCGCTCGCAACGGCCAGCCCCGTGCCGAGTTGCGCGGTGCCGCGCATCGACCGGGCGCGCCCTGTTTCGATGTGGATGGTCATTTGGGCACCTCGAGCATGACCGTCGTTCCCGCCCCGGGGGCGCTGAAGACGCGCACGCTTCCGCCGGCATCGTGCATGCGTCCGACCACCGATTCTGCGAAGCCCAGGTGGTCGCCGGGGATGGCATCCGGATCGAAGCCGACGCCGGCATCCGTCACAACCGCTCTCACATTGCGGCCGTCGTCGCTCAGCGTGACGTGCGCAGCGGTCTCGCCCGAGTGGCGTCTCACGTTCTCGAGACACTCGGTGAGGGCGAGGACGAACGCGTCGAGCTTGTCTGCAGGCAGGCCGAGCTGACCCGAGCCGTGCCAGTCGATCTCGAGACCCGTTCCGGTGAACCGATGTCGCAACGAATCGAGGGTCACACCGAGATCGAGCTCCGCCGTGTTCGTGAGCGCGTATTCGCCGGAGGTGTGCGGGCTCGGGGTCTCGCCCAGGCGCAGGCGCCTGAGCAGCAAACCGTCTGACGCCGCCTGCGCGCGGAGGGAATCGTGTGAGACTCCGACACCTGAGTGTGCAAGCAGGGTGAGCGTAGCCAGAGCCGTGTCGTGCAGCAGGCGGGCGTTCCGATGCCGCTGGGCTTCGGTCTCGCTGGCTCGCCGTTCGACGTTGTATGCGCCGCCGATGTTGGCCACCCGCCGCATCACGCGGGGAAAGCTGACGGTGAGCCAGACGCCGAAGACCGCACAGACTCCCCAGCCGACCGGCAGGAACATCACAAGCATCGCCGTGCTCCACGACGGCCAGCCGACCAGGCCAACGGCCAACACCGCCGTGGTGAGAAAACCGGCTGCCACAACGAGCAGCTGACCGCGTGTCTGCATCAGCACCGTCGCGAGCGACCCGTTCGCGCCCGCCGCGATCGCTGTGACCGCGCTCATGGTGGCGAGGTTCTCGTGCGTACCGGGGAGCACGGCGATGGCGACCATGCTGCACAGGTTCAGCGAGAACGTGCCGACGAGCCACAGCGGGCGAGGATGCGACGTGAACGCGAGGTGAGACACGACGCAGGCGGAGAGCAGCAGCGTGAGGGTGACGAGCGCCGACAACTCGACAGCACCCGGCATCAGAAGACAGACGAAGGCGGTGGCGAGCGACAACAGCCCGAACAGGCGTGTGGTGCGATAGAGGAGGAACGACAGCTGCCAGGCGAATCTCGCTCGTTCTTCGCGACTCAGCCGGGACGGCACGCTGCCCCCGCCTTCTGAACCGCCATGCCGGCGAGTCTACCGGCGCATCAGTCGTCGAGCAGGCGGCGCAGATGCGCCGTGACGGCATCGTGCTCGATGAGGAACCCGTCGTGACCGAAATCCGAGGCGATCACCGCCGGCCGGTCACCGTCGATGTTCGTGCGGATGCCCTTGGCGATCTCGATCTGGCCCTCGAGGGGGAACAACCTGTCTGAATCGATGCCGAGCACGAGGGTGCGCGCGGTCACACGCGCCAGTGCCGACAGCACCCCGCCGCGGTCGCGGCCGATGTCGTGTGAGTTCATCGCCTCGACGAGCGTGATGTAGCTGTTCGCGTCGAACCGGCGTGTGAACTTGTTGCCGTGAAAATCGAGGTAGGACTCGACGGCGAACCTTCCGCCGTCGCCGAGGGGAGAGATCTGCGACTGCCACGAACGTGTGAAACGCGCGTTCAACTCGTCTGGACTTCGGTAGTTGAGCAGGGCCATTCTCCTGGCCAGTGCGAGACCCCGGTGCGGGCCGTCGCCGTCCTGTGCGTCGTAGTAGTGCCCTCCTGCCCAGAGCGGATCCATCCGCACCGCCTCGATCTGCACGGAGTTCAAGGCGATCTGGTCTGCTGTTGTGAGCGGGGGAGCAGCCAGCACAGCGAGGCGTTCCGCTCGCTCCGGACGCCCGATGCCCCACTCGAGGGCGTGCATGCCACCCATCGAACCGCCGACGACGGCTGCCCACCTGTCGACGCCCAGGTGGTCTGCGAGCTTCGCCTGCGCCTCGACCTGGTCTCTGATGGTGATGTACGGAAACCTGACAGACCACTCGTATCCGTCGGGAGCGAACGATGCGGGACCTGTTGACCCCTGGCATCCGCCGAGCATGTTGGGAACCACCACGAACCACCTGTCCGTGTCGATCGCGAGGCCGGGGCCGACGATCTCTGACCACCAGCCGGCCGTGGGATGCCCGTTGCCGGCTTGACCGGAGACATGGCTGTCTCCGGTCAGGGCATGGCTGATGAGAACGGCGTTGTCACGCGCCGGTGAGAGTGTGCCGTGTGCTTCGTAGGCGATCCGGACGTGCGGAAGACTGGACCCGCTCGGGAACTCCATAGGACCGAGATCCGCGAACCGGCGGCTGCCGGAGGGGTCGCCGTCACGCCAGGCGCCGGTGGCGGGTGGCTTGCCGAGCAGAAGCCGCGCCTGGGCATCCGTCACGAAACTCGACGGCACCGTGTCTTCTGGGGTCTGCCAATCCATCCACCCATTCTCTCGGACGGGCGCGCGACGTGCTGACGTGTTACGAGTCGCGCGCTCAGAACGCCCGAGTCTCTGTGACCTTTCCGGACGAAAGTGCGCGGCGCAACGGCCACATCCGTCCGGAAAGGTCACAGAGAGCGGGAGGTTGCTTACGCGCGAGCGGCGTCGACGACCTTTCGCGCCGCGGCGAGACCCTGCTCGAGGTCTGCCTTGAGGTCTTCGACGTTCTCGAGCCCCACAGAGAGACGCACGAGTCCGGGCGTCACACCCGTCGTGAGCTGCTGCTCTGGAGTGAGCTGCGAGTGCGTCGTCGACGCGGGGTGGATCACAAGCGAACGCACATCGCCGATGTTGGCCAGATGCGAGAACAGCGAGAGCGTGTTCACCAGCTCGCGGCCGGCATCCACACCGCCCTTGAGCTCGAACGAGAGCACCGCTCCCACACCCTTCGGGGCATAGGTGTTGGCCGCTGCATACCACGGGCTCGAGGGCAGACCCGAGTAGTTGACGCTCGCGATGTCGGGGTGTGCGTCGAGCCACTCCGCGATCTCCTGCGCGTTCTGCACGTGCCGTTCGATTCGCAGCGAGAGCGTCTCGATGCCCTGGATGAGCTGCCAGGCGCTCGCCGGTGCGATGGCGGACCCGAGGTCGCGAAGCAGCTGAACGCGCGCTTTGATGATGTAGGCGATCGAGTCGCCGAGCACCGTGGTGTAGCTCGCGCCGTGGTATGACGGGTCAGGCTCGGTGAGGCCGGGGAACTTCTCGACGTTCTTCGACCACTCGAACGTTCCGCCGTCGACGATGACACCGCCGATGACCGTGCCGTGACCGCCGAGGAACTTCGTCGCCGAGTGCACGATGATGTCCGCACCGTGCTCGAACGGGCGGATGAGGTACGGCGTCGCGATCGTGTTGTCGACG
This sequence comes from Okibacterium endophyticum, assembly GCF_054780075.1. Taxonomy (NCBI): domain Bacteria; kingdom Bacillati; phylum Actinomycetota; class Actinomycetes; order Micrococcales; family Microbacteriaceae; genus Okibacterium; species Okibacterium endophyticum. The sequence continues at coordinate 36,919 of NZ_BAAGXA010000004.1, read as the reverse complement.
ATCAGTGGGATGCCGTTGTCGTGAGCGACGTCTGAGACGCCCCTGATGTCGAGGATGTTGATCTTCGGGTTGCCGATCGTCTCGGCGAAGAACGCCTTCGTGTTCGGGCGCACCGCGCGCCGCCACTCGTCGAGGTCGTCCTGATTCTCGACGAACGTGGTCTCGATGCCGAGCTTCGCGAGGGTGTACTTGAACAGGTTGTACGTGCCTCCATAGATCGACGACGACGAGACGATGTGGTCGCCGGCCTGCGCGATGTTGAGGATCGAGAAGGTCGACGCGGCCTGGCCTGAGGCGAGGAGGAGCGCGCCTGTGCCCCCTTCGAGAGCGGCGACGCGCTGCTCGACGACATCCTGTGTCGGGTTCTGGATGCGTGTGTAGATGTTTCCGAACTCGGCGAGCGCGAAGAGGTTCTGGGCGTGCTCTGCGCTGTCGAACACATAGCTCGTCGTCTGGTAGATCGGGGTGGCACGGGCCTTCGTCACGGGATCCGGCTGCGCGCCGGAGTGGATCTGCTTGGTTTCGAACTGCCAGTTCGCATTCGGCTCGGTCATGGTTGTCCCTCACGTCTCGGGTAAGCGGTCACGAGCGGCGATGCCCGTCACTATGAGCGTAGAGACCGGGCTGTGGGGCGGCAAGCATGTGTGACACATTGCGTAATCGGGTGACGTGTGGGCGGCGCCCCGTGGTCGTTCTCTAGGCTGGTGTTATGAGTGTGAGACGCGCGGTTGTGACAGGTGCGAGTTCCGGAATCGGTGCCGCCACGGTCAAGATGTTCAGAGAGCACGGGTGGGATGTCGTCGGTGTCGCCCGGCGGGCCGACCGCTTGCGTGCGCTCGCAGCCGAGACCGGGGCCGAGGTGTTCGCAGCCGACCTGACGGTGCAGGCCGATGTGGATGCCGTTGCCGCGTTCGTGCGGGAGTCGGGCGGAGCCGACGTGCTCGTGAACAATGCGGGAGGCGCATTCGGCCTCGACACGGTCGAAGCAGGCGACGTCGACGACTGGGCACGGATGTACGACATCAACGTGCTCGGCACGAAGCGGATGATCAGCGCGTTCCTTCCGATCCTCCGCGACACCGTGCCAGAGGGGGACGCGGCGAGCATCGTCGGCATCACGTCGATCGCCGGCCACGTCGCCTATGAGGGCGGCGGAGGCTACAACGCCGCCAAGTTCGCCCAGCACGCGATGCTCGAGGTGCTGCGGCTCGAGCTCAGCGGCGAACCGATCAGGGTCATCGAGGTGGCCCCAGGCATGGTGCACACCGAGGAGTTCTCTCTCGTGCGGTTCGGCGGCGACCAGGCGAAGGCCGACGCGGTCTATAGGAACGTGCCGGAACCGCTGTCGGCTGACGACGTCGCAGCGGCGATTGTGCACGCTGTCGAACTGCCTCACCACGTCAGCATCGATCAGATCACCGTGAAACCCGTTGCCCAATCCGCGCCGTACAAGGTCGCGCGCGGCCCCCTGCGCATGAAGCGCGACGGGCGCGGATAGGGTCGGGGGATGAGCATTTATCTCGTCGGAGGCCCGACGGATGCCGCTGTCGACGCCGAGCTCTGGCCGGAGTTCGTGCGAGATGCCGCCGCGTTCGCGAGAACCAACGATCGCGTGATGCCGCGCATAGCCGTTGTGCAGGTGCACGAGGGCGACGGCGACGAGCAGATCGACATGATCGCCGCGAAGCTCGGCGAGGAGTGCGCCGTCGTGCGGCTGCCCGTTCCGGCGGGTCGTGAGGTGCAGTCGCACGACCTGTCAGGCGTAGACGGCCTCGTTGTGGGCGGCGGGCTCACACCGGCCTACCGCCAGGCCATGCACACGGTCGAGGGCGAGGTGCGCCGGCTCGTGAGCGGCGGGATGCCGTACCTCGGAGTCTCGGCTGGAGCCCAGATAGCCGCTGAGCGGGCGATCGTGGGCGGATGGCGGATCGGTGGTGTTCCTGTCGCTCCGGAGCGCGCGGGTGAAGATCTCGACGAGGTGACCATCGAACAGGGGCTCGGCCTCGTCGACATCTCGATCGACGTGCACGCCGCCCAGTGGGGAACACTCGGGCGCCTCGTCGCGGCTGTCGAGGCGACGATGGTGTCCGGTGGCGTCGCCATCGATGAGAACACCGCTCTGATCGTCGAGGGCGGCGGACTGCGTATCGTCGGGGCGGGGAGCATCTGGCAGGTGATGGCGGGTGAGAGCGGCGTGAGCGTCTCGACCGCTGGAGCATGAGCGGCGTGTCTGAGCCGGTCGATGGCGGGGCGGCCCGGCCGAGTGGAGGGCGCGACCTGGCCTCGCTCTCACAACGCGGGCTCATCGACGCGGGATGGGCGACGGCTCTCGAACCCGTGGCGGACGACATCGCGGGTATGGGCGACTGGCTGCGAGCGGAGGTCGCCGCCGGGCGGCCCTATCTTCCGGCTGGGGACCGTGTGCTCCGAGCGTTCTCCTACCCGTTCGACCGGGTGAGAGTGCTGATCGTCGGTCAGGACCCCTACCCGACACCCGGCCACCCCATCGGGCTTTCCTTCGCGGTCGACGCGCACGTCAAACCGCTGCCGCGGAGCCTTGTCAATATCTACACCGAGCTGAACGACGATCTGGGAATCGCACCCCACGCATCCGGTGACCTGACCCCATGGGCAGAGCACGGTGTGATGCTGCTCAACCGCGTGCTGACCGTGCGGCCGGGCGCACCGGCCTCGCACAGAGGCAAGGGGTGGGAACGGGTGACCGAGCACGCCATCAGGGCGCTCGTCGCGCGGAAGGCGCCGCTCGTCGCGATCCTCTGGGGACGTGACGCCCAGAACCTCGCTCCGCTGCTCGGCGACACCCCTCGGATCGCCTCTGTCCACCCCAGTCCGCTCTCCGCATCGAGGGGCTTCTTCGGATCGAGGCCGTTCTCCCGGGCGAACGAGCTCCTGGTCGCTCAGGGCGCTGAACCGGTGAACTGGTCGTTGCACCGGTGACCGGATAGACCGGACACGTCGACTGCGCGATCTAGATCTAGACCTCACGACACGGGGTCAGGCTCGCGGAGTGCTCACCCACTGGTGGACTTGGACACCACACCGGCCCACCAGGGCCGTGTGATGCACCCCCATTAGACTCATAACGTGCTTGAAGAGGAATACCAGCCGAGGCGCGTCTTGCCGCCCCACCTGCGCAAGAAGCCTGCGCCGGCGCCGGAGTTCGAGTACACCATCCGCGACGCGCGACCGGAGGATCTGCCCGAGATCCGCGAGATCTACAACTACTACGTCACGAACAGCGTCGTCACGTTCGACGAAGACAGGATGAGTCTCGCGAAGTGGCGGTCGAAGTTCGCCATGCTCCAGAAACTCCGGTTTCCGTTCATCGTCGCCGAATCGCCGTCCGGGCAGATTCTCGGGTATGCGCTCGTGGCGCCGTGGAAGCAGAAGCGTGCGTATCGCTTCACCGTCGAGAACTCGATCTACCTCGGCCCGGCGTCAACCGGCAAGGGTCTCGGGCGTGCACTGCTCGGTGAGCTCATCGAGCGATCGCGGGCGGCCGGGATCAAAGAGATCCTCGCCGTCATCAGTGATAGGGGAGCGGAATCGTCCATCGCACTGCACGAGGCGTTCGGGTTCACCGAGATCGGGCGTATGGGCCGTGTCGGGTTCAAGTTCGAGCGCTGGCTCGGCACCGTGCTGCTTCAGAAATCGCTTAAGTAGCCCCGCACGAGTGAGCGCACACCGGGAGAGATGTGCGCTCACCGTCGGTCACTGTTCGGTCCCTGTCAGCTCTTCGGCGTCGCCCGGCTGAGCGCGAGGTATCCCGCGAGGGCGCAGAGCAGGATCGGCACGATCATCCATGCCACCACACCCGTCGGGCCGGATGCCACGAACCACTCGCCGACGAGCGGCCAGCTCTGTGTGAAGCTGATGAGTGCGGCCAGGCCGAGCAGGAGTATGGCGAACAGTGCGCCGGCGACGAGCATTCCGTTCATACGCCAGCGCATGTAGATGGTGCCGCCGAGTGTGCCGGCGGCGACGAAGAACAGCAGGCCGACGAAGAACACGAACAGGCGCTCGAAGAAGCCGCCCTGGCCGAAGTACACCGCCGAGAACATCGTTCCGCCGAAGCCCCATCCGTTCGTCGCGTCTTCGAGCAGAGACAGTACGGTGAGGAGCAGACCGTAGACGAGCGCGAGGCCCGCGAAGGCGAGCATGGAACCGAGGTAGAACTCGCGTCTGGTGATGCTCAGGCCGAGGGCGAACGGAAACGTCATGCTCATCGCCTGTGCAGCGATGACCGTCATGTAGACGAAGATGAATGATGCCGACCCGCTCCACTGCATACCCTCCCGCGCAGAGGTCGACAGGCTTTCGCCCTGGGTCGCCGCCGAAAAGATCCACCAGATGGCGACGTTGACGAGCCAGATGAACGCGAGGATCATCAGGGGGATCCAGAAGATCGTCCAGGTGTTCACGACGTGCAGCCTGGCCACGTTGACGAGGCGTTTCATGGGGCGTCCGTTCTGTGTGCGTCGTTCGTTCATCGGAGTGCCGGTTGCGTGTGGTGCGGTGAGCGTGCTCATGGCTGGTTCTCGAATTCCTGTGCTGGCGCGTTGGTCTTGCGCACGATGAGCTGTTGAAGGGAGACGGGCGACAGCTCGATGCCGGCTGCTGCGGCAGCCGCACGGTCGTCGTCCGAGAGGCGGGCCACCGTCGTCGAGAGGAATCCGCCGATCGCCTCGTGGTGCAGCACCTCGCGGTGTGCCACGAACGGCTCGACGGCCGACCTCGGACCCACGAGGGTCGTGGCCGACCCGCGAAGCGTCTCGGCGTCTTCGTCGATGATCATGCGGCCCCTGTCGATGACGAGGACATGCTCGAGCAGGTTGGACACCTCGTCGATGAGGTGCGTCGACAGGATGATCGTGCGCGGGTGCTCCGCGTAGTCCTCGAGCAGCCGGTCGTAGAACAGCTGTCGTGCCACGGCATCCAGCCCGAGATACGGCTCGTCGAAGAACGTGAGCGGCGCGCGCGAGGCGAGTCCGACGATCACGCCGACGGCACTCAGCTGACCACGCGACAGTTTCTTGATGCGGCGTTTCACCGGCAGCCGGAACTCGTCGACGAGCTGGTCGGCGAAGTCGGCATCCCAGTTCTCGAAGAACCAGGGGGCGCTGTCGAAGACGTGCTTCGGCTGAAAGTCGTCTGGGTACTTCTGGCTCTCTTTGATGAAGCTGATGTTGCCGACCACGCGCGGGTTCTCTGCGGGAGACTCGCCGAAGACACGAACGTCGCCCGAGGTGGCGAAGTCCTGGCCGGTCAGCACCTGCATGATCGTGGTCTTGCCCGCTCCGTTGCGGCCGAGCAGGCCGTTGATCGTGTTGGTCTTCACGTCGAAGCTGACGTTGTCGACGGCGGTCAGGCTGCCGAAGCGTTTGGTGAGGCCGTTGACGCTCACGACCGTGTCGGAGGCTGCGGCTCGGCTGAGTGTGGTCACGAGGTGACACCTTCTTTCTGAATCATGTGTGTGAGTTCCTCTGGGGTGATGTCGAGCTTTGCTGCTTCATCGATCAGCGGTCGAAGGTACTCGTCGCGAAAGCGTGTGCGGCGAGCGTCGATCAGGCGGGTCCTCGCACCGGCGGCGACGAACATCCCGATGCCCCTCCGCTTGTAGAGGATGCCGTCGTCGACGAGCCGGTTCACGCCCTTTCCGGCTGTCGCCGGGTTGATGCGATAGAACGCGGCGAACTCGTTCGTCGACGGCACCTGGCTCTCTTCGGCGATGGCGCCTGAGATGATGTCGTTCTCGATCTGCTCTGCGATCTGAACGAAGATCGGCTTGCCTTCTTCGATCACATTCCCTGGCCTTCGTTATTCGGTTAGTTACTCTACTAGTTAACCAACCATCTATGGTTCGGGATGTCAAGCCGGTGTGAGGAAATAGTCACGGCACGAGGATGAATCCGTTTGTTTGATCCTCGCGCCGTGACTATTTCCTCACACCAGTTGACCGGTGAAGCCCCTGCGCCATCGCCCGCACGATCGTCGCCTCGACCTCGCTCCATCCGAACATCACCTGACGGTAGTTGAACCGCAGCACCGTGTATCCGCGCAACGACAATTGCGCGTCGTGCCGGATGTCTCTCTCGCGTTGGGCGGGATCCAGATGGTGTTCGTTCCCGTCGATTTGGAGAACGAGCCGATCGCCGATCAGGCCGTCGACCGGGCGTCCCTCGATCCGCACCTGCTGGCGAACGGTGATGCCCAGTCGACGCAGCCGGTGTATCGGCAGCGACTCGATGCCGGAGTCGGACAGCTCGCCGGCCTGAGCGACCACATCCGCGAACGCCGCCGACCGCACACGAAGCCGCACAAGCTCGTCCTGCGTGACCATACGCTTGTTCAACGCCGACTCGAAAACGACCACTGCGCGCTCGAACGTCTGGCATCGCGCGGTGTGTATGAGCACGTTCACGACGGGTTCGACGAGAGCGTAGCCGGACACCGGCGCCGGCACCCGTGCCCAATGCAGGGCGACGTCGGGTTCGCGGGCCGCGACGGAGGCGTTGCTGCGGACCGAGAGGTGAACGCGGCCATCGTCGACCACCCACAGTCCGTGGTGCTGCGCTCCCGTCAGGCACGTCAGCCGGCCTCCAACGGATGCCGCCCTCACGAGGGGCGCCGGGCAGGAACGGGTGTAGAGCCACCAGCGGCGAAGCACACGAACCTCATCCGCTGCCATCGCCGCCAGGATGGCGTATCGGGTGAATCCGCCGCGGACGACATCGCGGCGATGGGCGATGCCACCGTGTTCGTTCAACCACAACGCGAGCCCGACTGCTTTCTGCTCCATGCGGTGAGCATGCCGGGTGCCGGATGCCGACGGGTCACCGCGCCGAGATATGTGGAGAGCCGGGCGTTCCCCGACCGGGTGTGGAGAAACCCGATGGGGGAAAAGTCATGGCGCAAGGATGCGATCAGAGAATCCGTCCTTTCCTCGCGACTCTTTCCTCGCCCTGGGCCGCCCGGCCCAGACTCGTGGACCCCGCGCCTGTCGTGGACCCCGCGCTTGGACCCCGCGCCTGCCGTGCGCATCGCGCGACGAAACGGGATAGCGGCGGGCGTAGGCTCGAGGGGTGAGCGAACTCCACGATGAATCCGCTGTCGACCAGTGGCTGGCCCTGCAACGAGGTGAGGTCTCACCGACAGAACTCGCCTCCCATTACCTCGACCGCATCGAGCGTCTCGACCCGTCGGTCGGCGCCTTTGTCACGGTGACGGCAGAGCGGGCGCTCGAACGAGCACGTGTCGTCGAGACGAGCATCCCGCGCACGGCGCCGCTCTGGGGCCTCCCGCTCGCCGACAAAGACCTCAACGCCAGGGCAGGGGTGCCGATGTCGTTGGGGTCGAGACCGTTCGCGGGGACGATTCCCGACGAGGACGACGAGATCGTGAGTGTTCTCGACGAGGCCGGGTCGATCAGCCTGGGGAAGACGAACACCCCCGAGTTCGGCATGCACGGCTACACCGAGTCGTCTGTGGCCCCACCCGCACGAAACCCGTGGAACACAGACCTCGGCGCCGGCGGGTCGAGCGGGGGAGCAGCCGCGGCTGTCGCCGCCCGCCTGTTGCCCTTCGCGCCCGGGAGCGACGGCGGCGGCTCCATCCGCATTCCCGCCGCTGCATGCGGCCTCGTGGGGATCAAACCCTCACGGGGGCTGGTGCCGGCAGGGTCAGGAATCGACGCGCTCGGCGGGCTCCCTGTGCAGGGACCGATCGCTCGGACCGTTGCAGACGCCGCCATGCTCCTCGACGCGATGATCGCCCGCAGGAACGGACGCGTCGAGCACCACTACGCGCTGCGGGCGCCCGGCCCCGATGACGGCGACCTGCTCGGTGCCGCCGTCCGCGGTGAGGGCCGGTTCAACATCGCCGTGCTCCATGGCGAGCCCTGGGGTGACGGGTACGCCGTCGAGACGGCACCAGAGGCATCCGCTGCCCTGTCGGATGCGATAGCTCACCTTGCGTCCATCGGTCACGGGATCGACGACCTCGACTTCGACCACGGTGGACACTACGCGGAGGCGTTCACAGCGGTCTGGCGCGCCTCGGCGGCGACCATCCCCATCGCCGACGACCGCATCGATGAGCTCGAGCCGCTCACGGCGCGGCTGGTCAGGGAGGGCCGCACGATGACGGCAGTGCAGCTGGCTGAGGCGCTGCGGTCGTTCGCCGCGTTCGAGCGACGTGTGATCGCGCAGTTCGCGCCCTTCGACGCCGTGCTCATGCCGACTCTCGCGCAGCCGCCCCGCCCGATCGGGTCGTATGACCGCGATGACCCAGAGGTGAACTTTCGGCAGCAGGTGCAATACTCACCGCTCACGTCGTTCGTCAACGTGGCGGGCCTTCCCGCTGTCACGTTGCCCGTCTCGGTCACTGCAGAGGGGCTCCCGATGGGTGTCCAGCTCGTCGGCAGGCCCGGCGGAGAGGCACCTCTGCTGTCGATCGGCGCACAGCTCGAGCGGCGCATCCACTGGCAGGATCGGGTGCCGGCTCTCGCACGCTGACGGGGTCGGGACAGGGGTCAGCCCAGAGTCGGCACGGCTCCGAGCAGCTTGCGGGTGTAGGAGTGCTCCGGCTGGGTGAGCACAGCCTCAGAGGTGCCGCGTTCAACGATCTCGCCGTCTTTCATCACGGCGACGCTCGTGCAGAGGTCCTGAACAACGCCGATGTCGTGAGACACGATGACCAGGCTGAGTCCGAGTGACCGCCTGAGCTCCTGCAGCAGCTCGAGAATCTGGGCCCTGACCGTCACGTCGAGTGCGCTCAACGGCTCGTCGCCGACGAGCAGTTTCGGCCTGTGCACGATCGCGCGTGCGAGCGCTATGCGCTGACGCTGGCCGCCGGAGAACTCGTGGGGAAGACGGTCGGCCATCTCGGGTTCGAGGCCGACGCGTTCAAGCACCGACTGCACGCGTTCCCGGCGATCGCACCTGACGTCGAGCCCGATGAGCGGTTCAGCCACGATCCGGCCGACGGGCATACGCGGGTCGAGCGATGCGTACGGGTCTTGAAAGACGATGCCCGTCTCACGCCGCATCCACATAACACGCGCCCGGCTCATGCCCGTGACCCGGTGCCCCCTGAACTCGACGTGACCGCTGGTCGGGGTATCGAGCGCGAGCAGCAGGCGCACAAGCGTCGACTTGCCCGACCCCGATTCGCCGATGATGCCGAGGGCGTCACCGTCGTTCACCTCGAGGCTCGTCTCGTGCAGCGCCCGCGTGACTCTCACCGGGCTGAACAGTGTGCGGCGGGGCAGCCGGTATTCGCGTGAGAGCGCGGTGGCACGCAGCAGGGGGGCAGCTGTCATCGGTGTGGCCCTCTCTGTGTGGGTCCCTCGGCGGGTCGGGTTCCCCGTGCGCCGCGCCATCCGGTGGCACGGGCCGCATCGACCAGGTTCCGGGTGACGGATGTCGCCGGCTCGCTGAGCAGGCGACTCACGGGAGCCGCCTCGACGACACGTCCCTGATCCAGCACAACGGCATCCGTCGCCACCTGGCGCAGCACGGCGAGATCGTGCGTGATGAAGACCAGGGTGGTGCCGAGCTCGGTGACGAGGCGGTCGAAGAGCGAGAGGATCTCGGCCTGGATGGTCACATCGAGGGCTGTGGTGGGTTCATCGGCAATGAGGATCCTCGGTCGTGCCGCCAGGGCCATGGCGATTCCGACGCGCTGGCGCTGACCGCCTGACAGCTGGTGCGGGTAGCGCCCGATGACGGTTTCAGGGTCGCGCAGCGACACCAGGCGCGCGAGCTCGATCGCGCGGGCCTGGGCCTGGCGTCTGCTGAGCCCGCCGTGGATGCGCAGCGGCTCCGTCATCTGGCGGCCGACCGTTCGAATCGGGTTCAGCGCTGTCCGCGGCTCTTGGAAGACGATGCTGATGTCGTTGCCGCGCATCGCGGCGAGTTCTCGTTCGCCCCGTCCGACGAGTTCGCGTCCCTCGTAGCGGATGCTTCCGGTCAGACCGGCGCCCTCGGGCAGAAGCCCCAGGATGGCCAGGGCCGTGAGGGACTTGCCGGAGCCGGAGCTGCCGATGATTCCGAAGCGCTCACCCTGCTGCACGCTGAAGCTCACCCCGTCGACGACCGCGCGTCCGTCTATGGTGATGCTGAGATCTGTGACGTCGAGGCTCACATCTGCACCGGTTCTCTCGAGAGTGCCGCCCGCGACCGGGGGTCTGTGCGCATCAGGCGCGGGTCCGTCGCATCGCGCAGTCCGTCGCCGAGCAGGTTGAAACCGAGCACCGTCACCGTGATGGCGAGTCCGGGCCAGAGCACCGAATAAGGGTGCACGCCGATGTACAGCTGGAGCTCGGCGAGCATACGACCCCACGAGGGTGTCGTCGACGGTGCTCCGTAGCCGAGGTACGAGAGCCCGGCTTCGGCGAGCACGGCGACGGCTGCCGCCCACGACAGCTGCACGATGAACACCGGCGCGATGTTCGGGAGCAGGTGCCGGGTGAGATTGCGGAACGGGCCGAGTCCGGCCGCCCGGCCGGCGAGCACGAAGTCCGCGCGAGAGACCCGACGGATCTCCGGACGGGTGACGCGGCCGAGGTTGACGCCGAAGCTCACACCGACGGCGACGATCACGACGAGCAGCGAGCCTCCGAAGTTGGCGGCGAGCATCATCGCGATCAGGAGGGTGGGGAACCCGATGAGCACGTCGATGAGCACCGCTATCGACTCTCGCACCCATCTCGCCGTGAGGGATCCGAGCGCGGCGAAGATGACGCCGACGATCGCCGCCACGATCGGCGAGCCGACCGCGACGAGAACCGTCACCCGTGCGCCGGCGAGGAGCATGCTGAACATGTCACGGCCGACGTTGTCTGTGCCGAGCAGGTGCTCGGCACCGGGGGACTGCCAGGCGCCTGGAACGTCGACCGTGCGCGGATCGTATGGCAGCCAGAGCAGCGAGAGCCCGGCAGAGGCGAGCACGAGCAGTGCGACGACGACGCCGAAGACGCCCGCCGGGTTTCTGAGCAGGGCTCGCAGCCAGCCCTCACGATGCGTGCGACGCCGAAGACGCCGACTGGGCGCGTCTGCCCGATACACGGTCATAGGATCTCCCGCTGACGGGGGTCTATCAGCCGGTGCACGATGTCGAGAACGGCTCCGAGCACGAGCACAACACCGGTCATGGCGAAGATCTCTCCCTGCACCTTCTCGAGGTCACGGTTGCCGACGTCTGCGACGAGCATCCGCCCGATGCCTGGCAGGCTGAACAGCTGCTCGATGATGACCGCACCGACGAGCAGGCCGGCCAGCTGCAGTGCGAACACCGAGATCACGGAGAGCGCGGCGACGGGCACACCGTGTGTCAGGAGCGCCCTGGTTCTGGTGAGCCCGATCGCGGCCGCCGTGCGCACGTAGTCCTGCCCCTGGGCCTCGAGCACTGCCGAGCGGATGAAGCGCAGCAGCACGGCGCCCTCGACGACGCCGATCGTGAGTGCGGGCAGCAGCAGCGATCTGAACGCGCGCAGCGGGTCGTCCCATCCGTCGCGCGGAAACCCCTGCGGGGGCAGCCAGCCGAGCGTGACAGCGAAGACGATGACGAGCAGCATGCCGGCCCAGACCACGGGAACGGCGGCGACGGCCTGCGCGCCGGCGTTCAGGATGGCGCCAGAGGGACGCGCGCGCCGCAGGGCGGAGAGGATGCCGAGCGGCACACTGATCAGAAGCGCTATCGCGAGCGACATAACGGTGAGCGGCACCGTGACCTGTGCCTTTTCAACCAGTTCGGTGGCAACCGGCGAGCCGGTGATGAGCGAGGTGCCCAGGTCTCCGCGCATCAGGCCGCCCACCCAGTCGGCATACTGGACGAACACCGGCTGATCGAGCCCGAGCTGCTCGCGGATCAGGGTGATCTGCTGCGGCGTGCCATTTGTGCCCGCGATCACCTGCGCGACATCCCCCGGCAGCACCCTCAGGGTGAAGAAGATGAGCAGCGTCGCAATGACGAGCCCGCCCGCGAGCAGCAGCACGCGGGTCAGGATGAATCGCATCATGCGGTCAGCCGGATCACTGGAGTCTGCCGGCTATTCTGCGGCGAGCTGCCCGAGGTCGATCCTGGCGTTCAACGAATCGGTCGGAAAACCGGTGATCCCTTCGCGGACCGCCGTGAGCGTGGTCGCGTTGTAGAGCCAGTCTGCCGCGTGGTCTTCTGCCACGATTCTCGCAGCCTCCCTCAGCTTCTCGTCTGCCACGCCGGGATCCACAGCGGAAACCGACTCTGCATACAGGGCCTGGACCTCGGCGTTGTCATACCCGAAATAGTAGTCCGGGTTCGCCCAGTTGCCGAAGTCCCGCGCCTCGACGTGGTCGACGTAGCTCAGGTCGTAGTCCTTGTTGGTGTACACATCGTTCAGCCAGGTCGCGAACTCGACATTGTTCACGTTCAGGGTGACGCCGACGTCGTGGAACTGGGAGACGAGGATGCTCGACACTGTTGTGCCGTAGAAGCTCGGAATGGTGAGGGTCAGCTCGAGCGAGGGATGACCGGCCTCGGCGAGCAGGGCGCGGGCGCGGTCCGGATCGAACTCGCGCGTGCCGGTGAGGTCTTCGTAGCCGGGGTCGAGCTCCGGGATCGGACCGCCGATCTCGGAGCCCGCGCCTCCGATCGCTTCGATGATCGCGTTGTGGTCGATGGCGAGGCGCAGTGCTTCTCGCACTCGCACGTCGTCGAAGGGTGCGCGCTGGTTGTTGAACGCGAGAGTGAATTTGTCTGTTGTGCGGCCCTCGACGAGGGTGACGTCGTCGAGTTCGTCGATTTGCGAGCGCAGGTTCGCATCGACGGAGACCTGCACGTCGACGTCACCGGCGATCACGGCGTTGACCGCCGCTGTGAAGTCGGGGATGTACGCGAGCACCACCTCGTCGACCTTGGCGGCCTCGCCCCAGTAGTCGTCGTATCGGGCGAGGGTGATGCTGTCGCCCTGTTTCCACTCGGCGAGCGTGAACGGGCCTGTGCCGTTCGCGCTTGTGGCCAGGTCGTTCGTCGCCTGCTCCTCGAGCACGAGGCCCGCGCGTGAACTGAGGTTCCAGAGCAGGTTCGCGTCTGGAGACGAGAGAGTTATGGTGACAGTGCTCTCGTCTGCGGCTTCGATCGTCTCGACCAGGGACAGGTTGCCGTGCTCGACCAGGGACGCGTCGTCTTTCACCTGGGTCAGCGACCATACAACGTCGTCGACGGTCATGTCGTTGCCCGAGTGGAAGGTCACACCCTCGGCGAGGTGGAAGGTGTACTCAAGCCCGTCGTCAGAGACGTCCCAGCTCTCGGCGAGGCTCGGTACGATCTCACCGTCTGGCGTCCGTGAGACAAGACCCTCGTAGACGTTGTCGATGAGCACCTGTTCGAGAGCAGCTCCAGAGGTCGCGCGGATATTGAGGTTGTCCGGCGCCAGGACGAGCCCGACAGTCACCGAGGCGTCCTCGTGGCCGCCATCGCCGCCGCCATCTGGCGCACAGCCGCTCAGAAGCACCGCAGAGACGGCTGCAGTCGCGAGGGCGAGGGTGAGGGAACGTGTGGAGCGACGCATAGAAATGCGGTCCTTTCGAACAGGGATGGCGGCGCAGAATGCCGCGGTTGTCCTTCATTCTCTCGTGCGCAGGGGCTCTGCCCCGAATCGTTACGAAAGAGGTCGGTGTCATCGTGACACGCAATGGTGATTCGGCATGTTCTGCGACGCGCCGATCGGAGTCACCGTCGGCTGTCACGTGGCGTTGCGGCCGAACACTGGTTATTCACGGTTAGGCATGCCTATACTAACTACGATATGACGATCCACGACCAGGCCGGTGCGCAGAGTCCCGGAACGCTGAGCCCCACCAGGCCGAGCCCGCGCCGACGCGCCGCCAGGCGGCCGGCGGCGTCGAAGGTGCAGTACCTTCTCGCGTGTGATGAGAGCGGCCTCGCCGAACTCGAAGCCGCCCTGTCGACCCTGCCCATCTGTGCAAAGGGCCGTGTGTTCATCGAGGTCGACTCACCCGCCGACATCGGCACCGTCGACGTGCCGACCCGTATGACGGTGACCTGGTTGACCCGGTCGACCAGAACCGGAGCACCCGGCACCGCGGAGCGCTGCACGAATGGCATCGCACTCACCCGTGCCGTGACCGCCTGGTCGAACGAGATGCTCTTCGAGGCCGATGCAACAGACGCTCACGTCTGGCTCGGCGGCGGCTACCGCTCGGTCAGCGGATGCTTCGAGCACTTGACCGCTGCGCTCGGCGTCGACGAATCACGCATCACCGTTCCCTCGGAGTATTGCCTGCACGGTCGCCGCTGAGCCCGTGAGGGTACTGCCGTCGGCAGCGTCCTGACGCCATAATGGAGCGATGACGGCCGCTCCGCTTGCTTCCGCGCCCCTGCTCGACCTGAACGACGGCGGGCGGATTCCGCAGGTGGGTCTCGGCGTCTACAAGGTTCCCGCACGGCAGACGGCAGATGTCGTCGCCACGGCGCTCGCGTCCGGGTATCGCCACATCGACACGGCGGCCCTCTATCAGAACGAACGAGCCGTCGGTGAGGGCGTTCGCCGGAGCGGCGTCCCACGGGGCGATGTGTTCGTCACCTCGAAGGTCTGGAACAGCGATCACGGGTATGACAGCACGCTGCGGGCGTTCGACGCGACGATGGATGAGCTCGGCTTCGACTACCTGGACCTGTACCTCATCCACTGGCCTGCCCCCCGGCAGGATCGCTACGTCGACACCTGGCGAGCGCTCGAGCGCCTGAGCGACGAGGGGAGGGTCAAGTCCATCGGGGTGAGCAATTTTCACCAGCACCACATCGAACGACTGCTCGCCGAGACGGATGTGGTTCCCGTCGTCAACCAGGTCGAACTGCACCCGTGGCTCCCGCAGGCAGAGACCCGCGCGTTCAACGCCAGGCACGGCATCCGCACCGAAGCCTGGTCGCCGTTCGCCCGCGGCCGGCTCTTCGGAAACCCGACTCTCGATGCCGTCGCCCACAGGCACGGCGTCACGGTCGGCCAGGTGATCGTGCGCTGGCATGTGCAGCTCGGCAACATCGTGCTGCCGAAGTCGGTGACGCCCGAACGCATCAGGAGCAATCTCGACGTGTTCGGCTTCGAGCTAGGCCAGGATGACATGACGGCGATCGCGACGCTCGAGAGCGGTGAGCGCACGGGCAGCGACCCTGACGACCTGGACTGAGCCGTTCTCAGCCGGTGCGCTTCTTTCGCAGATAACCGCCTTTTTCGAGCCCGGCCTCCCTCTCGAAGCGGTTCTTCAACGGGTCGCGCCCGGCAATGAGATATGCGAAGGGGAACAGCATGCCGTACCGCTTCCACTGCTGCTTGTGCACGGCCTCGTGGTCGAGGATGTCGGGTGAGACATTCCCGTCTGTGAGGTAACACGAGCCGACGCATGAGCCGCCGCGGCCGAATGTCCATCTGGGCATACCGCGAAAGATCCACAGCCCGTTCTCGCGTTCGACGCGGCCGGTCGACCAGATCGATCCCCAGACGAGCCCGACGAGCGTTGCATACAGGTAGCCGAGCCTGCTGATCGGCGAGTCGAGCAGCAGGCGTCTCATGCGTCTGCCCGGTAGGTCTCGAGCAGGCGCAGCCACACCTCGCTCATCGTCGGGAACGCCGGCACCGCGTGCCACAGCCGGTCGAGGGGAACCTGGCCGACGACGGCGATCGTCGCCGCGTGGAGCATCTCGGTGACGTCCTGCCCCACAAAGGTGATGCCGACGAGCACTCCGCGATCCTCGTCGATCACCGCCCTGACCGTCCCGGTGTAGCCGTCTGCGAGCAGCGCAGAGCCCGAAACCGAACCCAGATCGTAGTCGATCACGCGGGTGCGCAGACCGGCTGCGGCCGCTGCAGCGCTTGTGAGGCCCACAGCGGCGACCTCCGGATCGGTGAAGACGGCAGCCGGCACCGCCGTGTGGTCTGCGGATGCCACGGTGTCGGTCCAGGGGAGGGGATCCGCGTGATCTCCCGCAGCACGTGCGGCGATCGCCCGCCCCGCAGCCCTCGCCTGGTACTTGCCCTGGTGTGTGACCAGTGCGCGGTGGTTCACGTCGCCCACCGCGTAGAGCCAGTCTCCGTCGACGGCCGTGACGCGCATCGAGTCGTTCACGTCGAGCCAGGACCCCGGCTTCAGCCCCACGGACTCGAGGCCGATGTCCGACGTGCGCGGCACACGACCGGTGGCGACGATCAGCTCCGCTGCGATCACGGTCTCTCGGTTGTCGAGCTCGACGTGCACCGTGCCATCGGTGTCGCGCGTGACGTCTGTGGCGTTCGCGGTGAGCACTGTCGCTCCGCGCTCGCGCAGTCGGGCGGCGACCGCGTCTCCGGCGATGTCTTCGTGCCCAGACAGCAGACGCCCTCTCACGATGAGCGTGACCCGGGAGCCGAGCGATGTGTACGCGGTGGCCATCTCGGCACCGACGACTCCGCCACCGAGTATTGCCACGGATTCGGGAATCTCCTGTGCCGAGGTGGCCTCTCTGCTCGTCCACGGGTCAGCCTCGGCGAGACCCGGGACGTCGGGGATGAGCGCTGCCGACCCGGTGCAGATCGCGACGGCATGACGGGCCCGGAGCGTCACCGCCCCGGTCTCTGTCTCGACCTCGACAGTCTTCTCACCAGCGAGGCGTGCGTGGCCGCGGACGAGCGCTATGCCCGCGCCGTCGAGCCAGGCCGCCTGGCCGGAGTCGTCCCAGCTGCTCACGAAACCGTCTCGTCGGGTGAGCACGGCTCCACCGTCGAGGCTGCCGGTCACAGATTCAGACGCTCCCTGAACCCGCAGGGCGGCATCGCGTGCGGCGCCGGGGCGCAGGAGCGCCTTCGACGGGATGCACGCCCAATACGAGCATTCTCCGCCGACGAGCTCACTCTCGACGACGACGCACGAGAGGCCGGCCTGAGTCGCGGTGTCTGCGACGTTCTCGCCGACCGGACCCGCGCCGATCACAACGACGTCATACCAGGTGTCGGTCATGATTCGAGGCTACTGCGTGCTCTGTCGCTTGCGATAGGCCGCCGCCGGCTCCATCAGCGTGCGAGTGCCCCGACGATCCGCAGGATCGTTCCCATGTCATCGGTTGCGGCCTCAGCGCTCGACGGCGCGAAACCCGTGATTCCGCCGCCCGCGAACGCGAACTCCGCCTTGAGCGCTGTGATGGCCTCGACGAGGACCGCCGGGGCGATGCCGAACGGCTCTGGATGTGTGACTCCGATGATCGTGTCGGGGTCGAGCACGTCGAGGTCGACGTGCAGATAGACCGATTGCGCTCCAGCAGCGGTGACCGCCTTCACCACGGCATCCGCTGTGAAGTCACCCACCGGTATATGCGTGATCCCCGCGTCGGCGATGTCGTGTGCCTCGGCCTCGTCGAAGGCGCGTGCTCCGGCGAGCACCAGGCGCGAGGGTTCGATCGGGTGGGACGAGGCGAGCAGCTCGGGGCCGTCCCCCAGAAGCGATCGCACCACCATCCCGTGGAACGCCCCCGACGTCGACGTCTCGACGCGGCCGAGGTCGGCGTGAGCGTCGAACCAGACCAGGGCGACATCGTCGAAGACGCCTGCAGCGTGCTCCACAGCACCCAGTTCGACTCCGCAGTCTCCGCCGATCGTGATCACCGGCTCGGTCCTGCCCTCGAGCCTGTCGGCGAGCCGATGCCGGATCAGGTCGACGGATGAGACCCGCTGCACACCTGTCTCGAGCGAGGAGCCGGCCTCGAGGGGAACATCGATGAGCTCTGACGACGCGGCCGGCAGGTCGCCGAGAATCGTCTCGGCTCCGGTGATGAGCTGCATAGCCCGCGAAGAACCCGAGCCCTGCCACTGGGGCACAACAACAAAAGACGCCATCTGACAAGTATGGTGCCGCGCACCGAGATGTCGGGCGGGCTCGACGGACGTTCGCCAGAGGAGAAACGGATGCCCGTGTGCCCGCCGGCACACGGGCATCCGTTCGCTGTTCGCTGCCTTACGCTGTTCGCTGCCTTATTGGCCGATGGACGACTGCCCGCCCGACTTGAGGGCTGCGAGCCGCGCTTCGACCTCGGTGAGCTCGCCGAGATCGTCGAGGGATTCGAACTGGGCGTCGAGGCTCGACGCCGCCAGCTCCTGCTGACCGCGCACCTTCGCCTCTTCGCGGCGGATCTTGTCTTCGAAACGACCCACCTCGCTCGTGGGATCCATGATGTCGATGCTCTTGACCGCGTCTGCGACCTTCCGCTGCGCCTCGGCGGTCTTCGAACGCGCCACGAGCTCGTTGCGCTTCGACCTCAGCTGTTCGAGCTTCTGCTTCATGCCGTTGAGGCCGGCCTTGAGCTGCTCGACGACCTGCGTCTGCGACGCGATCTGGGGCTCCGCCTCTTTCGCCTCGTTCTCGGCCGAGATCTGACGCTGCAGGGCGACCTTCGCGAGGTTGTCGAACTTGTCTGCGTCGGCGATGCTCCCGGCCGCGCGGTACTCGTCTGCCTTGCGGCTCGCCGCGAGGGCCTTGTTGCCCCAGTCCTGGGCGACCCGGCGGTCCTCAGATGCGTCCTCTTCGAGCATCCGCAGGTTGCCGATGGTCTCGGCGATCGCGGACTCTGCCTCGGCGATGCTGTTCGTGTAGTCCCTGACCATCTGGTCGAGCATCAGCTGCGGGTCTTCTGCCTGATCGATGAGCGAGTTGATGTTCGCCCTCACCAGTGTCGAGATCCGCCCGAAGATCGATTGTTTCACCATGTGTTCTTCCTCTTTCTCTGTGCCTGTTGTTCTCTGTGCCCGTTGTCTGTCTGAATAGGTCTTTCCACGGCGTGAGACCGGCTCTCAGAACCTGCCGCCGCCGCGCCTGGATCGTGTGCCTCCACCGCCGAAGCTGCCAGTGCTGCGAGAACGCGTGCCTCCGAAACCGCCGGCGGAACCGCGGCGGCTCGAGCCGCCGAATCCTCCGCCGAATCCGCTGCGCCTCGACCCGCCGCCGCCCATCACTGAATTGATGAGGATGCCGCCGAGTATCGCACCGACGGCGCCACTGCCGCTCTGCGTCGTCGACTGGCCATACCAGTCTCCAGAGGTGTCCGGGCGGAAACCCTGCACGTCGCGACGCGCGGCTTCCATCGCCTGGCCGGCGAGCCGGTTGGCGACGTCGGCCTTCGACAGGGCCGCGACCGCATCCGATTCCTGCAGGCCACGTGCCTCAGCCAGTGCACGACCCGCCTCGGTGAACCGTGTTCTCGCCGTGCTCCCGATCGCGCCTCGTCTGGTCGAAATATAGTCGTCCGCTGCGCTCAGCTGGGTTTCGGCGAGCATCAGCGAGCGGCCGAGAGCGGACCGAGCGCGCCTGCGCTCCTCTTCAGCCTCGCGAGCCCCCTTCAGAACGCCATCGATCTCGGCGTTCACGGTGGTGAGTCGTTCGAGCAGGCGTATGGGGGAGTAGGGGATGGCGGCGTTCAGCCGTGTCTCGACGTCGACGAGTGTGGTCTCGGTCGAGGCCGCCGCCGCTGCGGCGTTTCCGCTCTCATCGTTGAGCTCTCGGGCGGCGGCGATGTCGGCGCGAAGATCGTCGATCATCGGGCGGATGGCCTGGTCCGCGGTCTCGAGGTCTGCCGAGAGACGGTCGATCGCGTCAAGCAGCACACCGGCCTGGTCGATCGCCTCTTCGGCGGCGCGGATGCCGACGGCTGCGTCACCCGTCTCGTTCGCGCTGAGCTTCTCGGCCGCCGTGTCGAGAGTCGTGCGGGCGAACTGCAGCCGGTCACGCGCCTGGGCGACGTTGTCTGTGACCGGTGCCGTGGCATCCGGTGCGAAGCGGGTCGCCAGCGACACGATCGACTTCTCGGCGGCCGTGAGCCTGGCGGCCACCTGGTTGTGCTCGGCGTTCTGCGCAGCCATGGCGGCGGGGGCATCGCGTTCGAGCTGGCGCAGCTCGTCGAAGGCCTCGGCCTCACGGTCGAGCAGCTCGCCTGCTTCGTCGCAGAGGGCGATGATTCTGCTGTTCCCCTCGCGCACCTGCTGCTCGGTGTCTTGAACCTCGTCTGCGAGCTGCTGCTGGATCGCGAATGCCTGCGACAGCCTGGACTGCGCCTCGTCGATGGCCGTGCGAAAGCGGACCACGGCATCCTCGCCGAACTGGGCGACGGCGAAACCGAGTTCCTGCTTGCTCGTTCTGAGCGCGTCATCGGTCTCGACGAGCGCTGCGCCGGCACGCTGCTGCAGCTCTTTGACCGGCATCGCCTCGGGTTTGTCTGCGGTCTGCCGCGAGCGCTTTCTGCCGACGACAAAGAAGACGATGACGCCGATGACGACAACGGCGATGACGAAGAACCAGAAGAAACCGAATCCCGAGCCACCGCCCGTCACGGACTGCCCGTCCACGGCGCGCTGCAGGCCGGTTGCCGCCGCTGCTCCCGCCGCGGCGAAGTCCTCGTCGCGCAGTTCGGGACCGATGAGCTCCTGCTCGATCTGGTCGAGCTGCTCGAAGCTCGCCGTGCCTTCCGAATCGCCGGAGAGAAAAAACGTCCTGCCCTCTGTCGCGATGGCGAGAAGATACTGAGTGGGGCCGAGCCCGCCCGCCTGTGCCGTCTGGTCGGCCCAGGACTCCGCGTCACTCGGACTCGTGAACTCGTCGACGTAGACGACCCAGAGGTCGGTCTGCGTCTCTGAATACAGGTCGTCGATCGCCTGCTCGACCTCACCGACCTCGGAGTCGTCGAGGACTCCTGCCTCGTCGACCACACGAGCCGAACCCAGGTCGACGGGGTCCGTCGCAGAGGCGCTCATCGGCGCGGTGAGCACAAGCATCGCCGCCGCCGCAGTTGCGAGCAGGCCGACCGTCGTGCGTCTCGACGAGACTCCCGTGCGCCCTGCCCCCATCAGCCTGCCTCTCGCTCGGTCGTCTCGCTCGATTGTGCGGTCGACGGGGCGCCCGAACGGCGGCCCGTCATCCGCACTCCGAGTCTATGGGCGTCATCTGTGAGGGTCCACCGAGATGTCAGCTCGTGGACGTTCGATATGCCTCCTCGCTCGTGGCGTGGCTCCCGTGGCGGCATCGTTCGGCTGCCTAGTGTGGACGCGTGGATTTCGACCGATACGGAACAGACGTGCTCGCCGGGGACTGGCGACGCCGCAACAAACCGGCTCAGGAACGACACGAGGCGATTCTCGACCTCGTGGTCGAAGAGGCCTCGACCGGGTGGTGCGGTGCGATCACACGCGTCGAGGGACGAACCGTCGAGCTCGAAGACCGCCTCGGCAAGAAGAGGGTTTTCCCGCTCGGTCCCGGGTTTCTGATCGAGGGAAAGCCGGTCGAGCTCGTCATTCCCGTGCGCACCGCCGGCGGCCCGGCCAGAACGGCATCGGGGTCGGTGGCTGTGAAGGATGCCCGTGCGCGGGTTGCCAGGGCCAGCCGCATCTTCGTCGAGGGCAGGCACGACGCCGAGCTCGTCGAGAAGGTGTGGGGTGACGACCTGCGGGTCGAGGGAGTCGTCGTCGAGTACCTCGGCGGGATCGATGATCTGAGTGCGATCGTGCGCGACTTCGCCCCGACCGGAGGACGACGAATAGGCGTTCTCGTCGACCACCTCGTTCCAGGTTCCAAAGAGAGCCGCATCGCCCAGGCGGCGATCGCCCAGGCGCCCCCGGGGACCGTGCACATCGTCGGGCACCCCTACGTCGACGTCTGGCAGGCCGTGAAACCCGAGCGACTCGGGCTTCGCGAGTGGCCGCAGATTCCACGCAGCGTCGAATGGAAGAAGGGCATCTGCGCGTCGCTCGGATGGCCGCACGAATCCCAGACCGATATCGCCCACGCGTGGAAACGCATCCTGGGCCAGGTGCGCACCTTCGCCGATCTCGAACCCGCTCTGCTCGGGCGTGTGGAAGAACTCATCGACTTCGTCACGGCGCCGGCCGTCTGAGGGCCGACGTAGCCCGTCGCCCTGCACCCTGATGTGCAGAGCGACTCGTCGTTGTGTGGTGTGAATGCCTATTTCGCTGACGAACGGATGCGCCTGAGTGTGTACACGCCCCCTCCGAGCAGCAGGCTGACCAGTGCGAGCGCGATGAGGTTCACGGGGAGTTCTGTCCCGGTGCTGCTCAGTTCACCCGGTGTGTCTGCCGCGGCGCCCGGCGTCTCGGCAGGGGGCTCGCCGCCGGCCGGCGACTCCGGCTCTGTCGGCTGTTCTCCGTCTGCCGTGCAGGCGATGGTGCCCTGCCGCAGGGCATGCCCCTCCGTCTGCCCGTCGTCTGACCACACCACGGGTTTCACACCGTCGACGCACTGGACGTCCGGCGCGATCGCGAGGCCCTCGTTGTTGAGATTGGGCATGTCAGCGGGTCGCTCGAAGACAGAGACGCGTGTGAACGACCCGGCGTTCTCGCCGCCTCCGGCGATCTCGAACACCGCGCTCCGGCCGTCACAGGTGTCGTCGCAGACCACCCAGAGCGCGTTCGTCGACCCGTTGTACTCGAGTTCCATCACTCCGGGAAAACCGCTCTCGAACGCCGCGATCCGGGTGAACCCGGCTCCTGACTGATCGAGCGCGTAGGCATAGACCATTCCGTTCGCCTCGACGCCGACGAAGAACAGCCCGTCGCCGTGACCGGCATACGCAGACGGGTCATAGGCATCCATCGTGTTCTGGTCGACGAAGCCGGATGCCACCAGGTCGCCGTCCGGAATCCACGCGATGCCCTCGAGACCGGCGTTCGCGCCGAGAGCGGGAAGGTCGGCCGCGAGGTTCCACTCGGCGATGGCGGTGAGCTCGGCGCCGCTGCCGCTGACGTCGTAGAGCAGAACGGAGGGACGGCTCCCGCCTGCGCCTGCGCCGGTGTTGCGCTCAGAGGACACGAAAACACCACCGGACGAACCCGCAGAGGTCACCGCGACGCCCTCGGCGTCCACGGTTCCTGTGCCGTCCGGGTAGCGGAGGGTCTTGCCCTCAGCCCAGCCTTCGCCGGTGTCGTTCGCCCAGACGCCGTCGGAGCGGCTCAGCCGGTGGAGTGTGCCGTCGCCGTTGTTGACCGCCCAGAGTGTGCCCGTGCCCGGTGTGGTCTGCGGTTCGAAGGCGAGACCGCTAATGTCTGAGCCGAACGCCTCGGCCGTGTCGGCCTCGGTGACCGAGGCCCCGCCCGGCCATGCCGACGTGATGAGGTCACCGGCGCAGGCATTCGCCTGGCCCTTGGTCGCCTCGCGCGTCTCGGCGAACTGGCCGGTGCCGTCCGGGCAGCGCCCCAGGCTGGTGGCAGCGTGCGCCGTCCAGCTGTGCTGGTCGATGATCGTGCTCTCATCGGCGGCGAGAAGACGAATGGAGTCCGCGCCTCCCAGACCGAAGGAACCCTCGACGTCGAGGGCGAGGAACCCGCCCGCGTCGATGACCGTGCCGTCGGCGATCACAAACGGGCCCGTGTCGCTGTCGTCGCGCAGGAGCATCCCTGAGACATCGACAGACGCTGATCCGTTGTTGACGAGCTCGACCCAGTCGCCGGGGTCACCGTTCTGCGTCTCGATCTCGTTGATGCGGATCGCTGCACCGCAGTCGTTGCCCGCACCCTTCGTCGACGTGGTCGTCACCTGCCAGTCTCCTGTGCCGTCCGGGCAGCGGCCGAAGGTCGTCGGAGCGTGCGCGTTGCCGGCGACTGCCGTCCAGGAGTGCGAGTCGACAAGAGTGTGCCCGCCGGGCAGGTAGACACGCGCCGAGTCCTCTTTGCCGAGCCCGTAGCCGAGCACGGCCTCGTCGACCACGAAGAAGCCGCCGGCGGCGATGCTGCTGCCCGCGGGCAGGACCGCCGCGTGGTCTGCGCCGTCATCGCTGTCGCGCACGACCCAGTTGCTGAGGTCGACGTCTGTCGCGCCGGCGTTGTACAGCTCGATCCAGTCGCCGGGGGTCCCGCCGCTCGTCTCGATCTCGTTCACGGCGATCGCGGGCAGGTCGGGAGTGGCGCAGTCGTTTGCCGAGCCGGGTGTGGCTTCCAGCGTGGCGGTGACGGGGCCTACACCGTCTGGGCAGCGCCCGTACGTGGCATCCGCGTGGGCTGTCCAGGAATACGAGTCGATGACCGTTGTGCCGTCGGTGTCGAACAGCGTCAGCGAGTCGCCGCCGCCGAGGCCGAACCCGAATTGCGCCTTCTCGAACACCACGAGGCCACCGGCGCCGAGTGTTGTTCCCTCCGCGATCGTGAACGGTTCGTCGCCGGGCGCATCTGCCACGACGAGGCCGGAGAGGTCGACGGTGCTTGTGCCGATGTTCATCAGCTCGAACCAGTCGTCCGGCGAGCCGCCGCTCGACTCGATCTCGTTGATGACGATGTTTCCCGCGGCAGGGGCATCGCAGAGGTTCGCGGAGCCGGGCGTGGCAGCCGCTGTCACGATGAACTCGCCTGCGCCGTCCGGGCATCGGCCGTATGACGTCGGCTGGTGGCCAGACCACTCGAAGGAATCGATGAGTGTTGTGCTGTCGGCGGCGAAGATCCGTGCGGTGTCGGCCTTGCCGAGACCGAAGCCCGTCTCGAGGCTGTCGTCGTCTGTGACGATCGCATAGAAGGCACCGGGGGCGAGGATGGTGGCCGGTGGCACACGCAGATCGCGCTCGTCGTTGTCGTCTTTGACGACCCAGCCCGAGATATCGGCTTCTGTGCTGCCCGTGTTGATGAGTTCGACGGTGTCAGGGATTGTGTCGTTGTCTTGGATCACCTCGTTGATCTTCACGTCGTCTGCCGGTGCGGCGCTCGCCGATGTGGTGAGGAGCAGGGGACCGGTGAGCGCGAGTGCGAGCGCGGCGGCGGCGAGGCTCCATGGTTTTGTGCGCACGAATGACATCCTTCATCGGGTTGAGTGGCGGCGGCCGGGGTCGCGGCTGACGCAAGGTTGTCAAGTGCGAGCGAACGAGCGGTGAACGCGGGGCAAACGCGAGCGGTCGGTCGTGGCGGCCCGCCGGCGGCATCCGCTGGGATCTCTGGGCGGTTCAGCCGTCGCCAACGCACGTTATCGCCGCGGCGGAGCGTGCTTAAGCGCCGGATGAAGGCGTTATGGCAGGCGGCCGATGCCGACGTGGAGCCTCAGTGCCATCACCAGGCTCACACACGCGACGGCCGCACCGAAGACGGTGCTGGGTTCGAGAGCGACTCCGACGATCACGAGCACCAGCGCGATGCCCGCGCAGGCTGTACTCCACAATCGCGAACGCACGGATGCCGACACCCACGACGCAAGCATCGCCGGCGCGAAGCAGAGAACGGAGGGGAGCATGATCTCCGCCCACGACTCCGGGGGTGGTTCTCCCCGCTGCCCGCTCGCTGCAGCGAGCGAGATCACCACAACCAGAGCGAGCGAGAGAGGCGCGATCGCGGTGTGAAACCGCGTCGCGCGCGCGGCATCGCGCCACCGGACGACGAGGGCGAATGCGGTGACGAAGAGGAGCGGTGCCAGCAGCACGATCACAAGCGATCCGGGCAGGATGTACGCGATGCCGTCTGGGCACGACCAGCCCCTGCCTTCGCCCGCCGTCGCGTACCAGCACAACGTCTGAAAACGGTCCCGGATCATCAGCAACGACATCAGAGCGAGCACCGGCGAAAGAACTGCCGTCGCCGTCAGCGCAACCCAGACGGCGCCCGCCTTCGACATGCCGGGGACGAATCCATACTCGTCCTGGCCGATCAGATGTCGTCTGCTCATCTGTTCTTATGGGTCGAGTTCGTCAGAGATGGTCATCGTTCGAACGTAGCAGGCGGGTTGATCCGTCGCTTAAGCACGTTATCGCCGCGTCGGAGCGTGCTTAAGCGCCGGATGAAGGCGGAACGGATGCCGTGGTCAGGGTTTCGCGGCGCCAGCGGCACCGTCGGCGCCAGCGGCGCCAGCGGCGAGGTATTCGTTGCGCTGCTCGATCAATCGGCGCATGTACCGGCTGAGCACCAGGCGTTCGGCGATCAGGCCGAGCGGGCCCAGCGGCGCGGTGAAACTGACTCGATCGATCATCGTCGTTCCACCGTTTGCAGTCGGCTCGAAGGAGTGCTCGTGGCGGAAGGAGCGAAACGGTCCACGCACCTGCTCGTCGACGAAGAAGGCGGGTTCGCTCATACAGGTGATCCGGCTGGTCAGACGGAAGGGAATGCCGAAATGGCGAGCCCTCCAGGTCACTTCTTCGCCCAGCGAGATGAGCCCGGAGGTCACACCGGAGACGGCGCGTTCGTGTGAGCGCGCCATTGAGCCGACGTGCGCGTCTATGCTCCTGGCACGATCGAATGCCTCCTGAACGGGTAGGTCAAGATCGGTGAGGCATTCGAACTGAACACTCACGGTTCTTACTCGTCGAGCTCGACCGGTCGCTGCGAGGCGATCTGCAGCCGGGTCTTCACGATATAGATGTTGAGAGCCCTGATAGCGGTGATGGCGAGCCAGAACACGACGATGACAGCGGCGAGCGCGGAGATGATGTAGAGGATCGTGAAGACGTTGTAGAAGGCCATGGCTCGAACGTATCAGGGGCAGCAGAGCTCGGATGCCGAGGCGGACAGGGGAGCGAACGCGAGCAAGGGAACGGGAAAGTCCTGCCGGCCATCTCCGTCGACAGGCCGAGACTTTCTGCCCTCCCGTCGAGGACTCTTCACGGCGCGACGACGCGCCGTCCCCGGGCCACGACAGACCGTGGTTTGCGATGCCTCCCCCGTCGCCCCGGCCGCAGCGCGGTCATCCGGCGCTTGAGCACGCTTCCACCAGATCCCTGAAACGCCGGCTCACCGCCCGCCCGCCGCCGGACCCATCCCGGAAAGGCGGGCTGTGTTATCGGCTAATCACTTTCGGTGCTGCGACGGCCTTGAGGCCGGCAACACCGAACTCCTGACCGTAGCCGGATTGTTTGGTGCCGCCGAAAGGGACCATCGGGTTAAGCGCGCCGTGCTGATTGATCCACACCGTGCCGGCCTGGATCCGCTTGGCCACATCGATGGCTGCGGAGGGATCGTTCGCCCAGACGGATGCGCCGAGACCCTGCTCGGAGTCATTCGCGCGGCGGATGGCATCGTCGACATCGGTGTACCGAATGATCGGAATGGCAGGTCCGAACTGCTCCTCGTCGACGAGAGCCGCACCATCGTCGATGTCGGCGACGACAGTGGTGCGGTAGAACAGCGGCCCGAGTTCGGGAGCGGGACGCCCACCGGCCACGACGCGCGCTCCTCGGACCCGGGCGTCGTCGACGAGCCTGGCGACGATGTCGAACTGGCTCTGGTTCTGCAGCGGACCGAGTACCACGCCCTCGTCGAGCCCGCGTCCCATCGGCATCGTCTCTGCCATCGCGGCAAGCTTGCTCACAACATCGTCGTACACCGAGTCATGTACGTACAGGCGCTTGAGTGCTGCGCATGTTTGCCCGGTGTTGATGAAGCATCCCCAGAAGAGGTTCTCGGCGATGGCATCGATGTCGGTGTTGGGCAAGATGATTCCTGGGTCGTTGCCACCGAGCTCGAGGGTGAGCCTGGCGAGGTTCTGAGCCGACGATTCGACGATTCGGCGGCCGGCGGCGGTCGAGCCAGTGAACATGATCTTGTTCAGGTCGCCGTGCGCAGCCATCGCCGATCCGATTTCGCGGTCCCCCGAGATGACCGTGAGTACTCCCTCGGGAAGGTGGCGGTTGAAGATCTCGGCCAGGGCAAGCACCGATAGCGGTGTGAAGCTGCTGGGCTTTACCACGACGGTGTTGCCCATCCGAAGGGACGGGGCGATCTGCCAGACCGTGATCATCATGGGCCAGTTCCACGGTCCGATCGCGCCGACGACGCCGAGCGCGCTGTAGTGAACCTCGGCCTTGGCGGTTCCCGATTCAAAGACGACCTCGGGTTCGAGCGGTGTGTCCGCAGCGCTCCGTGTCCACAAAGCGCATGCGCCGATCTCAAATCGGGCGTTGGGGCCGTCCAGTGGCTTTCCCTGTTCGCGGGACAGAATCGACGCGAGCTCTTCGGTGTTCGCCTCGAGATCGTCTGCGATCGTGTTGAGGATGCGGGAGCGCTCGGAATGCCCGAGTGCGTCCCAGACCGGTTGGACGGCACGCGCAGTGATGATTGCGGATTCCAGGTCAGCCAGTCCATGAATGGGGGCGTACCCGATGACCTCTCGTGTCGCTGCGTCGGGAATCGCCCTGCCTTCGCTTTCGGGCACGGTGATGGTGTCGAGGATCGAGGTCGGCATGGTCATTTCAGAGCCTCCGTTAGTGACGTTGGGGTTTGGACCTGGTGATGTTGTTCGGATCGGCCGCTTGGGGGAGCGGGAGCCAGCTTCACCGCGAGCTGACGGGCGTCGTCGAGCGTTCCGCCGTGAGCGAGGAGAGCGCGGAACTGAGCGACGAGGCGGGGCGCATCGAATCCCAGGATGGCGGTCAGAACATCGTCTTGAGAGTATGCGGCGAGAAATCTCCCTTCTGGAAGGGAACCGTGCAACACCGTCAGGTCGTCGGTGTCTGACGCGGTGCCGGCCATCTGGATTTTGACCCCGTGCTGGTCAGACCAGAAGTAGGGCGGGCTGACGAGTTCGGGGGGCTCCGCGCCCGCGATGAGCTTGCCGATGTGGTTCGCCTGGTCGCCTGCCGAGGTCCAGTGCTCGTGACGGACATGTCGTCCGGTGCGGGGGTCCCACCATGCAGCGACATCGCCGAGTGCGAATACCCGCCCGCTTTCATCGGCGCGACCACCGGCGTCGCAGAGGACGCCGTTGGCGATGGTCAGCCCAGAGCCGTAGAGCCACTCGACGTTCGGTATGGCGCCGATGCCGACCACAACGAGATCCACCGGCAGTATTCCGTCGTCGAGGACAACACCCGTGACGCGGTCGCTCGATGTGAAGCCGACGACGCGGCCGCGGGTGAGGACGTTGACGCCTCGTGATTCGTGTAAGGCGGCGCAGTGGACGCCCATTGTTTGGCCGAGTGCTCTGACGAGCGGGACACGGCCGGATTCGATGAGTGTGACGTCGCAGCCCAGTGCGCGTGCGGTGGACGCGACTTCGAGTCCGATGAACCCGGCGCCGACGACGGCTACTCGTGGCCGGTATGCCAGCTCGGCCGATATTTCGAGGCTGTCCTCTATAGTGCGGATGGTGTAGACGCCGGGTGGATGGTCGAACGGGAGGGTACGTGCGCGTGCACCGGTGGCGATGGCCAGGTAGTCGTAGTAGACGTCGCTTCCATCGTGCAGCCGGACGGCCATACGCCCGCGGTCGAGGCTTTCTGCTCTTGTGTTCAGCCGGTACGTCACATCGAGTTGTTCGAGTTCGGCGGTGCTGCGCGGGAACAAGATGCGCTCGTCGTAGTTGCCGGTGAGCACCTGCTTCGAGAGCGGTGGTCGTTCGTAGGGAGGGTGGCCCTCGTCGCTGACGAGGGTGATATGGCCGGTGAATCCGGCCGCGCGGGCGGATTCGATTGTGCGGATCGCGGCGACGCCGCCTCCGACCACCACCATTCTCTCGGTCACGGTGTCTCCACGAGTCGCAGCGCCCGGACGGGACAGCTCTCCACGGCTTCTCGGACCAGGGACGCGTCGGCGTCGGTGGGCTGACCGTTGAGGATCGAGACCTTGCCGTCGTTGTCGAGGTCGAAGTGGTCTGGTGCGGTAACGAGGCAGTTGGCGTACCCCTGGCAGATCTGGGTGTCTGAGAGGATGCGGATCACTGTGGTCCCCGCCCCTGGAGTGCCGCGGCCAGAGCATCCCAGGTTCGGCGCTGGAACATGCCGATTGACGATTCATTGGTCTGCATCAGGCGTCCTTGGGAGATCATGCCCGAGTCGTAACCGGCTTGCTGGGCGCTGACGACGGCTTTGTCTTCCTGGAAAGTCTGGTCGTACATGGTCATCCAGCTCTTCAGCACGGCCGGATCGACTCCGGGCTTTTCGAACACGTCCACGACCCACGCACACCGGGTCGGACCGAGTGGCGCGAGTCGGGTGATAACGCCGGCATATTCATCGACTGAGAAGGCGGTGGTGGGCCACACGTAGAGCATCCTGAACTTCTCCAGATCCTCAAGCGACCGTCTCTCGGTCTCGGGGGCGTGCTGGATGGGGGCGACCTGGGTGAGGACGTTGATGTAGTTCTCGCAGATGTAGTCTTCGGGACCCGTGGCGATCGCGGTGGCGAAGGTGTCGTGGTGTACGAGGTCACAGTGGTAGCACTCGAGGGAGTTCTCCATAAAGAGTTTCCAGTTTGCGTCGACCTCGTAGCGGTACGACCCTGCGTGATTCCAGCCGCTGAAATCGAGCGCCAGCTTGGTGACCAGCTCAGGCGCTTCGCCGAGATAGTCCATAAGCGGAGGGGCGTCGGGATCGGCGTTGCCGAACAGGAACGCACCGAAGGCTTCGATTCGGACTGTGGGGAGCTTCATCGATGCCCGATCGAAGTCGGGCTCATGCTGCGAACGGGGCGCCGTCTTCAGCGCGCCGTCCAGCCCGTACGTCCATCCGTGGTACTTGCACTGCAGCAACCGCGAGCATCCCTCGCCGCTGGCGATGGGGTGCAACCGGTGGAGGCAGGCGTTCACGATGCCGCGCACGGTGCCGTCCGTGTCGCGGGTGACGACGATGGGGATGTCTCCGAGCTCGGCAGTGAAGTAGTCGCCGGCCTTCTGCAGGTTCTCGGCGAGGCCGACGTAGAGCCAGCCTTTGCGGAAGATGAGCTCTCGCTCCAGCTCATAGACGGACGCGTCTGAGTAGAGGTAGGCGGGAAGCTGCCACCCCGCCCGCATCGAAGCGGTCACATCGTTCAGTGAGACGGTGCCTGTCATAATTCCTCTCCTGGGAGACATCGGTGGTTTCGGGGTTATCCCATTGTTGAAAAGCCTGCCGTCGCGTTCTTGCGCGCACAGCACCAATCGTTGATCGTGCGCTCACAAACCGTCCGTCGTGGCTGTTCCGTCGCCGTGGGAGCGGACCCGACGCATCGCAGCGGACCTGTACTCGCGGGGAGTGAGACCGTAGTTCTTCACGAACACTCGCGAGAAATGTGCTGCGCTCATGAATCCCCACCGCTCGGCGATCGACGCGATCGGAGTATCTCGCTGAGAAGGATCGGAGAGGTCACGACGACAACGCTCGCAACGTCGTTCCCTTATCCAACCGCTGACAGCGTGCCCGTCGGCTGCGAAGAGCTTCTGCAGGTAGCTGATCGAGATGTGGTTGGCTGATGCGACCATCTTGATTGTCAGTCCCGGTTCTCCGAGGTGTTCTTCGATCCATCTGCGCGTGGCGAGAAGGACCGCGTCGGCTCGCGCCATCGGTGCTCCGCCTCTTTCCGCGGCTGCTTCGATGAGCGTCGCGGAGAGCAAGGCGGTGACCGCATCGCTGAGATGCAGTGCAACCTGCGCGTGGGACGTTGTCATCGATGCATCCGCCAGCGACCGGAGAAGCGACGCGAACGCGGCGGCTACTCCCTCCGAAGCGTTCAGTGGGCGCCCGATGGAGGCTCGGAGTCGAGCACTTCGGACGTCGACGATCGATCTCGGGAAGGAAAGCGCGATGACAGCACCCTCGTTGTCGAATCGGACTCTGGTCGCCTGCTGCGGTTGGATGACCAGACAGTGTTCCGGTGGCAGGCGTATGGGTTCGTCCCTCTGCAGCTCGACAGTTCCCGCGGAGTGCAACAGGAGATGAAATGTCTCCTCCGGGGCGTCCCACCGGGGGAGGGTGATGATCTCCTCGGTCATGCTCACCACCGCGATCCGAGCATGCCTGTCGATGAGAGGAGCGCTCGGATGCGCGGTGACGCTCTCGGCGATGAGCACGGTGATCAGCCGCTACTCATGGGCGAGAGCGGCCTCGGGTGTGTCAGGCACAGGGATGCTGCGATCCCGCCACACGAGCTTCTTCTTGTCTTGGACCGTCTGTCTGAACACGTACAGCAACACGGAGACAAGCAGAATTCCGATCCCGATGAACGTCTGGGTGTGATCGCCGTATCCGGCGAGCTCTGGATGGGTGACGCCGATGGCGATGACGAACACATTCAGGACCACGCAGAACCATGCGACCCCCGTCCACGCCGCCGCCAGACGAATCGGTCGGGGCCAGTCGGGGCGGTCTTTTCGCAGAAGGAGGAACGACGCGACACCGAGCGTGATGGCTGTCAAATAGCCGAGGTTGCTCGCCAGCAGGATGCTGATGGGGTTGGCCAGCAGAATGAGGATAACGATGTTGAGGATCGCGTCGACAGCGAGCCCGCGCCCCGGCACGCCGTGGCGGTTGAGGTAGTCCAGCTGCCTTACCGTCATGCCTTCCTGTGCGAGGCCGAACAAGGCTCGAGCGCCGTCAGCGGTGCCGGACATCATCGCGATGAACATGTTCGCGGCGACGATGACGACGCCGATCCATGCGCCGCCCCCCAGCAGGGCCTGGAACGACTCGCCGATGTATCCGACCGGGTTCGCCGCGACACCATCCTCGCCGATCGTGCCGACGACGCCCATGGGCACGAAGGTGAACAGCGCGAGCATGAATGCAGAGGAGGTGATGAGGGCTTTCGAGGTGTCCCGCGCGGTGTCTTTGTACTCAGGGGCGAACGAGGCGCAGATCTCTGTGCCGTAGGTCACCCATGACGTCACGTAGTAGACCACGACGATCGTCATCCAGCTGCCCTCGACATGCCAGGTGAGCCGCGATGCATCCCACAAACCTCCCTGCAAGACGTAGGGGCCGAAGGCGACCACGAAAAGGCCGGCGACGACGAGTACGCCCAGCCACTTGTTGACTCGGGCGCCCAGCTTGATGCCGCGACGATTGAGCATCCAGGCGAGCAGGATGGCTGCGATCCCGATCAGGTGCGCGACGCCGAGATCGTTGGCGAGGAAGGGGATGGTGCCGGTCGCCGCGGGGAGGAACGACGTCTGGACGAGGAAGCCGAACGCGACCGCCGTCACAGAGAGCGACAATGACCATCCCATCCAGTAACCGAAGGATGCGACGGCACCGGCGGGGACGAAGTACTTGCGCCAGCCCTCGATGGCGTATCGTGCGACACCACCGGATTTGCGCGGGAACATCGCCGCGAGTTCGCCGAAGAGAACGTTCTGCAAGACGGACACGGCGGTCGCGACGACCCAGATTGAGATCGCGGTCCACGCTCCGACCGCCCCGATCAGGTACCCGAAGGTGACGAACAGACCGTTGGGAATCACGAGGGCGAGTGCGAATCCATCTTTCCAGGTGAGCGTTTTTCGCAGGTGTCCGGGGCTCTCGATGCGATCAGCGGCGGGCTCGTCAGTGCGTGGTGTGGACATGGTATTTGCTCCTTGACATCATCGGCAGGGGGGCGAAGTTCAGGTTCGGGTGTTCTTAGCCTGGAGGTCTATCCAGACAGGTTGTTGACTACCGGCTCACGTTTCTTGACGACACGAGCGGTCGAATGAGTGTCTTCGAAATGCATAGGGCGGCGTTCCGTGGACGCGTCGGCGATGATCCGTCGCGCGGCTGTCAGGCCGCTCTCGATCGCCCCGTCGATGAACCCGCCCCATCCGCTGGCGATGTCAGAACCCGCCAGCTGTATGCGACCATGCCGCTGCTGCAGCGCAGAGAGTGACCGAGTGAGATACCCCGTCCGGTGCATCGGCCACGTCTCTTGTGCATACTCGTCCGCCACCCAGTTGTGCCCTGCGCTTTCGAGGACGCGGTAGCCGGGAACGATGCGATCGAGTGCGGCCTGCACTGCGGCGACGTCGTCGACGTCAATCGCGCGCGCGTCCGGGCCGAAGCCGATGACATACGTCTTTCCGTCGTTGACGTACTCGGATTGGAAGAAGTTCAGCGGCCACTCCGCAGCACCGAAAGCGACGAACGCGGAATGTTCCCCTTCGACGGTGAACCAGACTTTGGATCCCAATCCGAGCTGCCCTCGCTCGGCCGCATCGGTGACGGCGGCCGGAAGTTCGGGCCGGAAGCTGATCCGGGGAAGCGTCTGCAAGGGTACCGCGAGGATAACGTCATGCGCGGTGTAGACCGATCCGTCCGTCGTCGCCACGCGCGCGAAGTCGTGGCCGGACTCGACAGCGGTCACGTCGGTGCCCAGCATAAGCCGCGCGGAGGAGTCACGTTGAATGGCTTCGGCGAGAACACGGGTGCCTCCCGCGATCTTGTATGTTGCGCATGCCTCGAAGCAGAGTTTCCAGTCGCCGTTGGTGAGTGCCACCCAGCGCAACGCCTGGCTGAACGCGGCGTCGTCCACGTTGCCGTTGAAGTTCAGGGTCCAAAAGGACTCAAGCACGGTCCGCTGAGAAGCGGTGAGGGGAAGGCGGGTGAGCGCGTCGCGGAGGGACGTCTCATCGATGTCTTGGAGTCCCCGGCTGTGAAGGGGCTCGTACGGGCGCGGGAAGATCTCACGGGCGCGGGAAGTCAGAAGCTCGTTCGGGTAATCGAGGAGCTCGAGCAGATCCTCCGGCGAGCCGGCCTGCGTCCGCTCGCCGTCCCACCAGTGCGCGTTCTGCGGTTCCGGACTCGGTACGACGCCGATACCATATCGGGTCAGCTCTGCCCACACGTGCGGTTGCGTCCAATGCACCCACGTCCCGCCCAGCTCGAGCGGAAGCCCCATCCGTTGATCGAGCCAGGTTCGCCCGCCCAATCGGTCCCGAGCCTCCAGAACGAGAACGCTCTTGCCGGCAGAGGAAAGCTCCCTGGCCGCAACGAGGCCGGCAAATCCGGCGCCGACCACAACGACGTCGTATTGCATGCCAGACGACGTGGCCACACCCGTCATGAGTAGACGAAGAATTCGACGGTCGGCTCAAGCACGGTCCACGTGGCGACAACGCCCTTGTTCAGCGTCACAGCCGTCCCCGCGATGAGCTCGAATGCGTCTGAACCCTCCGGCTCGATGCGGAGTCGTCCCTCGATGACATACACAGACTCATCCGCGTGACTCACCACACGGATAGGTTCCGGTGCCTCCTCTGGCGAGATGAACCAGTACCCAGCCGCAGCGACTTCGGATTCGCTCGCTGGTTTGCGTACCCAGTGCACGTTGCCCACGTCGAAGGGCACTGCCATTGCTCGGTCTGGCGCCTGAGGGGCGGTGAAGCGATTTGTGCTCATGTTCCATCCTCATCTTTGAGTCCGAAGACCAATGTAAGCACTTGCTGACTTTTGCGCAATGCCTGAGGCGACCTTTACGCAATATCCGCACCCCTGAGCCCATACGATGAAGACATGACGAAGCGCGTTGCGTATGGCGAAGGTCGCGAGCTTCTCATCCGGGCCACCGTGTCGGTGGTCGCCGAGAAAGGGCTCAGGGGACTGACCTTTCGAGCTGTCGCCGAGCACGCGGGTGTCAACAACTCGCTGGTTGCCCGACATTTCGGTACCCGCGAGTCGCTCCTCGTCGCCGCATTGGACTGGGCCACAGAGCGAACGATCGAGAACACGCACTTGCTCGATCTGAGCTCCGAACGGGTGTTCGCCGATGCTCTTATCTCCTCGCTCTCGTCGGAGTCCGAGCTGCAGGCCTTTCAGTACGAAATGGCTTTGGAGGCGCGGCGGAATCCTGTTTTTCGCGAGCCGGTGTCGAGGTTGTACCAACGGTACAACGACGTGGTCTCGGAGAGCCTGCGGCAGTTCGGAATTGTGGAAGACGTCGAAAATGTGGCGCGCGAGGTGTTTGCGTCGATGGATGGTCTCGTCCTCCAGCATGTAGCTGGGGTCGTCTCGGGCCGCAATCTGCGAAACGGCCTTCACCAGGTCTGGTCGACCCTCGAGCAGGCCAAAGCGAAGCAGCATGGCATCGCCTCCGCATCGCCGTAGTCTCGTTCGTGAACGGCCGCGAGACAGGCATCACTCTCGCGCCCTGCCGTTCGCGCTGATCAGGTGAATCCGCTGCATGCCGTACCTGCTCGCGGCGACCTCGATGCTGTCTGATCCGAGCGGGAACCGGACCGGCAGGTCGGCGGTCTGAACATGGCGCTCGTCCCGGTAGAGAGACGCCCGGCCCGACATGTGATCGACATCGACCGTCGACGACGACGCATCGGGCAGGTCGACGGAAAATCGTGTGCGCTGGAGCGCGAGGGAGGGGCGGAACGGTGGCAACGGTGAACCAGGCTGTGGAGCGGGCGTCGACCACGCCTCCGCATCACCGTCGAGGTCTTCGAGCCCGTCGAAGCCGTCAGGGCCCTCGCCCGTCGAGCCGGGCTGGGGGTCGTCCCAGCCCTTCATGCCTTGCCCCGTCCGGAGCCGCAACGGGAAGGGGCGCCGCCACGAGGTGTATTTAGCACGCCCATGCCAGACGATCTAGCATGCCGATGCTAGAAATCGCTACGATGGGGGTCATCTCTTGAGGGCGCAGAAGTGATCCGCTCGCTGCTGCGCGACGCGCTGGCCGACCGCATGATCGACGAGGAGGCGCTGTACCGCGAAGGCCTCCTGCTGGTCACCCTGGTCGAGGGCTTCTCGTTCAGTGCGGCGTTGGCCCCCGCCCCGCTGCACGAGACGGACGTCCGCGTCGTCGTGGCGGCGGTCATGCACCGTCTGCGCGACGCCTACCCACCCGCCGAAGAAGCCGCCGAGGTCGCACGGGACTAGAACCGATGCCGTGACGTCAGAGCGTGCAGGCTGGTGTCAGGTCTCGCGTTCCATCGTGATGGTTGCGCGTGTCAGGCAGGTGCCCCCGCAACCTCGCGACCGAAGTCGTCATCCACGTCGGCGAGCACAAACAGATCGACGTGGCAGCTGCCAAGCCCTTCAACGTCATTCTTGACCCGGACATCCACCTCGAAGCACTCGACAACACGAGCCCGGCCAATGACGAGGAGGGAAGAACAAAACTCCGACACGCTTTCACGTGTCGGAGTTTCGAACATCGTCGATTGGGTGCCCCCGGAGGTGTCTGGTGTCACGACATAGGCGACAGATGATCGGCGACACGTGAGTCGGGTCATAGGCGACAGACTCG